>JBKDOV010000122.1:0-3024 GCA_046342815.1 Cyanobacteriota bacterium
TCTCTCGACTTCGTGACTTTCCAGGATCTCAGATCCGGTCGCAATCACTCACGCCTCGCTCCACAGTCCATCTCGTGATCAGACTTCCTGCTTCCCATCCGCGCAAGCTCTCGCTTTGCTTCTTTTGACGGGACCTCACACATCCACTGCTCTTTCGTTACAATCACTCCAAGCTTTGTCTCTCGGCAAACTCTTAAAGCAACTCCAACGCAGTAGAAGCGTCAGTTCCTAAACTTTTCAGTTGTCCAGGTGCTCCGCTTCCAATCCCTCTCAGGATCGTCACGGCGCGTCGCCTCTCAGCGACTCATTGAACCTACAGCATGGGGTGCCCCCCCTGGCAACCCCCCTCCACCTACCGGAGCACTCAACGCCGCCCTTCCCGGTTCATCCAGCTGATCCAGTCCGCCGAAATCTGCTTCGGGCAGTTGGCCTCGCATTCGAGCTGGTTGCTGCAGCCCCCGAATCCCTCCGCCTCCATCCGATCCTGCAGAGCCCGCGCCCGCACCCGGCGCTCCGGCTGGCCCTGGGGCAACTGACCGAGGTGGGCCAGCTTGGCGGCCACGAACAGGCTGGCCGAGGCATTGCGGCAGCTGGCCACACAGGCTCCGCAGCCGATGCAGGTGGCGGTGTCAAAGGCACTGGCGGCCTGATCGCATCCGATCAGGATCGTGTTGGCCTCCACGGCACTGCCGGTGTTCACCGAGCAGTAGCCCCCCGCTTCGATGATCCGATCCAAGGCGGAGCGATCCACGCTCAGGTCCTGGAGCAGGGGAAAAGCCTGGGCCCGGAAAGGCTCCAGCACCAGCGTTTCCCCCGACCGGAACTGACGCACATACAGCTGACACACCGTGGTGGCCGGCTGGGGTCCGTGGGCCTGGCCATTCACCAGGAAGCCGCAGGATCCACAGATCCCTTCGCGGCAATCGTGCTCGAACCCCACCGGCCGCTCCCCCCTGGCCACCAGCTGTCCATTGAGCAGATCGAGCACCTCCAGCAGGGAAAGATCCGGGGACAATCCCTCGAGCTGATGGGTCTCGAAGGCGCCGGGAGCATCGGCCGCCACCTGTCGCCAGATCTTCAGGGTGAGCGAAAGACGGGAGGCCATGGGGAAGGCAGGACGGCGAGAACCGAACGGAGAACCGCTCAGCGGTAGTTGCGCGTACTGGGGGGCAGCACGCTGAAACGCAGCTCCTCGCAGTGTCGTCGCGGTGGCTCCTCCGCCACGTATTCCCAGGCAGCGATATGGGCGAACCTGTCGTCATCGCGCAGGGCCTCGCCATCGGAGGTCTGGTGCTCCTCACGGAAGTGGGCCCCACAGGATTCCTCCCGGGCCAGGGCATCCCGCAGCATCACTTCGGCAAGCCCGAAAAAGTCCTCCAGGCGCAGGGCCTTCTCCAGCTCGGCATTGATCGGCGAGCCGTGATCCGGCAGCTTCAGCTCGGAACGAAATTCCTGCTGCAGGCGTGCGAGCTCGCCCAGCGCAGCCTGCAGACGGCCGGCCTGGCGACTGATGCCGCAGGCATCGATCATCAGCAGTCCGAGGGCACGGTGGAAGTCGTCCACCGGACGACAGCCCGGCACGGCCATCAACCGATCGATGCGGGCCTGCCCCTCAGCCAGCGCCGCCCGGCAGTCGGAATGCTGCGGCCCCACCTCAGGATGGGGCTTAGCCGCCAGCCAGGCCGTGACCGTGGCCGGAGCGATGAAGTAGCCATCCGCCAGCCCCTGCATCAGGGCACTGGCCCCCAGCCGGTTGGCGCCGTGCTCCGAGAAATTGGCCTCGCCGAGCACGAACAGCCCGGGCACACTGCTCATCAGGTGGTAATCCACCCAAAGCCCCCCCATCGTGTAGTGGGGCGCGGGATAGATGCGCATCGGCGTGGCGGTGGGATCCTCGCCGGTGATGCGCTCATACATCTCCAACAGGTTGCCGTAGCGCTCCTCGATCGCCGTCTTGCCATCCCGGGCGATCGCATCGGCGAGGTCGAGATAGACGGAACGGCCGCCGGGCCCCACCCCATGGCCCGCCAGGCACCGCTCCCGGGCCCGCCGTGAAGCCAGATCGCGCGGAACCATGTTGCCGAAACTCGGATACTGACGCTCGAGGAAGTAATCCCTTTCGGCCTCGGGGATCGCCGCGGCCGGGCGCCCATCGCCGGGCCGGGCCGGCAGCCAGATCCTGCCGTCGTTGCGGAGGCTCTCGCTCATCAGCGTGAGCTTGCTCTGCCAGGCCTCGCCGGCGGGGATGCAGGTGGGATGGATCTGGGTGAAGCAGGGATTGGCCAGCAGGGCTCCCTTGCGATACGCCCCGACGATGGCGCTGGCATTCGACTTCACCGCATTGGTGGAGAGGTAATAGACGTTGGAATAGCCGCCGCTGGCCAGCAGCACCGCATGGGCGGTGAACACCTCCAGCTCCCCCGTGAGCTGATGGCGGCACACCACACCGCGGGCCACCCCCTCCACGGTGACCAGCTCGAGCATGTCCCGCCGGCAGAACAGCTCCACCCTGCCCGCCGCCACCTGGCGCATCAGCGCCTGATAGGCGCCATAAAGCAGTTGCTGCCCGGTCTGCCCCCGGGCATAGAAGGTGCGACTCACCTGGGTGCCGCCGAAACTGCGGTTGGCCAGGGTGCCGCCGTATTCGCGGGCGAAGGGGACCCCCTGGGCCACGCACTGATCAATGATCGCCGAGCTGATCTCCGCAAGCCGGTGACAGCCCGCCTCGCGTGCCCGGAAATCTCCGCCCTTGAGCGTGTCTCGGAACAGGCGCGCCACGCTGTCGCCATCGTTGGCGTAGTTCTTCGCCGCATTGATCCCCCCCTGGGCCGCCACGGAGTGGGCGCGGCGGGGACTGTCGTGATAGGTGATCAGGGTTACTGGATAGCCCTGCTCCGCCAGGGTGGCCGCGGCGGCGGATCCCGCCAGGCCACTGCCCACCACCAGGAGCGTCAGGTGCCGCCGGTTGGCCGGGCTGATCAGGGGCAGGCCAGCCCTGGTGCGCTGCCAGGCAGTAGACAGGGG
>JBKDOV010000123.1:0-2880 GCA_046342815.1 Cyanobacteriota bacterium
CCCTGGGATTGTCGCTGTTCAGCAGTCGGCGCAGCAGCGCGGCTTCGTTGATCAGCGCCAGGGTGAAACCACCGGCGCCGGGACCCTCTTCTGAATGGAGGCAGTGCTCCTCGTCGCGCCGGCTCGCCATCGCCCAGACCATCGGGCTCTCCGCCAGCGCCGCACAGGCATCGGCGACGACGATCCAGGCCTCGCCCTGCTGATCGGTGCTCACCCGGATGCGGTGCCCCTCGAACAGGTGGGGCACCAGAGCGGACGTGTTGCTCATGGATTGAACGGTGAGGGGACAGGGGCGCTGGATTGCGACGCGAATGGCGCAGCGGTGAATCCCCCGGTTGTCGCGGCAAGGGGGCGCGGAACCGGCCCGGCCAGCACCAGCAGCACCGTGCTCAGCTGAAAGGCCAGCACCAGCCACAGCAGCCATTGCAGCTGCCGCAGGCTGCTCAGCCGCACGGTGGTGGTGATCGGCCGGCGCGTGCGGCAGAAAGCCGGCAACTGCGGCTGGGCCAAGGGCCGCGGCGTGCGGCCGGGGTGTTGGGGGTGTGCCATCAGAACGGCACCTCCTCATCGGCGAACTCATCGCCGTAGTCCTCTCCATCCGACAGCGGGATCACCCGCTGCTGGCGGGCAGCCGCCTCATCGGAGCGGTAGGCCTGCTCCGCCGCTTCGATCCAGGCAGCATCAGTGCCCTCGCGAATCGACAGCGGGCCGTAGAAGCCGATGGTCACGTTGCGCGGCACCGCATCAGCGGCCGCCTGGTCTTCGATCTTGGGGCCCTTGGGGTTGCCGTCCTGGTCGTACTGCTGGGCCCAGCGGGTCTCCAGCACCAGCACATCACCCACGTTCAGCCGGCCGCGGCGGTGCTGACGCCTTGCCTCGATCCACTCGCCAAAGCCCTTGGCCTTGAGGATCAACCGCACCCGATCCCCTGGTGCCGGCACCCCGCCCTCATCACCGATGCGGGCCTCCATCGTTGTGCCCGGCATGGCGATCGCATGCACGACCATTTCCTGCTTCACCTTGGGGCGCCCCTGGCGGTCGGTGCCGTTGGGGATCGGCTCCATCGCGCCGCTGCTGAGGTTCTTGCGCAGCCGGTCGCGTTGCTCGGGCCGCACGATCGCCAGGTAGGCCACCTCACCGAGGCGCTGCTGACGGATCACCGGCGCCGCGCTGCGGCTGCCGTCGTTGAGTTCAATCGCCATGGGTCTTGCTCGAAACAGTGGATGTGGAAGGTGTGAGAGGAAGAAGGGGTTCCAGGCCGGCGCCCAGCCGCAGCAGGTGATGGGCGGCGCCCGAAAGGCTCAGCTGGTGTTCGGCCGACAGCTGCCGCACCTGCCGGTAGACATCGCTGTGCACGCAGACGCACAGGTAGTGGCGGCCGTGCTGCACCCGGGGCTGGGGCCTGGCGTAGGTGCGGCGGCAGACGCTCATGGCGTCACCCCCGCCAATTCGCGCTCAAACAGGTCGATGAAGTCCTTGTGGCGCCGCTGGGTGATGCGGTCCTTGATCGTCCGCACCTCCCTGGAAACCTTGAAGTGGTGGCGGAACTCGACCGTGAAGCGCTTGCGCGCTTCCTGAGGCATCGCCCCGAGGAACTTGTGAAGGGTCTCGATCTCCGCTTCGCTCAGCGGCTCCAGGCCGGGGTCGCTGGCTTCCGGGGCATCAGGAGCGGCGGTGTCCCACTCGTCGTCCGTGGAGTCAGGGTCGTCGGGAGCGGGGGATGTAGCGCTCGCTGCCGTGCCCTCCGCCACCGATGACCGCGACTGCGGTCGCGCTTGATCTGGCTCGATAGTCCGAGGAGATTTGCCCACGGGAATGCCCAGCAGGCCCGCCAACAGGGAAGCGGTCAGCGCGAACCAGGCCGCACTGCCCTCCTGGGGCGCCTGGGCTTCGCTGAACTCCTCGGCGCCGCCGCGGTGCCGCAGCGTCACTCGCAGCACTTCGTGCTCGTCGTTGATCAGCTTCTGGGCGCTGAACGAGAAGCCCAGGGCAAAGGCCGGTCCCGCCGCCTGAACCACCTCCTGCATGGAGGTTTCGGCGATGGCGGCCATCTGGGCCTGGAACTGGGCCAGGCCCTCGGCCCACTGGGCACGGGCCTGCTCACGGCTCTGCAATAGGGCCTGGTTGAGATCAAAGGCGGAGGTGGGACCTGGCGTCGGCTCCATCCGCCCGCAAGGGGTGGTGGTCATCGAAGGCATTGCGGGACCGGTGCCCGCCTGCCCAGGATATTAGCGGCTCGCTAATCCGAATCTGTATCTTGCACAACGCAAGACATGGCACACTCCGAGCCTGGTCGTGCGTGCCTCAGCTGGCGCTCGACTTGGTGGACCATTCCTCCAGCCAGCGCTGCGGCAGCCACGCCTCTCCGTCCCACATGCCCTGCAGCTGCTCGGCGGAGTACGGCTCAAAGCCGGCCAGCATCGCCTGAAAGGCCAGCCGCTGCTTGGCTGGCGCCGCCTTGGCGGCGGAACTCAGGGCCTCCATCACGCCGATGCCGTGCTGCTTGGCGGTCTGCACCAGCTGGCCGCGCCACTGCTCACTCAGCTTCGCCGCTTCTGCGGAATCAACCTCTGGCTGGGCCGGCACCGCAGGCGCCTGGTAGGCGGTCGGCACCGGCAGCAGTCCCAGGTGGCAACTCCAGAATTCCGCTGGCCCCCACACCCGTCCCTCGTCATCGGCCAGGGGCTTGGCCTGGCTGATCAGGTCCTTGAGGGCCCGGGTGCGCACGCCACTGAAATCCTTGGCGGCCAGGCGGCGATTGACTTCGGCCAGGGCAAAGAAGCTCTCCGGCCGCGGCTTGGGCGCCTTGCCGTTCTCGAACACGCTCAAGGTGCTGGGGGCCATCACCTCAAAGCCAGCCTCCTTGGCCCACTTGTAGGC
>JBKDOV010000124.1:0-27268 GCA_046342815.1 Cyanobacteriota bacterium
TCTTGGCCAAACTTGTAGCCGTAGTTCTGGCTCTCGCTCTCGGTGGTCTCACGGACCAGCGAGGAGGTCACCAGCGAGCCGTGCATGGCGGAGAACAGGCTGCCGCCGAACACACCGGCCACACCCAGCATGTGGAAGGGGTGCATCAGGATGTTGTGCTCGGCCTGGAACACCAGCATGAAGTTGAAGGTGCCGGAGATGCCGAGGGGCATGCCATCCGAGAAGGAGCCCTGACCGAAGGGGTAGATCAGGAACACGGCGAAGGCGGCGGAGAGCGGCGCGCTGTAGGCGACGCAGATCCAGGGGCGCATGCCGAGCCGGTAGGAAAGCTCCCACTGGCGACCCATGTAGGCGGAGATGCCGATCAGGAAGTGGAAGACCACCAGCTGATACGGACCGCCGTTGTACAGCCACTCGTCGAGGCTGGCGGCTTCCCAGATGGGGTAGAAGTGCAGGCCGATGGCGTTGCTGCTGGGGATGACAGCGCCGGAGATGATGTTGTTGCCGTAGATCAGACTGCCGGCAACGGGTTCCCGGATGCCGTCGATATCGACGGGGGGAGCTGCGATGAACGCAACGATGAAGCAGATGGTGGCGGCCAGAAGGCAGGGGATCATCAGCACACCGAACCAACCGATGTAAATGCGGTTGTTGGTGGAGGCGATCCACTGGCAGAAGCTTTCCCAGCTTCCAGCGCGGCCGCTGCGAATAGCAGTGGTCATGGAGGAGGAGGACATGTAGGACCTCTCAAGAAGAGAGGTGCGACAAGGCTAAGAAAAAGTCCACATCCCTCCGAAGCTCGCAGAAAAGATTTCGGCTTCTTAAAAATGCTTAACAGCAATCATGAAGTTGAATCAAGCATCGGGGTACTCCCTGTCTCGCGCAGTTGCTGCTGAATCCAGCCAAGACCCTGCTGCAGAAAGCCATTCCAGTCCAGCTTCTCCGCCTCGGCCGCCCGGGCCACCAGCAACGGCGCCTGCCGCTTGATCGCCTCCAGATCCGGCTCGCTGACACCGGCCGAAAGGGCCAGCATGTCGGCCATGGCATGGCCCACCACCCGGGTCAGATAGGCGGCACTCAGGGCCTGCAGCGTGCCCCCCACCAGCCAGGTGGCACCGTGGAGCTTGACCGCAGCCGCCAGGGCCTGGCTGCTCCACTCCACCACCCCCATCGTCAGGGCGGCACGGCCCAGCTCCGTTGCCGCAGCCCTGAGCTGCTCCCCATCCCAGGGGCAGTCCCAGAGCCGGGCCATCTCCTGAAGCATCAGGCCATTGGCGGCGGTCAGAACCAGCAGGTCCACCGTGGGCAGGGGGTTGGCGAACACGCCGGCGGCCACCAGCCACTGGGTGCGTTGCTGGAGTTTCTGCCATTCCCGGCGGCGCAGCTGCTCGAGCTCGGCCTGCCAGCGGCCGTGCAGTCTTTCCAGGCGCCGCAACGCCGTGGCCTGGCGCAGGGCCGGGATCTGGCGGGAAAGCCAGGCCGCCATCGGGCTGAGGGCAGCCGCGAGGCTCTCGCTGCCGCCATCCCAGAGCAGCAGGCGTTCGGGGGCCGCCCCCGACCACTGGCTCTGCAATTCGGCCAGCCGCAGCTCAGCGGCGTTGTCGGATCCGATCTCGATCAGCAGCCAGAGGGGGAGCCCCGCAGGGATGGACTCCAGCCAGCGCAGGTCCGCAGCCTGGAGCGGCAGTTGCAGTTGATAGAGGAAGGCATCGCAGGCCTCGAACTCCTCCGGCCAGCACCAATCCGCGCTGGAGGCCGGCAGGGCATGGCCACACAGCAATCGCAGACCCTGGGTGCTGCGCAGGGCGGCGGCCAGCTGAGGGTGATGGGCGCTGTCCATCGGCCGGGACCCCACCAGGGCCACCCCCGGGCCGGTGCGGAGACGCTCCTGCTCCAGCCGGGCCAGGGCAAGCCGGCGGCCCGGCTGCGCTGCAGCGGGCTCCGCCTCCAGTCGATCGAACTGCTGCAGCACCGACTCGCAACGGTCGAGCCAGCCCTGGATCGTGGCGGGCAGCCGAGGCGTGGCAGGGCGACGACGACCGGAAAGCAGCCACCAGCCTCCGGCCAGGGCGCCTACGCCGACCGCAGCGACCCCATCCAGGTGGGCCAGATGCAGCAGACCATCGCCGAGCACCAGCGAACCGGCCAGCACCAGGCCTGGCTGGAGGAAAGGAATCTTGGGGCGGCGGACCTCGCTGTTCACCGTGCTTTCCAGAGGCAATGCCTGTTTAGCTCAACCGAAGGGGTTTTCATCCAGCCAGAAGAGGGTGGTGTCCGCATCGCGGCCGCGGAAGGCGGAAAGACGGCAGGATGGAAGGACCGGAAGGCCTCCGCACCAACACATCCATGGGCAAGGCTGAGCCGAGAGCAACCCGCAGGGGCAGCGGCACGACCGCGCCGATCACATTCACGGCGAGCCAGACGGCTCTGGTGGAGGCCTGCTGGGCCCAGATCGAGGCGGCCAGCCACTGGCATGGAAAGTTGCCGGTGCTGCTCCACGACCGCTGCTGGCTGCGGCTGTCGCCGGTGCCGGTGCAGGAGCTGCTGCTCGTGCTGCCGCCGGATGCCAGCCGCGAGGCTCCGGAACTGGTGCGGTACCGGGAGCAGGTGGCCGCCGGGCGGCCGGATTGGCAGGCCCAACAGCTCTGCTGGGAGGAATTCGGCCCCGAAGCCTGCCGTGAGGCGCAGCTGCGGCTGTGGTCTGTGCAGGAGAAGGGCGGCCATCACTGGACGCTCGCGGATTACCTGGAGCTGATCGAGGCCTATCGCCGCAGCTTCGAGGAGCGCAGGCCCCGACCGGTCCCTCTGCTGGTTCTTTCGCGCGGCAGGTCCGAGGCAAGCAGGTCCGAGGGGGGGAAGGAGCCCCATCAACTCCGCTGGCTGTGTCCGAATGCCGACCGGGATGAGGGGACGATGCGCCACACTTGCCCCTGACTCCAGGCTGCGGCAATGGCCGACGAAACCAACAATTCCTTTCCTTCAGCCCGCCAGGAAGAGGGCGGCCGTGGCCCCCGCCCTTCCGGCAACCGCGATGCCGGTGGCTTCCGGATCCGCCTGAGCGACAACGAAATGCAGGCGGCCCGTGCCCTGCAGGAGGCTCTGGGCCTTCGCTCCACCGTGGCCGTGCTGGGCTTCAGCCTGCGCACCCTGGCCCAGCAGCTGGAAGCCGGCCAGCTCGATGAGATCGTGGCCCAGCACCGCGCCCAGGGCGGTGGGCGCCCCCCTGGCCCCCGCGGGCCCGGTGGTGGTGGTGGCGACCGCCGCCCTGGGCGCGGTGAGGCCCCCCGCGGTGGGGGCTCCGGCGGGGGACGGGGACCCCGGGTGGATCCCTTTGCCCGTCCCAGTCGTCCCGTGGCCACAGCGACCGAGGTTGCTGAGGTTGCCGATACCGCCAGTGATGCCGAGCCCGGCTTCGATGCCGAGCCCGGCTTCGATGCGGAGGCCGGCTTCGATACCGAGGCCGTGAGTGTTGCCGAGTCCGCCAGCGAAGCGCCGACCGAGCCCACCGAAAGCCTCGAGGCAGGCTCGGCCAGCGAAGCGGCCGAAGCCTGATCCTTCGCCATGACCGACGCACGGCCGCGGGTTCTCTCCGGGGTTCAGCCCACCGGAGCTCTGCATCTGGGCAACTGGCTCGGGGCGATCCGCAACTGGGTCCAGCTGCAGGAAAGCCACGACACCTTCTTCTGTGTCGTGGATCTGCATGCGATCACGGTGCCGCATGACCCGGCCCGGCTGGCGGAGGACACCCTCACCACCGCCGCCCTCTACCTGGCCTGCGGCATTGACCCTGCCCGTTCCACCGTGTTCGTGCAGAGCCATGTGGCCGCCCACAGCGAGCTCTGCTGGCTCCTCAACTGCGTCACCCCCCTCAACTGGCTGGAGCGGATGATCCAGTTCAAGGAAAAGGCGGTCAAGCAGGGGGACAACGTCTCGGCTGGGTTGCTCGACTATCCGGTGCTGATGGCGGCGGATATCCTTCTCTATGACGCCGATCTGGTGCCGGTGGGGGAGGACCAGAAACAGCACCTGGAGCTGGCCCGGGACATCGCCCAGCAGCGCATCAACGCCAGATTCGGGCCCAGGGATGCAGCGGGCGAACCGCTGCCTTTGCTCAAGGTGCCCGAACCCCTGATCCTGCGGGAGGGGGCCCGGGTGATGAGCCTCACCGATGGGCGCAGCAAGATGAGCAAGAGCGACCCCAACGAAGGGTCCCGCATCACCCTGCTCGATCCCCCCGAACTGATCACCAAGAAGATCAAACGGGCCAAGACCGACCCGGTGATGGGCCTGGAATTCGGCAATCCGGAGCGACCTGAGGCCGACAACCTCCTCGGGCTCTACGCCCTGCTCAGCGGCAGGAGTCGAGACGAGGCCGCCACCGAATGTGCAGCCATGGGCTGGGGCGCGTTCAAGCCGCTGCTGGCGGAGGCCACCGTGGAGGCCCTCCGACCCGTGCAGCAGCGTTACGCCGAACTACGGGCGGATTCGACCGGCCTGGAGCAGGTGCTCCACCAGGGGCGCGAGCGGGCCAGCCAGGTGGCCACCGAAACCCTGGCCAGGGTGCACGAGGTGCTCGGCTTCCTGCCGCGTCACTGACCGCCAGGCCGCGGCGAGACGAGCCACAGGCCTTAACAATCGCTTCGGGATCGATCAGCCCAGCTGATCAATCCCTGGAGATGGGGAATTGCTGACAAGCGGACCTGTTCTCCCAGGCCCTACAGCCGCGGCCCAGCCGCTCACAGGGATCCCAACCGAGTCCCGCCGTGAACGGCCCCCGGTTGCACAGCGCGTCCCGCTTGTCCAGTGCCGGTCCCGGGGGGGTGGCAGCGGCGGGGGGTCGGCCATCAGGGTTCAGTCATCCCCGGTTTGCACCTGCCCTTGCTTCGTCTGCTTCGCCCCGCCGCCCTGCCCTCCGGTCCGCTCTGTTCCGCCGCCCTGCTGCTGGTGCTGCCGTTGGTCGGCCAGCCCCGTCTGGTTTCTTCGGTGATGGCAGAGCTGCAACCGCAGCAAGGCACCCCCCGCGCAACGAGGCAGACCCACCCTTCCCTCAGCACCGCCCCTGCTGCCGAACCGTCGGGCTATTACCGGATCACCCCGGAGCGCAGGGCACTGCTCAACACGATCCGCTACGCCGAAGGCACCTGGATCGACGGCAGCGAGGAGGGGTACCGGGTGCTGTATGGCGGCGGCCGGTTCCAGAACCTGGAACGGCATCCGGAGATCACGGTGCAGAAGCGCTACACCAGCGCCGCGGCCGGTGCCTATCAGTTCCTGCCGGGCACCTGGAGGGAAGCTTCACTGCGCCTCGGTCTGCGGAACTTCGGCCCCTCCAGCCAGGACCAGGCCGCTCTCTATCTGATGGAGAAGCGGGGGGCTCTGCAGGAATTCGACCGACTCGGCCTCAACCGAACGGTGCTGGCCCGCCTGGCGAGGGAATGGGCCTCCCTTCCCGCCAGCCATGGCGGCAGCTTCTACGGGCAACCGGTGAAGGCGGTGGAGGAGCTCCTGGTCTTCTACGGCGCCGAACTCGAACGGCAACGCCGCGGCGGACTCACGGCCTGAGGGCCGGCACCAGCAACCGCAGCACCCAGTAACCGAGAGCCCCGACCCCCAGCATCACCGCCCACTGCCGGGCTCTGGGTGAATCGGGCGATACCCCCCGCGCCAGCTGCTGCCAGAGCAGCCAGAGCCCTGTGGCCACCAGAAGGGGGCCCAGGGCATGCCAGCGCATCGCCCCGACCAGATCGCCACGGAAGCTGGCCAGCACCGAACGGCTCAGGTAACAGGTGGGACAAGGCAGCCCGGTGAGATGGCGATAGGGGCAGCTCCACAGGGGCAGGGGAACCGCGCCCCAGGCCCGGGCCGCCACGACCGCCAGGCCCGCTGCCAGGCCCATGCCCCTGAGCCGATGGGGGTTCACGGCTCCCGGTAGACCACCCGACCCCGTTCGTCATTGCCCACATCGAGCAGGTCGGCGTGGAGCAACCGTTCGATTTCCGCCTGCACGGCCCTGGCATCGGTGCTGTGGGGGAGCTGCAGTTCCAGCAGGGCGTCATTGATGGTGAAGCCCTTGGGCCCGACCTTGCGGGCCAGCGCCAGCAGCTGACGCTCCACCGGCGGCAGGGTGCCGGCCTGCTGGGCCGCCAGAGCCTCCTGCAGCAGCAGCGGCTGGTTTGCCTGCTCCACCATTCCCTGCATCAGGAAGAGATCCACCACCTGGCCGATGCCACAGAAGCCGAAGGTCACCAGCCAGAGGGTGCCGGAGAGGGGTTTGCGGTTGTAGAAGCGATGAATGCCGCAGAGCCCCACCAGGGAGAGGGCCCAGAGCAGATACGCCACCGCCACACTGCGTCGTTCCAGCGACGGAACCCGGGGTGCGGACGGGCGGAGCGGGGAACTGCTGGTCACGGGCGGAGCCTAGGCATGGCCTGGATTCTCCTGCGTAGGATCAAGGTTGAGCACTTGCGGATTCCCGTGCCTGCAGCAGCGTCCTCCGGGAACATCACCCTCAGCGGCAGCGCCGCCCCGGATGGAGGGGCCGCGGTGCTCCTGCCCAAGACCAGTGAGAGCGAGCAGCTGCTGCGCATCCGCCATTCGATGAGCCACGTGTTGGCGATGGCGGTGCAGAAGCTTTTCCCCAAGGCCCAGGTGACGATCGGCCCCTGGACCGAAAGCGGCTTCTACTACGACTTCGACAGCCCGGATCCCTTCACCGAAGCCGATCTCAAGGCGATCAAGAAAGAGATGATCCGGATCATCAATAAAAAGCTGCCGCTCGAGCGCCTCGAGGTGAGCCGGGCCGAGGCGGAACGCCGCATCCAGGCCCAGAACGAGCCCTACAAGCTGGAGATCCTGGCCGGCATCCAGGAGCCGATCACTCTGTACACCCTCGGCGAGGAGTGGTGGGACCTCTGCGCCGGCCCCCACGTGGCCAACACCAGCGAGCTCAACGCCAAGGCGTTTGAGCTGGAGAGCGTGGCCGGTGCCTACTGGCGCGGCGATGAAACCAAGGCCCAGCTGCAGCGGATCTACGGCACCGCCTGGGAGACCCCCGAGCAGCTGGCCGAACACCAGCGGCGCAAGGAAGAGGCCCTCCGGCGCGACCACCGCCGCCTCGGCACCGATCTGGATCTGTTCTCGATCGAGGATGAGGCCGGAGCCGGCCTGGTGTTCTGGCATCCGCGCGGCGCCCGCATGCGTCTGCTGATCGAGAACCTCTGGCGGGAGCTGCACTTCGACGCCGGCTACGAGCTGCTCTACACCCCCCACGTGGCCGACATCAGCCTCTGGAAGACCTCAGGCCACCTCGACTTCTACGCCGAGAGCATGTTCGGCCCCATGCAGGTGGATGAGCGGGAGTACCAGCTCAAGCCGATGAACTGCCCGTTCCACGTGCTCACCTACGCCAGCACCCTGCGCAGCTACAGGGAACTGCCGATCCGCTGGGCCGAGCTGGGCACCGTGTACCGCTACGAACGGCCCGGGGTGATGCACGGTTTGATGCGCGTGCGCGGCTTCACCCAGGACGACGCCCACGTGTTCTGCCTGCCCGAGCAGATCGGGGATGAGATCCTGGCGATCCTCGATCTCACCGAGCGGATCCTCTCCACCTTTGATTTCCGCAGCTACGAGATCAACCTCTCCACCCGTCCGGAAAAATCGATCGGCGAGGACGCCGTCTGGGAGCTGGCGACCCAGGGCCTGATCGAGGCGCTGAATCGCAAGGGCTGGGCCTACAAGATCGATGAGGGCGGCGGCGCCTTCTACGGCCCCAAGATCGACCTCAAGATCGAGGATGCGATCGGCCGGATGTGGCAGTGCTCCACGATCCAGCTCGACTTCAACCTGCCCGAAAGGTTCGATCTGGAATATGTGGCCGCCGATGGTTCCAGGCAGCGGCCAATCATGATCCACCGGGCCATCTTCGGCTCGCTGGAACGGTTCTTCGGGATCATGACCGAGAACTACGCCGGCGATTTCCCCTTCTGGCTGGCCCCGGAACAGATCCGGCTGCTGCCGGTCACCGATGAGGTGCTTCCCTTTGCCGAGATGCTGCTCGAGCAACTCCGGGCAGGGGGGGTGCGGGCCTCGATCGACCGCAGCGGCGATCGACTCGGCAAGTTGATCCGCAACGGCGAGCAGAAGAAGATTCCGGTGCTCGGCGTGATCGGAGCCAAGGAGGCCGAATCCGGCCAGGTGAGCCTGCGCAGCCGCCGCGAGGGAGACCTCGGCAGTGTGGGGATCGCCGAGCTCCTGGCCGCCAGCGCCGCCGCGAATCAGCAGCGCCGGGCAGATCTGGGCCTGGCCGCCACCGCTTCATGACCACCCTGCTGGCAGGTGACATCGGCGGCACCAAGACGCTGCTGAGCCTCTACCGCTCCAGGGGAGGGCAGCTCGAGCAGATCGCCGGGGAGCGCTATCTCTCGGCCGAGTGGCCGGACCTGGCCAGCATGGTGACCCGTTTCCTGGCGGACCAGGGGGCGCGCAACCCAGGCCCGCCGGAGGCGGCCTGCTTCGCTGTGGCCGGGCCGGTGCAGGGGGGGAAAGCCCGGCTCACCAACCTCCACTGGCAGCTGAGTGAGGCGGATCTTGCCGAAGCCACCGGCATCGACCGGGTGGAACTGGTGAATGATTTCGCCGTGCTGGTCTACGGCCTGCCCCATCTGCAGCCCCATCAGCGGGCCGTGATCCGCAATGGCACGGTGGAGGCCTTTGCGCCGCTGCTGATCCTCGGGGCAGGAACGGGGCTGGGGGTGGCGATCGGGATTCCTGTCGAGAACGGGCTGCAGGCCGTGGCCAGCGAAGCGGCCCATGGCAGTTTCGCGCCCCGCAACGAAGACGAGTGGCAGCTGCGGCAATGGCTGCAGCAGGATCTGAACCTGGAGCGCGTTTCGATCGAGCGGGTGGTGAGCGGCACCGGCCTCGGCCATGTGGCCCGCTGGCTGCTGGCCACCCGGGACCCCCAGGGCCAGCATCCGCTCCAGTCGGTGGCGAGCCGATGGCTGGACCCGGGCGTCGACGCCGACCAGGCCGATCTGCCTGCTGCCGTGGCGGCCGCGGCAGCGGCAGGGGAGCCACTGGCGGTGGAGGCGCTGAACCTCTGGCTGGAGGCCTATGGCAGCGTCACCGGCGACCTGGCCCTGGCCTGCCTGAGTCGGGGAGGGATCTGGCTGGCCGGCGGCACCGCTGCCAAGTTGCTGGCGCCGCTGCGGTCCGACCGATTTGAGCAGGCGTTTCTGGCCAAGGGGAGGCTGCGACCGGTGCTGGAGCCGATGCCGGTGACGGCCGTGACCGATGCGGAGATCGGCTCGTTCAGCGCCGCCTGCAGGGCCCGGATGCTGCTGGCCTGAACCGGCCGGGTGGGACACTGAGCCGAAGCGACGGAACAGATATGGGCTGCCCCCAGATCGGCAAGGGGGTTGTGGTGGATGTACCGGCCACCACAGCCAATCTCGGACCCGGTTTCGATTGCCTGGGGGCCGCCCTCGACCTCAGCAATACCTTCGAACTGCGGGTGATCGAAGGCAGCGGCGAGCGCTTCGATCTGATCATCGAGGGTCCCGAAGGGGCCCATCTGCGCGGCGGTCCGGACAACCTGGTGTACCGCTCGGCCCAGAGGGTGTGGCGGGAGGCGGGCGAAGAGCCTGTGGCCCTGGAGGCCAGGGTGCGGCTGGCGGTGCCACCGGCCCGCGGTCTGGGCAGCAGCGCCACCGCGATCGTGGCCGGCCTGATCGGCGCCAACGCCCTGGTGGGGGAGCCGCTCACCAAGGAAAAACTGCTCGAACTGGCGATCGACATCGAAGGCCATCCCGACAATGTGGTGCCATCGCTGGTGGGCGGCCTCTGCCTGACCGCCAGGGCCGCCTCCCATCGCTGGCGGGTGGTGCGCTGCGAATGGGCCCCTTCGGTGACCGCCGTGGTGGCCATTCCCTCGATCCGGTTGAGCACGAGCGAGGCCCGTCGGGCCATGCCCCGCAGCATTCCGATTCCGGATGCGGTGATCAATCTCGGGGCCCTGACCCTGCTGCTGCAGGGCCTGCGCACCGGCAATGGCGATCTGATCGCTGACGGCATGCACGACCGGATTCATGAGCCCTACCGATGGGGCCTGATCCAGGGGGGCCGGGCGGTGCGGGAGGCGGCGCTGGAAGCCGGCGCCTGGGGCTGTGTGATCAGTGGAGCCGGCCCGACGCTGCTGGCCCTCTGCCCTGCGCCGGTGGCCGAAGCCGTGAGCGAGGCGATGGTGCACCGCTGGGAACAGGAAGGAGTGAGCAGCCGCGGGGCGGTGCTGGGCCTGCAGAACCGCGGCAGCCAGTGGCAACCCCTGCCCCTGCGCACCACCACCCCCTCCCACTAGCACATCCGATGAGTAGAACTACTCAGCTGATAGATTCAGCCATGGATGAGGCCAACCTGCACAGGCGGGTCAGAGAGCCGCTCCGCATCGACCCCAGCTCGGTTTTCTGATGGACGCCACCCTGCCCCTCTCGGCCGCGTCCACTGCCCTCACCACGTCTTCGCTGCTCGATCCCGCCTTTCCCTGGCTCAGCCTGATCGTGCTGCTGCCAGCGGCCGCGGCCCTGGTGATGCCCCTGCTGCCGGGCGATCCCGACGACCCCAGCCTCCCCCGTGCGGTGGCCCTGGCCGTGCTCGGGATCGATTTCGCCCTGATGCTCTGGGTCTTCTCCCGCCATTTCGATGGAAGCCTGAGTGGCCTGCAGCTGGTGGAGCGGGTGCCGTGGGTCAAGGCCCTGGGCCTGGAGTGGTCCCTCGGGGCCGATGGGCTCTCCGCCCCGCTGGTGGTGCTCAGCGGCCTCGTCACCCTGCTGGCCGTTGCCGCCAGCTGGAACGTTTCCCGCAAGACCCGGCTCTACTTCGCCCTGCTGCTGGTGCAGGCCTCAGCCCAGGCGCTGGTGTTTCTCTCCCAGGACTTCCTGCTCTTCTTCCTGGCCTGGGAACTCGAACTGGTGCCCGTCTACCTGCTGATCGCCATCTGGGGAGGTCAGCAGCGCCAATATGCCGCCACCAAGTTCATCCTCTACACCGCCACCGCCTCCCTGCTGATCCTGCTCAGCGGCCTGGCCCTGGCCCTCTCCGGGGATCACTTCACCCTCAATCTCTCCGAACTCGCCGGCCGCTCCCCCGGAGGCACCTTCGGGCTGCTCTGCTACCTCGGCTTCCTGATCGGCTTCGGGGTGAAGCTGCCGATGTTCCCCCTGCACACCTGGCTTCCGGATGCCCATGGAGAGGCCAATGCCCCGGTCTCAATGCTGCTGGCGGGGGTGCTGCTGAAAATGGGAGGCTACGCGCTGCTGCGCTTCAACGTGCAGATGCTGCCGGAAGCCCACCTGCAGCTGGCCCCGGCCCTGGTGGTGCTTGGCATCGTCAACATCGTCTACGGCGCCCTGAACGCCTTCGCCCAGGACAACGTCAAGCGAAGAATCGCCTGCAGCTCGGTGAGCCACATGGGTTTCGTACTGCTCGGCATCGGGGCGATCGACGCCCTCGGCATCAGTGGCGCGATGCTGCAGATGATCAGACACGGCCTGATCGCCGCAGCCATGTTCTTCATCACCGGCGTCTTCTACGAACGCACCAAAACCCTCTCGATTCCCAACATGGGCGGCCTGGCCAAGGCCCTGCCGATCACCTTCGCCTTCTTCCTGGCCAGTTCCCTGGCTTCCCTGGCCCTGCCCGGCATGAGCGGTTTCGTGAGTGAGATCACCGTGTTCCTGGGCGTCACCGCCAACGATGGCTTCACCGTGGCCTTCCGGGTGATCGCGATCGTGCTGGCGGCAATCGGCCTGGTGCTGACCCCGGTGTATCTCCTTTCCCTCTGCCGCCGCGTCTTCTTCGGACCCCGTATCCCCGCCCTCGCCGTTGTGGGAGACATGAAACCGCGGGAACTGCTGATCGGCCTCACCCTGCTGGTGCCCACCCTGGTGATCGGCTTCTGGCCACGGGTCGCGATCGATCTCTACGAAGCCAGCACCAATGCCCTGGCCACCGAGCTGGCCAGCCATGCTCCGATCGCCCTGAGCCTGGGAGGATTCCCTCCCCTCGGCTGACCCCACAGCGGCCCCGGCGGCCCCCGAAAATGGCAGGCAAGGACGTGCCTGCCCGGATGAACGCCACCCTGGAATCCCAACCCGCCCTGCTGGCCGGCGAGGGCCTGCCGCAATTCGAGGCGATCACCCCCGATCAGATCGATCGCCACATCCCGGCCCTGCTGGTTCGCCTTGGCCAGGAGCTCGACGAACTGGAATCAAAACTGCAGCAGACCCTGGCCGCCGCCGCTCCGCTGAGCTGGCAAGAGGTGATGGAGCCGCTGCATCGGCTCGGCGAAAGGCTTCGCTGGAGCTGGGGGGTGGTGGGCCACCTCAATGGCGTCTGTAACAGCCCGGAACTGCGGGAAGCCCATAGCCGCCAACAGGCGGCCGTGGTGGCCTTCGGCAACCGGGTCGGCCAGAGCCGCCTGCTCTATCAGGCGCTGCGCAGACTCCAGGAACAAGGGGGCCTCGATGCCACCCAGAGCCGGGTGCTGGACGCCGAGCGACGCGACATGGAACTGCGGGGGGTCGGCCTGGAAGGAGAGGCCCAGGCGGCCTTCAATGCCGCCAGCCAGGAGCTGGCGGAACTGGCCACCCGCTTCGGCAACCAGGTGCTGGATGCCACCAATTCCTGGACCCTGCGGCTGACCACGACGGAGGAGGTGGAGGGGCTGCCGGCCAGCCTGCGGGAGCAACTGGCCCAGGCGGCCCGCCAGGCCGGCGACAGCGAGGCCAGCCCCGACCGGGGCCCCTGGCTGATGGGGCTCGACATGCCTCGTTACGCCCCGTTCCTGCAATACAGCCGGCGCCGGGATCTGCGCGAGCAGGTGTACAAAGCCCACGTAAGCCGCGCCTCCGGCGAAACCGGAACACCCGGGTCGGGCAACTGGCCGGTGATCGAGCGCATCCTCGAACTCCGCCAGGAGCAGGCCCATCGCCTGGGCTATGCCAACTGGGCGGAGGTGAGCCTGGCCTCGAAGATGGCCGGTTCCGAGGCGGAGGTGGAGCGTCTGCTCGAGGACCTGCGGGCGGCAGCCTATCCGGTGGCCCAACAGGAACTCGAGGACCTGCGGGCCTGCGCGGCCCGGGCCGGGGCACCGGAGGCCGAAAACTTCCAGCCCTGGGATGTGAGCTACTGGGCCGAGGTGCGGCGCCAGGAGGCCTTTGAACTCGACAGCGAAGCCCTGCGGCCCTGGTTCCCGCTGCCGCGGGTGCTGGAGGGTCTGTTCGGCCTCTGCGACCGCCTGTTCGGCATCCGGATCGTAGCGGCCGACGGCAGGGCCCCGATCTGGCACCCGGACGTGCGCTATTTCGAGGTGGAAGACGCCGCCGCCAACGGGCCGCTCGCCGCCTTCTACCTCGATCCCTACAGCCGCCCCGGCAGCAAGCGAGGCGGCGCCTGGATGGATGAATGCCTGGGCCGTTCGCTTTCCCCGGACGGCACCCCGGTGCTGCCGGTGGCCTACCTGGTGTGCAACCAGAGCCCTCCGGTGGGCGACACCCCCAGCCTGATGACCTTCCAGGAGGTGGAAACCCTCTTCCACGAATTCGGCCACGGGCTGCAGCACATGCTCACCACCGTGGAACGCCCCCAGGCGGCCGGGATCAACAACGTGGAATGGGATGCGGTGGAACTTCCCAGCCAGTTCATGGAGAACTGGTGCTACGACCGCGCCACCCTGATGGGCATGGCACGCCACTGGCAGACCGACGCCCCCCTGCCGGAGGAGGAATTCCAGAAGCTCCTGGCCGCCCGCACCTTCATGGCCGGGGCCGCCACCCTGCGCCAGGTGCACTTCGCCCTCACCGACCTGCGCCTCCACAGCCAGTGGAGCCCCGACTGCGGCCGCAGCCCGGAGCAGCTGCGCCGTGAGATCGCCGCCACCACCACGGTGCTGGAGCCGATCGAGGAAGACGCCTTCCTCTGCTCCTTCGGCCACATCTTCGCGGGGGGGTATGCGGCCGGGTACTACTCCTACAAATGGGCGGAGGTGCTCAGCGCCGATGCATTCAGCGCCTTCGAGGAGGTGGGCCTCACCAACGAAGAGGCGATCCAGGCCACCGGTCGCCGCTTCCGCGACACCGTGCTGAGCCTGGGGGGCAGCCGCCACCCGAGCGACGTGTTTGCCGATTTCCGAGGCCGAGAACCCTCCGCCGAGGCCCTGATTCGCCACACGGGCCTGGCGGTGGCCTCCTGATTCAGGGCCGCAGCAGGTCGGCCACCACCGGATCCACCGACCCTGGCTCCGCCATCAGGCGGTTGTGCCAGAACACCGGCAGCGGATAGGTGGGGCCGACCGGCAACACCGCATCCCAGCCCGGAAACACGGTGAGATCGGTGGGGCAGTAGAAGCTGCAGCACTCCACCTGGTGCAGGGGCGCCAGATCCTGATCCAGCCGCTTCAGCAGCGGACTGCCGGGCTTCATGTCTCCGATTCCGGCCAGCAGGCTTCCCGGCAGCGGACTGGCCACCACGGTGCCCCGGTGGGGACTGGCCACACTCACGAACCGGCGGGTGCGGCGGGCACCCCCATGGAGCTGGATCCAGGCACGGCCGATCACGCCTCCCATCGAGAAGCCCAGCAGATCCACGGGCTGTTCGGGGCCGAAGGCCGCTTCGATGTGACTGCCAAGCAGCGCTGCCAGGTCCGCCAGGGGAACCTGGCCCAGACCGTGGGGCAGGTGGGGCACCAGCAAGGGATCCCTGCGGCGGGCCAACCGCCCGCGCAGGGTGTCGAACACCCGGGGCGTATCGAACAACCCATGCACCAGCACCAGGGGGGGATTCACCTCCATCGCCGCTGTCTGCGCACACTCACTGTGCCGCCAAAGCCGGGGATGGGCGCCCGGCATTTGCTCAACCGCAGCCGGATCGGCACGGGGCCATAGCACCGTTCAAGCTGATCGAGAATCTGCTCGCTGTAGTGCTCGATCGTGAGGCAACGCACGGTTCGGGACAGGGTCTGCAGCGCCTGGATGCCGACGCTGTAATCGAGGCTGGCCGCGAGGTCATCGCCGCGGGCGGCCTCCTGCAGGTCGATCGCCAGGCTGAAGTCGAGCTCGAACCACTGGCCATCGCGGCGCTCCTGCTCGAGCACCCCCACATGCGACCACAGCCGCAAGCCCTCCACCTCGATCCGGTCCTGGGTCACAGCGGCAGGGGGCGATGGCTGAAACGGCGGGCTCCGCTGGCGTAGTCGGCGGCGATGTGGCCCTCACCCCGCAGCCGGTAGCGGTAGGTCACCAGACCCTCCAGCCCCACCGGGCCCCGGGGCGGCAGGGTCTGGGTGCTGATCCCCACCTCGGCCCCGAAGCCGTAGCGGAAGCCATCGGCGAAGCGGGTGGAGCAGTTGAGGTAGACCCCGGCGCTGTCCACCGCCGCCAGGAACCGATCGGCCGCCGCCGCGTCCGTGGTGCAGATGGCATCGGTGTGGCGGGAGCCGTGGCGGGCGATGTGGGCGAGCGCCTGATCGAGGTCGTCCACCACCTTCACGCTCAGGATCAGGTCGGAGTACTCGGTGCTCCAGTCCTGGTCGGTGGCGGCCCTGCTCACCCCCAGGGAGCAGGCGATGGCATCGCCGCGCAGTTCCACCGCCGCGGCCTCGAAGGCCGGCACCGCCATGGCGAGGAACTCGGCCGCCCGCTCGCGGTGCACCAGCAGGGTTTCGATCGCATTGCAGGCGGCGGGGTACTGGGTCTTGCTGTCGATCGCCAGCCGCAGCGCCTGGTCGAGGTCGGCGCTGCGATCCACGTAGAGATGGCAGATCCCGTCGGCATGGCCGAGCACAGGGATGCGCGTGTTGTCCTGGATGAAGCGCACCAGCTCGTTGGAACCGCGGGGAATGATCAGGTCCACCAGGCCATCGAGCCGCAACAGCCCGAGGCTTTCCTGACGGGAGGTGAGCAGAGCCAGGGCGTCCGGCGGCACGGCACTGGCGGCCAGCCCCTGCTGCAGAGCCGCCATGATCGCCGCGCAGCTGCGACTGGCCTCCCGGCCCCCCTTGAGCAGGGCACCGTTGCCGGAACGGATCGCCAGCGAGGCGATCTGCATCACCGCATCGGGACGGGCCTCGAAGATCACCCCCAGCACCCCGAGCGGCACACTCACCCGCTCGAGCACCAGGCCCTCATCCAGTTCGGTGTGCAGCTGCCGCCGGCCGAGCGGATCGGGCAGGGCCGCCACCTGCTGGACCCCTTCGATCGCCGCCGCCAGCTTGGCGCCATCCAGTTTCAACCGGGCCACCAGGGCAGGGGCCAGACCCTCGGCCGCCGCCGCTTCCAGATCCTCCCGATTGGCCGCCTCGATCGCTCCGGCCGACTGCCGCAGCGCAGCGGCCATGGCCAGCACCGCCTGGCTTCTCTCCCCATCGCCGAGCTGACCCAGGGCCATCGCCGCCCGACGCACCGCAGCGGCGCGGGCCAGCAACTCCGGCCCCGGTTCCGGCACCGCGGCCGCCGGGGGGGAAGAAGGGGAAAGGGAGGAAGGAGACGGAGTGGTCATCGGCCCATCATCCCAAGCGATCCAGCGCCAGCCAGGCCGCCCCCAGCCGACCGGCACCGTTGCCCAGGGCGCAGCGGCGGATCTCCAGCCCTTCGCGGCTCACGGGCAGCACCCGCTGCTCCACTTCCTGCCAGACCGCCGGCAGGAAGTGCTCACTGGCCGCACTGAGGCCGCCGCCGATCAACACCCGCTGCGGCGTGAGCACGTAGAGCAACGAGCTCAGGCCGATTCCCAGCCAGCGGCCGTAGGCGGCCCACACCGCCAGGGCCTCCGGGTCCCCACTGCGGGCGCGGCGGTCCAGCTCGGCAGGCTCCAGCGGACTGAGGCGGGCAAGCCCGGCCAGACTGCAGTACTGCTCGAGGGAGCCCCGGTTGCCGCTGCGGCAGGGGGGGCCTTCCGGATCCACACAGATCAGGCCAGGCTCCGCCGCGGCGCCGCCGTGGCCCAGAAACAGCTTCCCCCCCAGCAGCACCGCGCCTCCCACACCGGTGCCGAGCGTCAGCAGCAGCAGGTCGTCCACACCACGGGCAGCTCCGTGCCAGGCCTCCCCCAGGGCAGCGCAGTTGGCGTCATTGGCGAGGGTGACACGACGCCCCAACTGCGGCTCCAGCCAATCGGCCAGCGGCACGTCCCGCCAGCCGGGCAGATTGATCGCGATTCTGGCCACCCTGCCGGCCCCATCGGCGGGACCGGGCAGGCCGATCCCCACCCGGTCGGCGCAGCGGTCGGGATCGAGGTGCTCCACCGCCGTGCTGATCGCCGTCGCCACCGCCCCGGGCATGGCCGGCTGGGGCGTGGGCAGCTCCAGCTCTGCCAGACACTCCCCGGCATTGCTGAACCTGCCCAGCTTGATGGCGGTGCCGCCCAGGTCGATGCCGATCAGCTGGGGCTCACAGCGGGAAACAGGGGACGACGAGGACACAGGGAGCAAGGAAGGGAGCAAGGACAAGGAAAAAGGGAAGAAAAAACTCGTTCAGAACCGGAAGAACACCTGCAGCTGGGTCTGCCAGGCCCCCTGGGTGTCGATCGATCCCTCCAGGTTGAGCGATTCGGAGGCCCGATATTTCAGGGTGACCTGCGGGGGGACGTCGGAACGGTTGGGGGCCGCCAGCACCGAAGCATTGAAGCGGTCGGTGATGTCGAGGCCGATCTCGGAGCCGAGCACCAGCTGGGGGGGCACCCGGCGGGAACGGAGCTCCTGCTGCGTGCTGATCGCCTGGTTCACATAGGTGGGATAGAGGGCCAGGCTGACCCGCTGCCCGAGGGCGTCGCTCAGGGAGGAGAGCAGCGGCGAAAGCAGCGACTGCCCCAGCACCGTGGCCAGGGCGGTGCCGGCCTCCCCCCCGCGCAGGCCGGCCAGGGAATTGCCCCCGATCAGGGCCACCAGGCGCTCCTGGGGCATCGGCGGACTGCTGCGCAGCTTGATCGTCTCGGCGATCCGGTCCGCCGGACCACTGACGCTCACCGTGACCAGGATCAGCTTCAGCTGATTGAGGGAGGAGAAGCCGCTCTGGTTGGAGAGATCCACCAGGGAGGGAGCCGTGCTGGAGCCCAGCCCGGCGGCGGGGAATCCCCCCGGCGAGATCACGTTGAGGCTGTCGGAGATCCTGGTGCGCAGGGCGATGTCGAGGTAGGGCACCAGCCCCAGGGAGGGGGTGAACACGGCCACATTGGGGGCCGAGGGATCGAGGCTGAAACTCGTGGTGAACAGGTTGAGGCGGCCCCCCAGCAGCTTCACCACCCCGGAAGCCCGCAGTGAGGGATCCAGACGACCGCTGATCCGCAGCGAGCCCCCGGTGACGAAGTTGGCCACCCTCGGCACCACCACGCGCAGATCGGGGCCGAAGCTCAGCTTCAGCTGCTCGAAGCGCAGCCACGGCACCCGCGGGATGGACTGCTCGAGCGAGGCCCGGGTGGAGGAATCCTGCTCCGGCCCAAGCAGCACCAGCGGTTCGCGGAAATCCCATTTCCGCTCCAGCAGCTCGTTGAAGCTCACGGGCTGGACCTTGCTGCCGGTGGCGGGCGCGTTCCCCTCCGCCCTGGCCAGCTGGCCCGGCTGGGCATTGATCGTGCCCTGACGGATGGTGAGGTCCCCCCCCAGCTCCGGTGCCAGCAGGCTGCCGCCGAAGGTGAGGCGGCCATCGCTGACGGCCGTGATCCGCGACAGGCTGAAGGGCACCTGCCGCAGTTCCACCGCAAGGGACTGCTGGTCGGAGCGGCGGCGCCAGAGGCCGAGCCGTCCCTCGCCGCTGATCCTGCCCTTCGCTCCCACCCTGGCCCGCAGATCCTGCACCACGAGCTGGTTGAAATCAAACAGCGCCGTGGCCTGGAGCCCCCGGATCTGCTGGCCGATGAACTGACACTCCCCATCGCGGATCCGCAGGAAGCCATTGGCGATCGGTTCAGCCAGGCTGCCCCGCACAAGCAACTGCAGATCGGCGCTGCCCCGCCGCCATTCGAGGGCCTTGCCGGTGAGCTCGGTGAGGAACCGCAGGCCATCGCCGCGGCTGGCCAGCCGCAATTGGAGGTCGCGGCTGCGGGGCTGCAGGGGCAGGGTGCCGGAAAGGTCGAGGCTGTTGAGGGCGTTGCCCGACTGCAGGGCCAGATCCAGCTGCAGGGCCGAATCGCGGAGCTCCACAGCGCCCCGGTTCAACACCAGGCGACGCTGTCCGAAATAGGCATCGTCCAGGGCCAGGGTGAGGGCCAGCTCCGGCCGCCTTCCCCCGAGCCGGTAGCGCCCGTTGATCGCCAGGGAGCCGCGCAGACTCTCGGGCACGGGCGCCAGCAGGGCCAGAAGGCCGAGGGAAAGGCCGGAAAGGCTGAACTGACCGGCCCCGTTGCGGATCGGCCCCTCCAGCCGCACCTGGAACGGATCGCTGGCCAGGACCCGGTCCCGATCCGCCAGTCCTTCCCAGACATGACCACTGGCTTTCAGGTCGGCATTGACGGTCTGCAGATCGGGGCCGCTGAGCACCAGATCGGCATCCACCCGGGCCTGGAGCCGTTCCAGGCGCTCGGCCCGACTGGCCTGCCTCAGCTCCTGGTCGCGCCCCAGCACGGCGGCCTGGGCCTGCTGCAGGGCCGCGAACTGATCCTGGAGACTGCGGCCCAGGCCCTCGATCGCACTGGACCCCAGATCGCTGGCCTGCCCGGCACGGGCCACGGGGGCGCCACGCCAGACCCCCAGGGCCTGGGTGACCTGACGCAGCACCAGGGTGGTGAGACCCCGGGCCCGGAAGCCGGCCCGAAAAGGCCCCTGCCACCGTCCGTCCAGGGCGGTTTCGATCGTTCCCCCGGCGATCGTCTCCGCCAGGCCACGCACCCGGAACTCCCGCTCCCGGTAGCGCACATCAGCCTGCAACCGGCGGGCACCGACGCCGAGGAACTGGGGCTCGGCCAGGGCCACGTCCCCCTGGAAGCCAAGGGGTTGGAGACCCAGCTGACCGGCACCGCTCAGCTGACCCTGCAGGGTGCGGAACCGGGGCGGCTGGCCGGTGGCCACGGCCAGACCGCGCAGCGGAAAGGCCTTGGCGCTCCAGCGGTAAAGGGAAGGCTTGCCTTGCAGTTCCAACCAGCCCCCCGAGCGCTCCAGCCGCATCCGGGCCGGCAGCCAGCGGCGATCGAGCACGGCCGTCAACAGGCCTGGATGGCCGGCCTCGAGCGAACGGAGCTGGAGCGTTCCTCCCCCGGGCTGGGACTGGGGGGCATCCCAGGCCGACGCCTGGAGATGGCCCTGCCACGTCTCCTGGAGCTGCAGCGGCCCGACACCGGGCTGTTGAACCCGGAAATGCAGATCGGGCCGCAGGGCCGTGAGGGGTCCCTGCACCCTTCCCCCCGCCTCCAGGCTGCCGCGCAGGCGTGAACCCAGCAGGGGGTTGAGCCTGGCCAGCGGATAGGCGCTCAGATCGAGATGGGCATCGAGGTCCCCACGCTCGAGCCCCTTGCCGAAACGAATCGCCAGGGGCAGGGTGCCACGGGCCTGCAGATGGGCCGAGCGGAACTGCTGGAGGCGCAGCTGGTTGGCGCTCCATTCGAGGGACGCCTGCCAGGGCCCCACCAGAACCTGGGCCGCCTGGCCCGTGGCAAGGCGCAATCGGGGGCGGCCCAGGGTGCCATCGAGGGCGAGGGAACCCCGCAGGGGAGAGGCGAACAGCCAGTCGGGCAGCCGGGCGGCGCCGGGAAGATCGGAACGCTCCAGCAGCCAGTTTCCCTGCAGATCGAGCTGCCTGCCGAAGGCCCCCCGGGCCTCCAGCCGGGAAGCCCCCCTGCGGGCCTCGAGCGTGCTGATCCGCAGTCCGCCGTTCTGCCAGCTGCCCACCAGGCTGGTGAGGATGGGCGTGGCTCCGAGCGGATTGGACGCGGGGGGGCGGATCCGCAGGTTGAGCCCGAGTCGACGATCCAACCCGGCCGTGGCCGCCACGGCGCCGCGCCAGCTGCCGTAGCTCCAGGCGCTGCTGGCGAGCTCCAGCTGCCGCTCACGGCACTGCAGGGGCAGGAGCTCACTGGCCAGCGCCCCCGCACCGGCGGAGGGGCGCCAGCGGACCTGGCGCAGCTGGAGAGCACCCCGGCAGGCGGGCTGGCCCCGCACCAGGCTGAGGTCCAGCCGCCCGTCCGCCCGGCCGCTCAACAGGCCCGGCGGCCCTCCCCCGGCCCCCGCCCGGATCGGCAGCAGGGGCCACAACGGAGCCAGGGCCAGCCCCCGGCTCTCCACCTTGCTGGTCCAACGCCGCTGCTGCCACTGGCCGCCGCCGTAGACCAGGGCGGATCCCGGAGACCCCGGCAGACGCACGACGCTGCGCCAGTCCACCTCCTGGCGATGTATGCGCAGCCCCACCTGGCCCAGGGCCTCGAGCGGCAGAATCTGGTCGGCAGCCCCCAGCCCATGGAGGCGAACCCGGCCGGGCTCCAGCAGCCGGAAGGTGAGATCGAGACGGGGCGGCTTCTGGCCCGCCTTGATCGGCCCCAGCACCCAGAACTGACCCTGGGCATTGGGGCGAAGGTCGGCCCGGGCCCCCTGGAAGCTGAGGTCGAGGATCAGGGTGCGCTGCCGCCAGCTGGCCAGGGGATGCACCATCACCCGCGCCCCTTCGACGCTGGCAGAGGAGCCGTCCTTCGGGCCGGGGCCGAGGCGGCTGGGCCCGATCGCCACCCCGTCGAAACCGATGCCGCGGTAGGGACCGAGGCTGAGGGGGTGGCCCAGCACCTGGCCGATCTGCTGCTCGAGCCTGGGCCGCCACCGGCCGTAGAGACCCGCCAGCACCTGGTCGTACCAGCGGAACAGCAACAGCAGGGCCAACAGGCTGAGCACGGTGGTGGCCGCCACCCCCCGCAGTCCCCAGCGGACCATCCAGCGGAGCAGGTGCCTGAGCAGGGGAGACCATCGCTCCAGCCGCAACTTCATCCGATTCGGACTGACGGGGGCGTGGTCGGCCGCAATATAAGGAGCCTGTTCCCTGTTCCCCAGTCCCCCATGGCCGCCGATCCGATTCTGTTCGTGGCCGGAGAGTGGCTGGGTGCCGCCAGCGGTGTACTGGCCCTGCTGACGGTGGCCGGGTTCATCGCGCGCTGGGGGGTTCGGTTCCGGCTGGTGGGGATCACCAGTTTCACGGCCCTGCTGGCGCTCTCCTGCCTGGCCTTCGCGATCAGCTACACGCCGCGGGTGCGGGTGCCGGGGGCCGTGAGTGTGCCTGTCGTCTACGACAACGGCAGTGATCTGGTGATCGCCGCAGCCCCCGCCGACCTCGAGCCCGAAGCCTTTGGGCCCACGGTGGAGGAGGTGGCCAGCAATCTGCGGAGGAACGGCCGCACCAGCGCCGATGGAGAAGTGCGGGTTCGCCTGCGCCGGATCGAACCGATCGGGCCCGACAGTGGCCGCCCCCGGATTCTTGCCGAAGCGCGGCGCAACCTCGCCAGCGGCAACGTTCAGCTGCAACCCTGACGCC
The DNA here is from genome assembly GCA_046342815.1 of Cyanobacteriota bacterium. Taxonomy (GTDB): domain Bacteria; phylum Cyanobacteriota; class Cyanobacteriia; order PCC-6307; family Cyanobiaceae; genus Cyanobium. The sequence goes on from JBKDOV010000124.1 coordinate 22,494, forward strand.
ATGGCCCAGCGCCCACCCCAAGCCGCCCAGGATCCTTTTGGGGCGCTCCCTCCCCACTTCCGGGCAGAACGGCAACAGCTCCAGACGGTGGGCATCCACGACTGGGCAGCTCTGGCAGGCCTGGAGGATTCCCAGCTGCGGGCGCTGGCGGCCGATGGCCGCAGCAGCGAAGCCCGGCTGCTGCTGCTGCGGGGCCAGGCACGCCTGGTGGTGGACCTTGCGTTGCCCCCCGAACAGGCCGCCCTGCTTCTCCATGCCGGCATCGCCAGCCGGGAGGGGCTGGCGGCCAGCAATCCCCAGGCTCTGCTGCTCCAGGTGGGCCGCCTGCAACGGCGACTGCTGGGGCCCGCGGCTCCGCCGCTGACGCTGGCCACCGTCCATGGCTGGATCCACAGGGCGCGCCAGGCTTCCGGTCGCTCCGCGAACTGACCCCAACCGAACAGGGCCGAGGGGCGTCTCTCTTTGAAATGGTAAGGATTCGACCCTTCCCACGGCAGCCCTTGGCCCATTCCGTTCCGCTGCCCTCCCGTTTGCCGCTGCGTTCCCTGCTGGGGGTGGGCCTGGCCCTTGGCCTGGCAGCGATGCCTGCGGCCCCCGGCTGGTCCGCCTCACCCCTGCTGGAATCGGTGAAGCAGAATCCCGCCCTGGCCAAGAGTCTCTGCGCCCGCTTCAAGGGACTCAACGCCCAGGGGATCTCGGCCACCTCCCGCAGCTCGATCGATGTGGTGGCAAAGGAGCAGGGGCTCAGCCAGGTGGATGCGGAGGTGCTTGCCACCTACGTGATCGGGCTCCACTGCCCCGACGTGCGCTGAATGGCGGAGGCCCCCTGGGCGGCGGAAGGCCCCTGCGAACTCTGGATGCCGTGCAGCGACGGCACGCGGCTGGCCACCCGTCTCTGGCGACCCGCCGGCGCTGACACCCCCAGGCCGCTGCTGCTGATGCGCCAGCCCTACGGCAGCGCCCTGGCCTCCACGATCACCTATGCCCATCCCCGCTGGTACGCGGCCCATGGGTATCTGGTGGCGGTGCAGGACGTCCGCGGCCGCGGCGATTCGGAGGGGGTGTTCGGCGGCTTCGCCCAGGAGGCCACCGATGGGGCCACCGCCGTGGCCTGGGCCCGCAGCCTCCCAGGCTGCGACGGCAGGGTGGGCACCTATGGCTTTTCCTACCAAGGGGCCACCCAACTGCTGAATGCAGGCCAGGACAATGCAGGCCAGGAATCCCAGCCGGATTTCAAGCAAGGATCCTCGAGCCCGCTGCCAGACCCCCTTCCCGACTGCCTGGTGCCGGCCATGGCGGGGCTGGACGAAAGGGAGCACTGGGCCAGCGACAACGGCGCCCACTGGTGGGCCCTGGGACTGGCATGGGCCCTGCAGCTGGCAGCCCAGGGTTGCCGGCGCGGCGGCGATGCCGAAGGCTGGCAGGAAATCCGTCGCAGCCTGGAGAGCGGCAGCTTTCTGCACGACGGTCTGGCCCTGCTGCAACGCCACGATCCCGAGGGGATGGGGTTGGAATGGCTGGGGCGGGATCCACTGCAGCCCCAGGGCTGGCGCCGCCATGCCGTGCTCCCCGCCCTGCTGCGCCGGCCGATGCTGCTGATCGGCGGCTGGCACGATCCCCATCTGCGGGGTGTGCTTGCTCTGTGGCAGGCCAGCCGGGAGGCGGGGGGCCAGCCCCAGCTGCGCATCGGCCAATGGACCCACCTCGACTGGCAGGGGGGCATCGATGCGCTCCAGCTGGAATTCTTCCAACGCCATCTGCCCACCCAAGCCGAAGCAACCGCTACGCCGGCAGTGCGCCCGGCTCCAGCGATCGCCCTGCAGTGGCGGCAATCGGGCAGTGGTGAGCAGGGCTGGCTGGAGCAGGGGCTGCAGCCTGGCGCCGCGATCGGCGCTTCCCGCCTGGCGCAGCAGGGCTGGTCGCTGGCCAGTGATGGGCTGGCGGCGATCTCCGCTGCGGAGGGGAGGTTGCAGGCCCCCGGTAAGGGATCGGGTTCGGTGGCGCTGGTGCACGATCCCTGGCGGCCGGTGCCCGGCAGAGGGGGCCATCTCGGCCTGGATGCGGGGCTGGTGGAGCGGGGGGATCTGGATCGCAGGGCGGATGTGGTGTGCTTCAGCTCCGCACCCATGGAGCAGCCCCTCGAACTGCTGGGCATCCCCTGGGTGCGGCTCACCGTGGCAGCCGATCAGCCCGGCCATGACCTCTGCCTGGCCCTTTCGGCCCTGGCAGCGGACGGGCCGGGCGTGCAGCAACTGAGCACGGGCGTGGCCCGCTTCCGGGGGGAACAATGCCTTGTGCCGACCCAACGTCTGATTCGCCTGCAGCCGCTGTTCGTACGGGTGGCCGCCGGTCAGCGGCTGCGCCTCTCGATCGCCGCGGCTGCCTGGCCCCAGATCGCGGTGAACCCGGGCAACGGCAGCGTGCCGCGGGGAGGCACCAGCCCCGACCACCGCGAGATCACCCTGCTTCTGAATCTCGCCGAAAGCCACCTCTGGCTGGAGCCGCTGACTGGGGCAAACTGAGCCGACCTCCAGGACCCTTTCGATGCCCCGCCCGATGTTCCCAGCCTTGGCCCCTGCCCGCCGCCGGCAGTTCCGCGGTTCGCTGGGCAGGGCAGCCGGGTTGCTGGTGCTGCTGGCCCTGCCGCTGACCCTGACGGGGCTGGCCGAGGCCCAGACCGCTCCCGCCCCGGCGGCGCCCGGCGTGCGCAGAACCCAGCCCAGCAGTGCCCTCAGTGAGGTACGGGCACGGGCGGCGGCGGAACGGATCCTGCGGGCCCTGCGCGATGGCGATGCCAACGAACGCTATGCCCAGTTCGCCCCGAGCCTGCAACGGATGACCAGTCCGACACTGGTGCAGAACCACCTGCGGCGTCAGCCGAAGGTTCAGAGTTGGACGATCACCGCCATCAGCCCCGGCGTCGAATCGAGCACGGTGGAAGCCACCCTCCAGACCAGCGCCGGTGTCCGGGATCTGCTGATGGTGATTGATGGCGATGGTCGCCTCGAGGGCTACCACCTCAACGTTTCCGACCAGCCCGCCGAGAAGGTGGCCCGTGGATTCATCGATGCGGTGATTCAGGGTCGCTATGTCGCAGCGATGAGCTTCCTCAGCCCGGACATGCAATCCGAGATCAACGCAGCGGGACTGCAGCGGAAATGGCAGAACCTGCAGCGGGTCACCGGCAATTTTGTGAAGGTCAGGAAGATCAGTCGTTCCGAGCACACCTCGGACATGAAACTCGTTCTGATCACCACCGAATTCACCCGGCTCACCGACAGCCTTTACGTGATCCTCGACAGCGACAACAGCATCATCGGCGTTGATTTCCCCACTGATCAGCTGAACCAGCCATCGGCCCGTTGAGCAGGCACGAAATCACCGTAAGCTCCCGGCGTCGTCCACGGATACGCCATGGTGCTGCCCAGCCTTGATTGGATGGTCGAAGATGCCCACCGGCTGGCGGAATGCCGCCACGATCACCCATTCGCGGTGTTGGGTCCCCAGCCGCTCGACACCGGCGGCTGGGTGGTGCGGGTGTGGATGCCCGAGGCCAGCAGTGTGGAGCTCCTGCCGGGCGGGGAGTCGGGACTGACGGCCCTGCCGATGGTCAACCCGCACCACCCCTGGCTGTTCGAGCGGGAACTGCCGGGGGACCCCGGCGATCGCTACCGGGTGCGGGTGCAGCGCGGTGGCATCGAACACGAGCAGAACGACCCCTGGGCCTTCCGCCAGGAATGGATGGGGGAGCTGGACCATCATCTGTTCGCCCAAGGGAACCATCACCACATCTGGCAACGGATGGGCGCCCATGTGCTGGAGCGCGATGGCGTGGCCGGGGTGCAGTTCTGCCTGTGGGCCCCGAACGCCCGCAGCGTTGCTGTGCTCGGAGATTTCAATGGCTGGGATGGCCGGCACCATCCGATGCAATCCCGGATGGGGGGATGCTGGGAACTGTTCATCCCCGGGCTGCAGGCCGGTCAGATCTACAAGTACGAGGTACGGGCCCAGAACGGCCACTGTTATCAGAAGGCCGATCCCTACGGCTTCCGCCACGAGGTGCGTCCGAACAACGGCTCGGTGGTGGCCCGCCTGGACCAGTACCACTGGAAGGATCAGGCCTGGATGGAGGAGCGGGACAGCCGCAATCCCCTCGACCAGCCGATCTCGGTCTATGAGATGCACCTCGGCAGCTGGATCCATGGCTCCGCCGAGGAACCTTTCCTGGAAGCCGACGGCAGCCCCCGCCCCCCGGTGCCTGCCGCCGATCTGAAACCCGGGGCCCGGCTGCTCACCTATCCCGAACTGGCGGACCGGGTGATCCCCTACGTGAAGGCGCGGGGGTTCACCCACATCGAGTTGATGCCGATCTCAGAGCATCCGTTCGATGGCTCCTGGGGCTACCAGGTGACCGGTTGGTATGCCCCCACCAGCCGCTTCGGCACGCCGGATGAGTTCCGGGCCTTCGTCGACCGCGCCCATGCCGAAGGGCTGGGGGTGATCCTCGACTGGGTGCCGGGCCACTTTCCAAAAGATGCCCATGGCTTGGCCTTCTTTGACGGCACCCATCTCTACGAGCATGGCGATCCACGCATTGGGGAGCACAAGGAATGGGGAACGCTGATCTTTAATTACAGCCGCAATGAGGTGCGCAATTTCCTGGTTGCCAACCTCGTATTCTGGTTTGAGCGCTATCACATCGATGGGATCCGTGTCGATGCGGTGGCTTCCATGCTCTACCGCGACTACCTGCGACCCGATGGAGAGTGGCTTGC
>JBKDOV010000125.1:0-47099 GCA_046342815.1 Cyanobacteriota bacterium
GCCTTGCGGATGTGGCGCTGGCTGCCGTGCTTGCTCACGGGCTTGATGCCGATGCCCGAGCCCTCGGGAATCTGGCGCTTGCCCAGCTTGCCGTTGGCCGGGATCACCACCTCATTGAGGTGCTTGATCAACGCGAGGCACACCGGATCGTTGGCTTCCCACTCGATCCCCATGTAGATGTCTTCAGTGTTCTCGCGGTAGACGATCACATCGAGATCCTGGGGCCGTTTGTGGGGGCTGGGGGTGCCCGCGTAGTAACGGCAGGGGCGCACGCAGCAATAGAGATCGAAGATCTGGCGCAGGGCCACATTCAGCGAACGGATGCCGCCGCCGATCGGGGTGGTGAGGGGCCCCTTGATGGCCACGCCGTAGGTGCGAATCGCCTCGAGGGTGTCTTCCGGCAGGTATTGATAGGTGCCGTAGAGGTCGCAGGCCTCATCGCCGGCATAGACCTTGAACCACTCGATCCGGCGCTCACCGCCATAGGCCTTGGTCACCGCCGCATCCAGCACCCGCTGGGTGGCGGGCCAGATGTCCACGCCGGTGCCGTCGCCGCGGATGAAGGGGATGATCGGGTCGTTGGGCACGACCGGCTGGCCGCCTTCGAAGCGAATGGCCGTGCCCTGGAGGGGTGCGGTGAGCTTCTCGTAGGTGGCCATGGGGGTGTGATCCGGCTCGGGGGAGCCTATGCCTGCGGCCGGATGTGAAACGTTTGCTGGGATCAGCACCAGGGTGGGTCGATGTGGTTGCGATCCCTGCCCTTGTGCGGGGGCCGCAACCGAGTGGTCCATTCCCGGCGAATTTCTGCAGGATGGGCTGCATGAATGCAGCGGATCAGGCAAGCAGTCCGGAGCTGGCCCAGGCCATTGCGTCGGCTGTGACGCTGTTTCGAAGAGCTTTTCCGGACGCCCGCGCCAACCTCACCCCCTGGCGGGACGATCCACAGACCCGTCGTTTCGATGAGCGGGACAACCTCGACTTCTCCTTCCATTTCCCGGGCTGGAGCCCCCGGCTGGAATGCCGCTCCCTGCTGGTGCAACTGCGGCTGGAGCGATCCCCCCAGAGCGATGCCCCGGGCCGTCCCCGGCTGCTGGGGGTGTTGATCCGCGGGCTCACCTATGAATCAGAGCGGTGGCGTCTGGCCACCCTCGGGGATTGGCAGGCCTCCGGCTCCCACCTGCCCCATCCCGACATCATTCATACCTTGCAGGCGCTCTGTCGCGAGCTTTTTGTGCTGTTTGATGCCGCCTCTTGTCCGGAGTGCGACAGCAATGACCTTGCCGCGTAGATCGCTTTCTTTTTATGGGCCAGGGTCATTGGCCAAGGCAGGAAATTGCGTGCGTTCCGGCCCCATGGCGATGGCCCGCTCGCCCCGTAACCCTTCGCAACCTTGGCGCCGGACCCGGGAGCGACACGCCTACGGTGATCGCTCTGAAAACCACTGCGTTCAAGCGCTCCGCCGAAGATGTCTGTCGCCCTTGCTTCCCAGCTGCGTGAGGGAACGAAGAAGGCCCACACCATGGCCGAGAACACCGGCTTCGTGAGCTGCTTCCTCAAGGGGGTGGTCGATAAGGCCAGCTACCGCACGCTGGTGTCGGATCTGTGGTTCGTTTACAGCGCCATGGAGGAAGAGATCGGCAAGCTGGCTGATCATCCCGTGGTGGGTCCGATCGGCTTCCCCCAGCTCAACCGCCGCGAGTCGCTGGAGCAGGATCTGGCTTTCTATTTCGGTTCCGACTGGCGTCAGCAGATCAAGGCCACGCCCGGCGCTAAAGAATATGTGGACCGTATCCACACGGTGGCGAAGGAGTCGCCCGAGCTGCTGGTGGGACACCACTACACCCGTTACATCGGCGACCTCTCCGGCGGCCAGATCCTCAAGAACATCGCCCAGAAGGCGATGAATCTCGGGGAGCACGACGGGCTGCGCTTCTATGAGTTCGATTCCATTCCGGACGAAAAGGGCTTCAAGGCCAACTACCGCACCACCCTCGACAACCTGCCGATCGACCAGGCCATGGCCGACCGGATCGTGGAGGAGGCCAACCATGCCTTCCACTGCAACATGAAGATGTTCCAGGAGCTGGAGGGCAACCTGGTGGCCGCGATCGGCAAGGTTCTGTTCGGCTTCCTCACCCGTCGCCAGCGGGCCGGCAGCACCGAGGCGTTGGCCGCCTGAGTTTGCGTCCCGTCCGTTTCCTCGTTCCTGGCACCACCGGCAGGTTCCGCTGTGGCGGTCTGCTGGTGGAGCTGCAGACGGCCCGGCTGATCCAGGGGCTGGCTCCCACCGAGGTGGTCACCTACCGCCAGCGGCAGGGCGACCACCCTTTCCTGGACGACCTGCTGCAGGAATCTGCCCCGGGCGAGGCCCTCTGGATCGTCAGCTGGGGCTTTGATGTGCCGATGCTGCTGCGCCGTCTCCGGGGGCGGCCCGTGGCCTATCACGCCCACAGCAGTGGCTACGGCTTCGGCCTGCCGCCGGGGGTGCCGGTGCTCGCCGTGAGTCGCAACACCCTCGGCTACTGGGGAGACCGGGCGCCCCGCAATCCCCTGTTCCTGGTGCCCAACGCCCTGGAGGCCAAGTGGCTGGAGCGCGGCGACCGCAGCCAGGGCGCCGCCGGCCCCCGGCCGCGCCGGCCCATCGACGTGCTGGTGCAACAGCGCAAGAACAGTCGCTACGTGCTGGAGCGGCTGGTGCCGGAACTGCGCCGCGCCGGCCTGCGGGTGGAGGTGCAGAGCGGCTGGGTGGACGACCTGGTGGACCTGTTCAATGACGCCACGGTGGTGCTCTACGACTCCGCCGACTACTGGCGCGGCCGGGGGGTGAGCGAGGGGTTCGGGCTGCCGCCGCTGGAGGCCCTGGCCTGCGGCTGCGTGGTGTTCAGCAGCCTCAACCATGCTCTCGCCGACACGCTCGACCCCGGCCTCCTGGGCCATCAGATCGGCTGCGGCACGATGGAGTCCGATCTGCAGCGCATCCTCGCCGCCGTTGCCGATCCGGGCTCCTGGCAGTCCGAGCCCCAGCGGCTGCAGCAGCTGCTGCAGGAGGGTTCCGAGCCGGTGCTGCGCGAGCGCTGGGCCGGTGCCCTGGCGGCGATTGATCAGCACTGGCAGCAGGTGCTGGGCGCGGGCGCCGTGCCCCTGGCCGTGGCTCCCCGCTGGCGGTTGCGCTGGGATCAGCTGCGGGCCCGGGTTCAGGCCAAAGCCGGGCGGAAATGAAGCCTTTGTTGTTAACGAAGCGACCTCTATTTTTGCTGGTTTTCTAGTCTGTCAGCGGTGAATCATTGGTGGGCAGAGATTGGCCGATCGAGATGGTTTATGCTCCGATCCTTCCGGTAGCAGGCCGTTCTCGAGATGTCGTTGATCCTCATCGCCGGCCCTTGCGTGATCGAAAGCCCTGAGCTGGTGTTTGAGATCGCCGGCCAGGTCAAGGAGATCACCGACCGGCTGGGCATCACCTACATCTTCAAGGCCAGCTTCGACAAGGCCAATCGCAGCTCCGGCTCCTCGTTCCGCGGGCCTGGCGTGGCCGGGGGCCTGGAGGTGCTGGCCGAGGTGAAGCGCCGGTTCGGCCTGCCCGTGCTCACCGACATCCACGAGAGCCACCAGGCGGCCCCGGTGGCCGAGGTGGTGGACGTGCTGCAGATCCCTGCCTTCCTCTGCCGTCAGAGCGATCTGCTGCTGGCGGCCGCCGAGGCCACCCGCGGCACCGACAAGGTGATCAACGTCAAGAAAGGCCAGTTCCTGGCTCCGTGGGACATGGCCCAGGTGGTCAACAAGCTGCGGGATGCCGGAGTCAAGAACCTCTGGCTCACCGAACGGGGCAGCAGTTTCGGCTACAACACGCTGGTGGTGGATTTCCGCAGCCTGCCGCAGCTGCGCGATCTCGGCTGTCCGGTGATCTTCGATGCCACCCATTCAGTGCAGCAGCCCGGCGGTCGGGGCAGCTCCAGCGGCGGCCAGCGGGAGTTCGTCGCTCCCCTGGCCCGGGCGGCCGTGGCTGTGGGGGTGGACGGTCTGTTCATGGAGGTCCATCCCGATCCCGATCGGGGCCTCAGCGATGGCCCCAACATGGTGCCGTTGCATCGGTTGGAGCCGATGCTGCAGCAGCTGCTGGCGATCCGGGCTCCGCTGGAGCAGCAGGGACCCGCGGTCTCCAGCCTCTGAGTCCCCCGATGTTCCTCTCCTCCCTGGCGCGCCGCCTTGCCTTCGGCTGGGGGCTGCATCGTTGTGGGGTGCGCCTCGAGCGCCTGCGGCTGCTGGTGCTCGATGTGGACGGCGTGCTCACCGATGGGGGCCTCTATTACGGCTCCGAGGGGGAACCGCTGAAGCGCTTTGATGTGCGCGACGGTCTGGCGATCCGCTTGCTGCAGTCGGTCGGCATCGAGGTGGCGATTCTCAGTGGCGGCCGTGGTGGCGCCATTCAGCTGCGGGCCTCCCATCTCCGCATCGACCACTGTCTGGTGGGCATCAAGGACAAGGCCGCCGCGATCGAGGGGCTGTGCCTGCAGCTGGGCTGTGAGCCCGGGGCCACCGCCTATGTGGGGGATGACTTCAACGATCTGGTGGTGCGGGACCATGTGGGCCTGCTGATCGCCCCCGCCGATGCGGTGGCCGCCCTGCGGCGCCGGGCCGATCTGGTGCTGCCCCGCCGCGGCGGCCAGGGCGCGATCCGGCTGCTGGCTGAGGCGATCCTGCAGCGCCGCGGCCGCCTCGGCGAGCTGGAGTCCCGTGGCTGGAGGGACACCAATGCCTGAGATCAGCCTGCTTCTGCCCCTGCTTTTGCTTCGGCTTCTGCTTCCTGCCGGGAAAGCAGGCTGAAAGGAGCTGCCAGGGTATAGCCGAAAAGGGCAAGCAATTCCTGGGAGTGAATCACCGCTCCATGCACAAAGGAGCAGAGGAAGAAGAAAACAGCGATGGCGCCGCTGATGATCAGATGCCGCTGCAGGCTGGCGATCCGGCTCTGGGGAAGTTGCCCCAGGGCCGTGGCCCAGAAGCGGATCAGGGCTGCACAGATGAAGATGGCCACGAGCAGGGCAAGCATGCCGCTGTCGCCCGCAATCTGGGCCCAGAGATTGTGGGCATGGGTGAAGGTTTTGTTGGGATCCAGGCCGAGGAGATCATTGATGTGGGTTTTGCTGGAAGGGCAGTAGATCTCGCGGCTGCGCTGGAATCCACCGCCCATCAGAAAGCGGTTGCCGCCGCTGAAGGGAATGCCGAAATAACAGCGGCTGAGGATGGCCCGGCCCTGATCCGAGGGGTTGAGCCACTGGATGCTTGCCAGAAAGGAGGCCTGGTTGCTGAAGGTGATCCAGGCCCAGAGGGCCACACCCAGGCTGGAGGCCGCCATCAGCAGGCCATGGGCCAGCTGTTTCAGTCGCCTGGGGTTCTGGCGAAAAGGCTTCAGCCAGGGGGCGGTCGGGTTTCGCAGCAGCGCGGTGGTGCCCGCGCTCACAGCCAGGGCCAACACCACGAAGCTCTGGCTGGCCCGGGATTCGGCCGCCGCCAGCCCCACCAGCGAGGCCGCCAGGGCAAGGCCCGCCACCACGGTCTGCAGGGGCCTGCCCCGCACGATCAGAAAGGCCGCCGCCACGATGGCGCTGATGCCGATCAGATAGCCGGCCATGCTGGTCCAGTAGAGGCCGAGCTGCAGATCCGGGAGGAACGAGACGTTGGCCCCGCGCAGCCAACCCCAGGTGGCTGCGGCCACCACCACCGAGGCCAGCAGCCACATCTGCCAGAAGCGGTTCCACTGGCGCAGGCCGGTTCGACAGCCGATGGCGAACCCTGCCAGCACCAGGATCCAGTCCTGGATGGAGTTGGGGGTGGTCACGTACTCGTTGTCCTTGCCATCGAGCACGAGGGCCCGCAGGGTGAAACTCACCAGCAGGACCAGGCCGTAATAAAGAATGCGGCCGCTGTCGTCACGGCTCGATAGACCGTTCGCAAGGCAGCGGAACAGCACCCAGGCGGCGATCAGGGAGTGGCAGAGATAGCCAAGGGACACGCCCTTGGTGTCCACCGTGCCCAGGGCGATGCCGAGGACCAGGAGCAGATCGGCCCAGGGCTCAAGCGTGTGGATCAGGCCGGCTCTGGGGCTGGTGCTGCCTGCCATGCGGCGCCCATCTGCGGGAATGTCCGAATCTACGGGCGGTCGTCACAGCGGCTCGATCGGGGCCAGGCGCGGATCGAGGATCTTCGGGCCCATGCCCTCGAATTTCACCGCGATCGAGATCTTCTCCCCTGCTCCGAAGCGATGGGTCACGGTGCCGATGCCGAAGCTGGCATGGCGCAGCTGGTCTCCCACCGACCAGTCATGCCCCTGGCCGCGGCGGCGCACCGCATTGGCGGGCTGGCCGGCGGCGCCACCGGCCTGCACGGCCCTGCTCTCCTCCCGGTCGACGCGGGTGAGCCGCTCCAGCCGCTGCTCCCGCCGCAGGGCCGTGCCGCCGCTGCGGGGCACATCCCCCTGGATCAGCTCGCCGGGGAGTTCCGAGAGGAACACCGAGGGGATCGCCGGCTCCCGCATCCCCCCCCAGAGTCGCCGTTCGCTGGCGTGGGAGAGGAACAGCCGCACCTTGGCGCGGGAGAGCCCCACGTAGCAGAGCCGCCGCTCCTCCTCCAGCGAGGCCGGGTCATCCAGTGAGCGATAGCTGGGAAACAGCCCCTGCTCCATCCCCACCAGGAACACCACCGGAAATTCCAGCCCCTTGCTGGCATGGAGCGTCATCAGGGTCACCCGGTCCTGTTCGGTGTCCTTGCTGTCGGCATCGCTGGCCAGGGCGGCGGAGGCCAGGAAGTCTTCGAGGCTGCCTTCCTCGTTCTCCTCCTGGTACTGCAGGGCGGCATTCACCAGTTCGTTGAGGTTGCGGCGGCGGTCCTCCGCCTCGTCGGTGCCATCGGTGATCAGCTCGGCCACATAGCCGCTCTGCTCCATCACCCGTTGCACCAACTCCGAGGGTGGAGCCTCGTGCAGGCGCCGCTGCAGATCCCGCAGCAATTCATGGAACTGCAACAGCCCCTTGGCGGAACGGCCCCCCAGGCTGCGCACGGCCTCCGGATCGCTGATCACATCCCAGAGCGGGATGCCCAGCTGGTTGGCGGCATCGGTGAGCCGTTCGATCGTGGTCTTGCCGATGCCCCGTTTGGGCACGTTCAGCACCCGCAGCAGGCTCACGGTGTCGGCCGGATTCACCAGCAGCCGCAGGTAGGCGAGCATGTCCTTGATCTCGCGCCGGTCGTAGAAGCGCAGGCCCCCCACCACCAGATAGGGGATGCCCCAGCGCACCAGCGACTCCTCCATCGCCCGGCTCTGGGCATTGGTGCGGTAGAGCACCGCCATGTCGCCCCAGCGCAGCTCCGGGTGGGCCGCCTCCAGCATCCGCATCCGATGCACCACGGCCTCCGCTTCGGCGATCTCGTCGTCGCAGCGGGTGAGGGTGATCGGTTCGCCCTCGCCGCGGGTGGGCCGCAGCACCTTGTCGATCCGTTCGCTGTTGTTGGCGATCAGGGCATTGGCCGCCTCCAGGATCGTGGCGGTGGACCGGTAGTTCTCCTCCAGCTTCACCATCGTGGCGGTGACGTCATCGGCGGCGCCGTCGCCGAAGTCGTCCTGGAAGCCCATCAGGATCGTGAAGTCGGCCGCCCGGAAGCTGTAGATGCTCTGGTCGGCGTCGCCCACCACGAACACCGAGCGCCCCGACCACTCCTGGAAGCTGGCGGGGTCGCGGCCGTCGGTCACCAGCAGCTTGATCAGGTCGTACTGGGTGCGGTTGGTGTCCTGGTATTCATCCACCAGCACGTGCCGGAACCGCCGGTGCCAGTAGTTGCGCACCTGGTCGTTCTGCCGCAGCAACTGCACCGGCAACAGCAGCAGGTCGTCGAAGTCGAGGGCGTTGTTGGCCGCCAGGGCGCGGCGATAAAGCCGGTAGGCCTCCGCCAGCTTGCGGTCCCGCAGGCCTTCGGCGTTGGCCTCCATCTGCTCCGGCAGCCAGCCCTGGTTCTTGGCATTGCTGATGGCCCAGCGCACCTTCTTGGGTTCGAAGCGCTTGGGGTCGAGACCCAGCTCCTGGGTCACGATCTCCTTCACCAGGCTCTGGGCATCGCTCTCGTCGTAGATCGAGAACTGCCGTGTCCAGGCGAGACCCTCCGGGTCCCGGAACTTGTCGATGTCGAAGCGCAGCAGCCGGGCGAACAGGGCGTGGAAGGTGCCGATCCACAGCTCCTTGATCACCTCCCGATAGATGCGGCTGCGGAGCTGCTTCTGTTCGTGCAGGGGCAGGGTGCTCCAGGGCTGGCCGAACTGGCTCTGGGCCAGGCGCTGGGCCAGCAGCAGTTCCAGCCGCTCCTTCATCTCCCGGGCGGCCTTGTTGGTGAAGGTGACGGCCAGCAGCTCGCCGGGATCGACGCCGTGGTGGCCGATCAGGTGGGCGATGCGATGGGTGAGGGCCCGGGTCTTGCCGCTGCCGGCCCCCGCCACCACCAGCAGCGGACCGTGATGGTGATCCACCGCCCGGCGTTGGGCCTCGTTGAGGCCGCCCAGGAAGCCAGGCTGGGGGGGCGCGCCTGCCGGCTGGGAGGCCGCGCCCGCCGGCGGTGGAGGGGTGCGGCCAGGCACGGGCTGGGAGCCGGAGGGGGAGGGGGCGACCATGGCAAGAGACTAGGCACTGTCGGGCCGTGCCTAAATTGCCTCCCATTCCCGGGGCTGAAGCTGGGCCGATGAGCACCCCTCCTGTTGCCGCCAGCGCGGTGGTACCGATCCCCGTGTTCATCGGCTTCGATCCGCGCGAACGGGCCGCCACCAACGTGCTGATCGACAGCCTGGTGCAGCAGAGCAGCGTGCCCCTGGCGATCACCCCGATCATCACCCCCCAGCTGCAGTCCCTGGGGGTGTTCCAGCGGGAGCGCGATCCGCTGCAGGCCACCGCCTTCTCGTTCACCCGCTTTCTGGTGCCCTGGCTCAAGGGCTACGACGGCTGGGCGATCTTCATGGACTGCGACATGCTCTGCCGCGGCGACATCGCCGAGCTGTGGGCGCTGCGGCAGGAGCAGTTCGCGGTGATGTGCGTGCAGCACGAGCACAACCCCAATGAAGCGGTGAAGTTTCTGGGGGAGCCCCAGACGCCCTATCCGAAGAAGAACTGGAGCTCGCTGATGCTGTGCAACTGCAGCCGCTGCCAGGCGCTCACCCCCGAATACGTCAACACCGCCACGGGGCTGGAGCTGCACCGCTTCCACTGGCTGGCCGGCGACCATGAAATCGGTGCGCTCCCCGACCGCTGGAATCACCTCGTGGATGTGCAGCCGCCGCCGCAGGCCGCCGCCGCAGAAGGGGGACCCACCCTCCTGCACTGGACCCTGGGCGGCCCCTGGTTCCGGGAGCAGCGCACCATGGGCGGCCCCCTGGCGGCGGAATGGTTCAGCGCCAGGGATGACGCCATGGCCCTGTGGGATTGACGGCCACCGTTCTGCTTGATCAGGAAGGGGTGGACTGGTGGGTGGGGTCGGCGGCCGCTGCCGCTGTGCCGACCTCACCCTTGTGGTGCGGTTCCTGCCGGGCCTGGCTGGCCCTGGAGCAGGCCGGTCTCGATTCCCAGGCCCGTTGGCTGGGGCCTCAGGGGGCGGCGGCCTGGAACGCCCTGCAGCTCCGGGTGGGGGCCTGGCACGCCGCCCTCGCCGCCGTGCCGCGCCTGCCGGCCGGCGCGCCGCCCGCCGCACCACTGGCCGAACTGCTCTGCGGTGATCTGTTCTCGCCTGCCCTGCTCGGTCTGGCCCTGTTGCCCGACTGGCTGGAGCCCCTGCTCGGCGCCGAGCGGGAGATCCTGCCGATCGGCGCCCGCTTGCGTGCCCCCGGCCCCGGCAGGGGCCTCGGGGATCTGCCGCTGCTGCTGCTGGCGGCGCTGCTGCGCCAGCGCGGCGTGGCGGTGGAGCTGCCGGCGGTGCTGGGCCGGTTCGATCCGCCGGAGCCTGCCGCCGCCGGAGTCCGGCTCGAAGCGGCTGGGGCGGCCGTGGAGGGTCCCTGCCTGTGGCTGGCGATCGGCAAGCTCCGCCATCCCGAGATCCCCCTGCTGGCCTTTGAGGCCACCGGGCTGGCGGTGCGCCTGGTGGAGACCGAGGCCGCGGCGCCCCTGCCGGAACTCTTCGCCGATGCCCCCCGGCTCCGCTGCCTGGCGACCGATCCGGTGCTGCAGGCGGACCCCGCCGCAGCCGCGGCGCCGCCCCTGCCGTCCGCTGCCGCCGCAGCCCCGGCGACCGACTGGTTGGAGGCCCTCGCCGGTTGGTCGTTGCTGCAGGGCCTCGCCCGCGACCTGGCGGCTCAGCGCCTGGAGCTCGATCACTCTCTGGCGGCGGCCTGGCGGCAGGATCGCCCCCGGCTGCTGCTGGTGCCGGAGGAGAACAGCCGCGGCTGTGAACGGCTGGTGATGCAGGCCCGCCTCCAGGGGGTGCCCCATGGCGCCCTGCATCACACCGCCGAGCTGCTGCCGCTGCACAGTCCCGGCCGCTGGCAGCGCCATCTTGAGGAGCAGGATCCCCTGCTCGTGCCGTTGCGGGGTGGCGGCAGCGCCGGCGGCGACCGGGCGGTGCTGAGCGCCGATCCGGTGCGCGCCCACCTGCTGGAGGGGCTGGAGCTGGAGGCCAGCCTGCCCCTGCCTGCCGCCCCGGCGGTGGGCTGGCTCCACTACCCCCTCCAGCAGCAGTCGTTGCTTCCCCTGGCCGATCCCCTGGCCTACTGGCAGGCCCTGGGCGGGGTGGAGCAGGCGCTCAGGGACCGCGGAGTGCCGCTGCTGCTGGCCCGCAAGCCGCCCCTGGAGCCCGCCGGCCTGGCGGATGCCCGGGCCCAGGGCCTCGATCCGGTTGCGGCGCCCGGGCTGCGGCCCCTGGCGGCCCTGCTGGCGGAAAGCTGGGTGGTGGTGGCGCCGGGCCATCTCGGTACCGGCCATCTGGAGGCGATCGCCCGGGGGCGGGCCGTGGTGGTGGTCCTGCCGGCCCGGCTGGCCCGTCCTTCGCTGTTGCTGGAGCCGGAGACGCCCCTGCCCGTCTGCACGCCGGAGGCCTTCCCCGCCTGGTTTGCCGAGCAGGATCCCTCGGGGCTGCGGCAGCTGGCCGCCGTGCAGGCCGAGTGGCTGCGGGGCCGGTTGCTCACCACCACCTCCCTGGCCGACTGGCTGGCGATCCATGGGGTGGCCACCGAGCTGCGGCAGCAGCGTTTCCTGGGCAGCGGGCTGCTGGCCCAGCGGCCGTTGCTGGATCGGGTGGAACGACTGGAGCGGTTCAGCCGCCGCCTCGGGCGTCTGCGGGCCAGCCGCCTGGGCAGGGGCCTGGTGCGCATCAAGCGGTGGCTGCGCCCATGACTCCCGAGCAGGCACCCCTTTCCTTGGCGCCGCGGCGGCGCTGGCAGCGCAAGCTCCTGCGCGCCAGGCAGGTGGCGGGGCGGTTGCTGCGGGGCGATCCCGATCCGCTGCTGCGGGTGGCCGCCGAGCGGCTGGTGCCCCGCCTGGAGCTGCACCCCGGGTCGGTGGGGTTCCGCTGGCTGCGGCTTCGATTGCTGCAATGGCAGCCCGGCTGTCGTTCCGCCGCTGGTGGCGGCGATGGGGGCGTCGAAAGCGGCGGCGGCAGGGGCGAGGCGACGGCCCGGTTGTACTGGCCGTCCGATTGGCCCGCTTCCGAACGCCGGCGCCGCCGGGTGCGCCGGCGGCTGGCGGCGCGGTTGCGGCGCAGTGGAGCGGCCCTGGTCAGCTGCGACGACTGGGTGATCGGGGCGGACGGCCGCCATTGGTGGCGCCAGAAACCCCTGCACGATCCCTTGTTCGATCGCGGCAGCGGCATCGGTGCCGGCCCGTTGCTGGCCTCCGCTGTCCTGGCGGAGCGGCTGGAGGCCCTGGCCCGCCAGCCGGGGGCTCCTTTGCCCCACACACCCGCCTGGCGAGAGCTCGCCACCGAGCTGGCCGCCGACCTGGGGGGGCGGGCCCATCTGCCGCTTCCCCTGCTGCTGGCGCCACCGCCGGTGCCTCTGCCGGTGCCTCTGGCGGGTGCGGCCGCGAGCGATGGCGGGAGCGCCCTCGCCGAGGAGCCTCTGGTGAGCCTGCTGATCCCCACCGCCGGCACCCGCCGCAGGATCGACGGCCGCGAGCGCCTGCTGGTGCGCGAAGGGCTGCGCAGCCTGCTGGAGCGCAGCCGTTATCGCCGGCTGGAGGTGGTGCTGATCGATGGAGGCGAGCTGGCGCCCGACCTGGTGGCAGAACTGGAGCAGATGGTGCACGCAGCCCTCGGGCCCGGCCGCTGGCAGTTTCTGCGGGATGCCCGGCCCTATTCCTATTCCGAGCGGATCAACCGGGCCGCGGCGGCGGCCCGGGGTGAACTGCTGCTGCAGCTCAACGACGACACCGAACTGCTCGATCCGGAAGGGATCACCTGGCTGGTGCGGGCCCTGCAGCAGGAGCCCGGGGTGGGGGTGGTCGGGGCCCTGCTGCTCTATCCGGATGGCCCGGTGCAGCATGCGGGCGTGGCGATCGACAACCTGGCGCCGCGCCATGCCTGGGCCGGCTGCCGCCCCCAGGATCTGCCCTGGGGAACCCTGGAGCATCGGCGCCGTTTCCTGGCGGTCACCGCCGCCGTGTGCCTGTGTCGCCGGGAGCTGTGGCGGCAGCTGGACGGACTGCGGGCCGAACTGCCGATCAACTACGGCGATGTGGACTTCTGCCTGCGGGCGGCTGCGCTGGGCCAGGCTTCGATCCTGGAGCCCCGCAGCCGCTGGTTGCACTTCGAGTCCGCCAGTCGCCCCGTGGACGGCGTGCCCCCCGAGCTGCCCGTCTTCGCCGATCTCTGGGCCGCCTCCCTGGGGGGCCGCCATGGCGTCGATCCCTACGTGTCCGTCTGGCGGCACTGCCTCGGGGCACCCTTGCCCTGAACCCCCTCCGGCGCCCGCCGGGTCAGGGCGGTGGATCCCCGCACAGCCGCAGAATCAGCTTCACCCCCAGCAGCAGCAGCCGGTTGGCGGCCTCCAGGCTGCGGGCCAGGGTCAGGGCCAGGCGGGGCCGGGCGATCAGCTGTTCCTGCTGGCGCGGTGACAGCCAGGCCACGATCAGTCGCTCATGCACCCCCAGCAGCTTGGAGAGCAGCACCGCCCGGTAGGTGATCCGGGCGCTCTCGGCCACGGCCTGGGGCGGGGTGGGCAGGCTGGCGCCCACAACCCGGTAGCGGTCGAGGCCGAGCAGCTCGTAGCGGCTGTGGGGCTGGTCGGCGCTCCAGGGGCAGCGCTTGGCGATCAGGGCATTGCGGGCGCGGGAGGCGGCGATCAGGGAGCCGCTCCACTGCCGCTGCCCCGTGCCACTGAGGCGACGGGCACCGGCGCTGGCGGCCCGCAGCTCGTCGCCGCTGTCAAGGCAGCCCAGCAGGCCGGCCGGCAGCGGTTCGAGCCGGCAGCGCTGCTCCAGGCGGCGGTAGAGATCCTTGTCCTCCTTGCCATAGCCGCTGAGGAACTCGTTGTAGCCCCCCACGGCCCGCAGGTCATCCAGCCGGGCCAGCACCGTGCCGTAGAGCCCGGCCCGCGCCTCCATCACCCGGAACACTCCCTCCGGACAGGCGAGATCGGCACCGGCGGCCTGGTCGATCCAGACATCGGCATCGAGCTTGAGCACCGTCTCGGTGGTCACCAGGCCCAGCCCGAAATTGAAGGCCCGGGTGTGGTGCCATGCGCTCTCGCCGTCCACCCGCACCAGGCGGATGCGGGGGTCGTCCGGCAGCTCCTCGGGCCGCAACGGCTGCTCCGAGCTCCAGTCGATGATCAGGTGGTGTTGATGCCAGGGGGAGCGGCTGGTGGCGGCCACCGTCTGGCGCAGGTGCTGCCAGCGGTTCATGCACACCGTGAGCAGGGTGAGCGGCAGGGGCGCGGCGATGCGGGCGGTGCTCATGGGCGCCGGCGCCGTTGCCAGCGCCCCAGGCGGGCCGTCAGCACCAGGGCGGTGATCGCCAGGTCGATCAGGGGACCGGCCAGCCGTTGCCACCGCGCCAGCAGCCGGGGATCGTCGATCAGCACCTGCTCCAGTTCCGGCGCCAGCCGCGACTGCAGCGGAATCTGGGTGAGGCGCGTGTACTTGGAAAGGGCCGTGCCCCGGAAGGTGGTGGCGGCGTCGGCCGCCAGGGCCGGCGGCAGATCCTGCCGGCTGTCGGGTTGCAGTCTCCAGACCCCGTCCCGCTCGAGGTAGCGGCTGTGGGCGGCTTCGGCGTTCCAGGGCAGCCGTTCGGTGATCAGCAGGTTGCGCTGGCGGGCTCCGTAGAGGCAGGCCTTGCTCCAGCGCAGATCGGCGCCCTGGGTTCGATCGGGGCCGTCCGCCAGCCGCAGGCCGTCGTCGTGCTGGAGGCAGTCGAACAGCGCGGCCGGCAGGGCCACCGGGGTGTGGCGCCGCCCCAGCCGTTCCACCAGGTCCTTGTCGTCCATGCCGTAGCCCTGGATCCGCTCATGGAATCCCCCCACCTGCTCAAAGTCGGCCCGCCGCACCAGCAGCACCCCATTGAGCCCGCGGTGGTCGGTGAGATGGCCGAAGCTGCCCTCCGGCAGGAGGGGCAGTGCCGGGCTTTCCGGCCGGATCCAGCCATCGGCATCCAGCCGCAGCAGCCAGCTGCTGCGGGCCTGGGAGGCGGCGAAGTTGTAGGCCAGGGCCGCAGACCACTGGCTTTCCCCCTCCACCCGCAGCAGCCGCAGCCGCGGATCCGCCGGCAGGTCGGCGCGGCGCAGCGGCTGCTCGGAGCTCCAGTCCACCACCAGATGCTCTTGGTGATGGGGCCAGCGCGCCGTCAGCGGCAGGGTGTGGAGCAGGTGCTCGTGCCGGTTCATGCAGACCGTCACGATCGAGAGTCCGTTCACCGCCTGCGCCTCCGGGCCAGCTTCTGCAGCCGTTCCTGCCAGCGCAGCAGCCGGTGCAGCAGGGCGATCAGCCCGAGCACAAGCGGCACGAACAGGCTGTGGTGGAGGCGCTGCAGCCGCAGGCTGCGGCGCAGTCGCTGCTGCAGCGGCGGTGGGATCCGCGACTGGATCTGCTCCTGGGGGATCCAGAACATCGCCTCGAGATAGGCGCCGGTGCCGGCCGTTTCCAGCCGTTCCTGCAGTGGGGCCGGAATGGTTGCGCCCTCCCCCGGCAGCCGCTGCAGCACCTCTCCGGCGGCGGAGGGCAGCGGGCCGTAGCGCAGGCGGGGCTGCTGGGCCGACCACGATTCGTATTCGGCGATCACCCGGTTGCGGGCCTTGCTCTCCTCCATCAGGGCCCGGGCCTGGTGCAGGGCCCAGGCGGGCGAGCCGCCGAGGGCGAAGGCCGCCGAGCGGTCGCGGTGGTCGTGGGGGAGGGTGGCGAAGCTGCCTTCGGGCAGCAGTTCGCAGGTGAAGCGGTCGGCGAGACGACGGTCGAGGTCCTTGTCCTCGAAGCCGTAGCCGCTCAGCCGTTCGTTGAAGCCACCCACCGCCCACAGATCCTCGCGGTGGATCAGCAGCAGGCCGGTGAGGCCCCCGCCGATCGGCAGCCGGCGGTAGCGGCCCGCCGGCAGGGGCGGCAGCTCCAGCTGCGGATCGGTGGGCCAGGAATCCCCATCGAGTCGGAGCAGCAGCGGATGCCGGGCCACGGCGAAGGCCAGGTTGAAGCTGCGCCCCGGCGACCACTCCTGCTCCCCTTCCACCCGGACCAGGCGGATGCGGGGGTCGTCCGGCAGGTCGGCGGCCGTCACCGGCACCCGGCTTGACCAATCGAGGATCAGGTGCTCGGCGTGGCGGGGCCAGCGGGCCACCAGGGGGGCGCTGTGGCGCAGATGGTGGCTGCGGTTCATCACCACCGTGACGATGCTCAGCGGCTCCGGGGTGGGGCGCGGCGTGGCCATGGCCTCAGGTCTCCCCCGCCAGCAGCCTCGCCATCGTGGCCGGATCGCGGTGGCGGGCGAAGCCGAAGTAGGGGTCGAGCAGGCGGGTCACCTCGGCCGGATCGAGGCCGGTCCAGGCGCCCTGCTCCAGGCCGGGGGCCAGGGCCTCGATCAGGCTGGCCCGGTCGTCCCACTCCTGGGTCTCGCTGAGCCGGTTCTTTTCGCTGCGGCCGCTGAAATCCTGTTCCACCGCCAGCTTCAGCAGCAGAATCGGCACCCCGAGGGCCTGGGCATAACCCACGTGGGTCCCCAGGGCGCAGGTGACCATGCCCCCGGCCAGGGCGAACAGGGTGCGCTGGGCATCGAGGAACCACGGATTGGAGCGGTGGCCGTTGCAGGCCGGGATCCAGTGCGCCGGCAGGTCGGGCGGCAGCCCATCCTTCCAGTGCCCCATCCAGATCACGCTGCGGAAGCCCCTGCGGGCGCAGATTTCATCGACGGCGGCATGGAACCGCTGCTGGTCCCAGTGGCGCGGGATGCGGTCGAGCGAGTGGGGGGGGATCACCAGCAGGCAGGGCCCCAGCTGCTGGCGCAGGGCCTCCAGCTCGTCTTCCGCCAGCACCGGCTGGGCGTAGCGCAGGAACGGACCCACCGCCTCGGCCGGCAGGCCATGGCGTTGCCGGAGCACCGCCGCTCGCTGTTCCCCCATGCAGAGGTAGATCCGGGTCCAGGATTCGGGTTTCTCGAAGGCGGCATCGGGGCTGAATTTCACCCCGTGCTCCAGCAGCACAGGCAGGGGCCTGCCCACCGGCGGCAACCCGGCCCAGCGCTTCAGCACCACATCGTGGCCGTAGTGGTGGATGGCGTTGTCGCGTTCGCGGCGGGCCGGAGATTCCTGGGGAGCCAGCACCGTGCAGGGGTGCCAGACGCCGTCCACATGCACATCGGGAACGACCCAGGGGCGGAAGGGTTCGGTGCGGAAGGCCTGGCGCACCAGCCCGGAATAGGCGGCGAGCGATTCGCTCTCGCGTCTGTATTCCCGCGAGAGCCAGCGGCCGGCTGGTTGGAGGCGCTGGCGCAGCAGCCGGCCGGTGCCGGCCTTGATTCCGCCCAGGTCAGGCATCGAGCATCGACTCCAGACGGGCCAGTTCGCGGAAGCTGCCGGAGCTGTTCTTCAGTTCCTCGAAGCTGCCGTAGTCCACGATCCGACCCTTCGAGAATTCATAGATGCGATCGCAACGGGCCACGGTGCTGATCCGGTGGGCGATCACCACCGTGGTGCAGCGGCGGCCGATCACCTGCAGGGCACTGATCACATCCGATTCGGTGCGGTTGTCGAGGGCGCTGGTGGCCTCATCGAGCACCAGAAAGCGGGCATTGCGGTAAAAGGCACGGGCCAGGGCCAGGCGCTGGCGCTGACCGCCGGAGAGCTTCATGCCGTTCTCCCCCACCGGAGTCATCAGGCCATAGGGCAGTTCGGCCACGAACTCGGCCAGCTGAGATGCTTCGATCGCTTCCCAGAGCCGGTCGTTGTCGATCTCCTCCTCCTCGAGACCGAAGGCCACATTTTCGCGGAAGCTGGCATCCAGCAGCGCGATGTGCTGGGGCACCAGGGCGCAGTTGGCCTGCCAGGCGGGCACGTCGAGTTCGTCCACCGGCTGACCGTCGAGTTCGAGGGCGCCCTGCTGGGGGACGAGCAGGCCGAGCAGGATGTTGGCCGTTGTGCTCTTGCCGCTGCCGGTGGTGCCCACCAGGGCCACGCGGGATCCGACCGGAATCGAGAGATTGATGTCGTGCAGCACCTCCTGGCTGGTCTTGGGATAGGTGTAATGCACGTTGCGCAGCCGGATTGAGAAGCGCGGAAACACCGATTCCGGCAGCGGCACGCCCGGGGTCTGCAGGGTGGGCCTGCTGTAGGGCAGCTCCAGAAGTTCCACCGTTTTCTTGATCTTCGGCAGGCCACCCCGCAGCTGGGTGATGCAGCCGAAGAAGTCCTGGAGCGGGGGGGTGAGGCGTTGGGCGGCCAGCACCAGGGCGGCCAGGGAGGGAATCAGGGCCTTGATCTGGCCCGGGTCGTTGTGAAGAATCGCCGGCAGGGCGCCGAGCACGAAGATCAGCGTGATGCCGAGTGGTTCGATCAGCAACCGCGGCAGAATCGGCAGAATCGCCGACATCCACTGATACCGCTGGGCTTCCTGGCCAGCGGAAACGAAGGCCTTCTCGAAGTGGCCTTCGGAATTGGTGAGCTGGATGTCCTTGATCGAGGCCAGAGATTCCAGCAGCAGGTGATTCGACTTGATGTCGAGACGCACCGATTGGTTGCTGGCATGGCGCAGATAGGGGGTGATCACCAGCGAGAACACCAGATAACAGGTGGTCAGCGTGATGATCAGGGCCAGTGCAAGACCCTTGCCCGCAATCAGGATGCCGGCGGAGATGAGAATCACCGAAAGGATGCTGCCCACGATGCGCATCAACGGCGAAATCACGGCGCCGGAAGCCACCTTGATGTTCTTCATGATCAGGGAGCTCAGCTTCGCCGTGCTGCGCACCAGGTGATAGCTGTACTGCTGATTGAGCACCCGCTTGTGGATGGCGT
This sequence comes from Cyanobacteriota bacterium, assembly GCA_046342815.1. Classification (GTDB taxonomy): domain Bacteria; phylum Cyanobacteriota; class Cyanobacteriia; order PCC-6307; family Cyanobiaceae; genus Cyanobium. The sequence goes on from JBKDOV010000125.1 coordinate 18,443, forward strand.
CGGAGAAGTCGCGCCACACCTGGGCCGTGAGCCGCTGCTGCACCACCTGCAGCGTCAGCTTCGAGAAGGAGGAGAACCAGGAAACGCCGATGAAGATGGCGATCAGCCAGACGGTCTGATTGGCGGTGTTGCCGCCGAAGACCTTCATCCAGGGCACCTTGTCATCGAGGGGGGTGCCGATCAGGGCCCCGGCCAGCCGCGCCACCACACCAATGCTGATCAGGTCGGTGATGCCGGGGATCAGGGAAAGGGGAATCAGCAGCAGCAGCGCCCGGAAGCGCCTTCTGGGCAGATAACTGAGCAGCCTCAGCAGCTGATCGACCGTTTCGCTACGGCGTCGGATCAGTCGGAGGAAGGGGGCGTGCAACGGCTCTCGCTGGCGCTGGGAACTGATCTTTCGCTAACGCTAGTGGGCCGCCCCTGGCGTTTCCCCTGCGCTCCGTCCACCCCCTGAATCGCCCCTGCCTTTGCCACCGAGTTCGCCACCGACCCGCCCCCTTTCTCAGGCGAGGGAGCGGAGCAGCTGTTCCACCGTTCTGGCGGTGTCGCTCCACTGGAATCCGGCGGCCCGCGCCACCCCGGCCGCGGCCAGCTGCCGTTCCAGGGCCGGGCGGGCCTGCCCCAGCTGGCGGAGTGCGTCGCTGATCTCCTCCACCCGGCGGGGATCCACCAGCAGGGCCGCCTCCCCCACCACCTCCGGCAGGGCTCCGGCCCGGGCGGCGATCACCGGGGTACCGCAGGCCATCGCCTCCAGGGCCGGTAGTCCGAAGCCTTCCCACAGGCTCGCCATCACCAGGCCGCGGCAGCGGTTGAGCAGCTGCAGCCGCTCCTGGTCGTCCACCCAGGCCTGCCAGCGGCAGCGGTCGGCGATGCCGAGTTCGGCCGCCAGGCGTTGCAGCCGGGGGGTGTAGCGCCGGTCGTGCGGGCCGACGAAATGCAGTTCCAGTTCGCCTGTGCCCTGGGGACCCACAAGGGCGAAGGCCCGCAGCACCCGCTCGAGATTCTTGTGGGGATCGTGCCGGCCCAGCACCAGGAAGAAGGGTTCCCGCGGCAGTCCGAGCGGCTGCAGCAATCCGGGCCGGAAGCCGAGGCGGATCGGCACGAGTTTGCGGGTGGGTACACCGAGCCGGTCGTGCACCTCCCGGGCGGTGGCTTCGGAGTTGCACAGCACCCGCTCGGCCCGGTGCAGCACCAGGGGCACGTAGGCCAGGTGGTAGGCGAGCAGGGGGGTCAGCTGCGGATGGCGCAGCGGCAGCAGATCGTGGGCCAGCACCACCGAGCGCACCTTCCGCCCCAGCGGGGCCTCCGGCAGGGGGGAGAGGAGCAGCGGCGCGCCGCTGCGCCGCAGCAGCCGCGGCAGTTCCTGCTGGGTCCAGCGGAGGCGCTGCCAGTGGCCCCGCCGGCCGTGTTCGGGCGAGAGGGTGGCGGGGATCGCCAGGCTGCCGGGCCGGTCGCCTTCGAGGGGATCCAGCAGGGGCACCAGCCCCGGATCGAGGGCCTCCACCAGATCGCGGGCCACCACGCCAATGCCGGTGGGACACCGGCCCAGGTAGCTGCCGTTGAACAGGGCGAGGGGAGCGGCGGGGGGCACCATCGCGATCAGGGCAGCATCGGGGTGTGGTTCCGTTCCCCCAGCACCCGCACCAGGCTGCCCAGGGCCACCAGGCTGTTGCGGGGATGGAGCGGCAGTCGCAGCAGGCTGAGCAGCAGCAGCCGCAGACTGCGCAGAGCGAACACCCAGCCGGCGGTGTGGATCCGCAGGAAACGCAGGTAGCTCAGGGTGGAGAGCTGCAGCCGCCGGGGGCTGGCCGCGGCGCTGCCGCTGCCCCGCCGGTGCTGCACCTCCGGGCGGGGCAGCCACAGCACCGGCGCGCCGGTGGCGGCCAGCCGCAGGCAGAGATCCATGTCCTCGTAATAGAGGGGGAAGCGGGGATCGAAGCGGGCGGGGGGGTGGTGCGCCTCGGGCTGGAGCAGCAGGCTGCAACCGCTCAGCCAATCCACGGCCACCGGACCCTTGGCTGCCAGGTGGGCCGCCTCCAGGCGGCGCCGGCGGAAGCGAAGGCCGGCATCGATCCAGCCGCCGCTGGCTTCGAAGCCGTTCCCCTCCCGCACGGCGGTGCCCACCAGGGCCGTGGCGGGCAGGGGGCGCAGCCGTTGCAGCAGCTGCTCCAGTTCCTTGCCCACCGGCAGGCCGGTGTCGGGGTTGAGCAGCCACACCCAGCCCCGCCAGCCGCTTTGGGCGAGGGCCTCGAGGGCCCGGTTGCAGCCGCAGCCAAAGCCGTCTCCCTCCTGGCCCTGCAGAAGCTCGGGCTTCAGCGCCAGCCCTGCGGTGCTCAGCGGCGCGGAGTCGGGACTGTTGTCCACCAGCAGCCAGCGCGCCGGCGGCCGGCTCTGCCGGGCGAGGTCGTGGGCCAGCCGGGGCAGCACGGCCTGGCTGTGGTGGGCCACGGTGACCACGGCCAGGGGCGCTGAGGCCGGATCCGCCGGCAGGGGACCCGGGCCCGCATCGGTGGCTGGGGGGAGGGAGGGGATGGCACCGCGCCGCTCGCTCGGACAAGCTTGCTGCATGCTCGACCCCTCCTGCGGCGTCTGCCGCCTGCACCAGAGCCCGGAAGCCGCCGCTCTGGAGATCCTGCGCTCCGGCCCCTGGCTGCTGCGTCACCATCCCCTGCCCAGCCCCCTGGTGGGGTGGTTGCTGCTGGATACCCGGCGCCATCTCGGCGGAGCGGCCGACTTCGGGGCTGAGGAGATCGAGGGGTTCGGGGCGATGCTGCAGCGCTGCAGTGCCCTGGTGCGCGAACTCAGCGGCTGCGACCGGGTGTATGCGATCTCCTTCGGGGAAGGGGCTCGCCATTTCCATCTGCACCTGATCCCGCGCCATGGGCAGGATCCGGCCAGCGAGAGCTGGCGGGTGGCCGACCTCTACCGCGCCGTGGCGGCCGGGGAGCGGCCGGCGGCCGACCCTGAGCAGGTGGCCGCCCTGGTGGAGCGGGCGCGCCAGCTCAGCGGCGGCTGGTGAGCTGGCGCTGGTGCGGGTTCTGGCGTTGGTGAGGCGCCGGCGGCGGCGATAGGGTGCCCGCTGCTGATGGGAACGAGGGGATGCGGTTCGTCGTGGCGGTGCCGGCGCGGCTGGAATCCTCTCGGCTGCCAGGCAAGGTGATGGCCGACATCGGGGGCCGGCCGATGCTGCAGCGGGTGCTGGAGCGCTGCCTGCAGGCGCAGACTCCGGCGACCGTGGTGCTCTGCACCGACAGCGAGGAGCTGCTGGAGGCGGCCCGCGGCTGGGGGGTGGCGGGTCTGGCGACCAGCCCCCTCTGCAGTTCCGGCAGCGACCGGATCGCTTCGGTGGTGGAGGCGATCGTGGCCCTGGCCGGCGGCGCGGCGGACCGCCTCGAGGACACGGTGATCCTCAACGTGCAGGGGGACCAGCCCTTCATCGATCCGGCGGCGATCGATGCGATGGCGGCCGAATTCGAGCGGCGTCAGCCGGTGCCCGAGGTGCTCACGCCCGTCTACCGGATGGGGGCCGACAAGGTGCACAACCCCAACGTGGTCAAGACGCTGGTGTCGGCCGATGGCCGGGCGTTGTATTTCTCCCGTTCCGCCATCCCCCATGTGCGCGGCGTTGATCCCGCCGACTGGCATGTCCATGCCCCGTACTGGGGGCATGTGGGCATCTACGGCTATCGGGCCGATGTGCTGGCCCGCTGGCCCCACCTGCCCAGCTCTCCCCTGGAGGAGATCGAGAAGCTGGAGCAGCTGCGGCTGCTGGAGGCCGGCATCGGGATCGGCACCTTTCCGGTGGAAGGCGAATCGCTGTCGGTGGACACCGCCGACCAGCTCGAGCAGGCGAGGGCGATCGCAGCGGCCGAAGCGGGCTGATCCTGCGCCAAGCACTATGCCGTTATCGTTATATAATATTCAATATCTTAGGTTCATGTTGCCCGTCCCCTCCCGGTGTTCATCGGCTACGACCCCCACGAGCGCGCCGCCGTGAATGTGCTGGCCGACAGCTTTGTGCAGCACAGCAGTCGCTGATGCTGTTCAACTGCAGTCGCTGCCGTGCCCTCACCCCCGAATACGTGAATGCCGCCACCGGTCTGCAGCTGGAACCATCTGATCGACGTGCAGCCGCGCAGCGTGGCGGAAGGGGGGCCGGCGCTGGTCCACTGGACCCTCGGGGGTCCCTGGTTCCGCGAGTACCGCTTCGGCGGCGGGGTGCTGGCCGCCGAGTGGCTGGCCGCCCGCGAGGAGGCAGTGCGGCTCTGGGACTGAGTTTCAGCTGCTGGTGAGGCCTGCCTGCACCAGATCGTGCAGCCGCAGCAGCCCCTTCATGCTCAGGTCGCCGTCGGTGACGGGCAGCACACCGATCGCCTTGCGGCGGTTGCGTTCCATCTGCTGCAGAGCGTCGATCGCCAGGGTGTCGCCCGGGATCGTGATCGGATCGGCGGTCATCAGATCGGCGGCATTCAGCTGGCTCCACTCCTCCGGTCCGTGGTTCTGGAGGGCACGGCGCAGATCGCCGTCGGTGATCAGGCCGGCGATCCGTTGGGGCTGCAGCGGCTGGGCCACCCAGCAGGCCCCCACCCCATCGGCGGTGAGGTGGGCGATCACCTCCGGCAGCGGCGTGCTGGCCGCCAGCGGCACCAGGCGCTGCACCGGCACCATCAGGTCGGCGGCGGTGAGGGTGAGCTGTTTGCCCAGGGAGCCGGCCGGATGGTTGAGCGCGAAATCCTGGGGGGAGATCCCCCGCCGCTCCATCCACACCGCAGCCAGGGCATCGCCGATCGCCATCGCCACGGCCGTGCTCGCCGTGGGGGCCAGGTTGAGGGGGCAGACCTCCCGGTCCACCGAACCGTCGAGCACCACGTCGCAGCCGCGGCCGAGGCTCGACTCCACCCTTCCCACCAGGGCGATCCGGGCCGTGCCGCGGCGTTTGAGGTGGGGCAGGATCTCCAGCAGTTCCTGGGTTTCGCCGCTGTTGGAGAGCAGCAGGCTCACGTCCTGGGGGGCCACCACCCCAAGGTCGCCATGCAGGGCATCGAGGGGATTCAGGTAGATCGCCATCAGGCCGATCGAAGAGAAGGTGGCCGCGATCTTGCGGGCCACGATGCCGCTCTTGCCCACCCCGGTGATCACCAGCTTGGCGCGGCCATCCGCGCAGCGATCCAGCAGCTGCAGGGCCGCTTCCACCTGGCTGCTGTCGAGCCGCTGGGCACTGGCCGCGATGGCGGCCGCTTCCTCGATGAGGCAGCGGGTGAGCGCAGACAAGGGCCAGCTCCGTGATGATGCGGCCATTCTCCGTTCCCGGCCCGACCGGATGCCCGTTCCCCCCTCCACCCCTTGCCTCGACCTGCCCGGCCTGCCGCTCGAGCTGCCCGCCCTGCTGGTGCGGGCGGCCGGGCCGGATCGCCTGGCCCTGGTGGGCGGAGCCGTGCGGGATCTGCTGCTGCACCGGCTGCACAACGATCCATGGCGCGGGGTGCCCGATCTCGATCTGGTGGTGGAGTCCGCCGCTGCGGCGCAGCCGCTGGAGCTGCTCGAGCCGGCGCAGCCGCTGCCCCCGGCCCACCGCCTGGCGCGCTGCCTGCGGGAGCAGCTGGGGGAAGAGGCGATCCCGCTCTGTCAGGAGCATGCCGCCTACGGCACCGTGGAACTCGAGCTGCGGCTCGCCGGCGGACCGCTGCTGCTGGATGTGGCCAGCGCCCGGCGGGAGGAATACCCGGTGCCGGGGGAGAACCCCAGGGTGCGTTTCGGCTCCCTCCACGACGACCTGGCCCGCCGCGACTTCACGATCAATGCCATGGCGCTGCTGTGGGAAGCACAGCCGCGGCTGCTCGATCCCCATGGCGGCCAGAGCGATCTGGCCGCCCGCAGGCTGCGGTTCCTGCACCCCGGCAGCGTGCGCGACGATCCCACCCGGCTGCTGCGCGGCGCCCGCTATGCCGCCCGGCTCGATTTCCACCTCGCCGAGGAGAGCCTCGAGCAGCTCCGTTCCACCCTCGCCCGTTGGCCCTGGGCCTGGCGGCCGGGCCAGCCCCCGGCCCTGGCCCCTGCCGCCCTGGGCACCCGGCTGCGGATGGAACTCGAGCTGCTGCTGGAAAGGGAGAACTGGCAGCGGGCGCTGCTGCTGCTGCAGCGCTGGGGTGCCCTCTGCCTGTTGGATGCGGGCCTGCAGGCCGATCCCGACTGGCGCCGCCGGCTGCTCTGGGCCGAACGCCTGGGGGTGCCCCTGCTGCCGGCCCTGCTGGCCGGCGCCGCCGATCCCCTCGGCCTGGCGGAGCGGCTGCAGGTGCCGCATCGGCAGCACCGGCTGCTGGCCCGCTATCTGGAGCTGGGGCGCCGGTTGGCGGCTGTGGCGCAGGAATCCCCCGGCTATGGCGTGGTGCGCTGGTGCGAGCTGCTGGAGGGGCCGGGGCTGGACGCTGACGCGGTGGCCCTGGCCCTGGCGGCGCGGCTGGGGCCGCGGCGGCCCCTGTTGCGCTGGTGGCTGCGCTGGCGCCACCTGCGGGCCCCCACCACGGCCGGGCAGCTGATCGCCGAGGGCCTGGCGCCCGGGCCCCGCCTGGGGGAGCGGCTGCGCCAGCTGCGGGCGGAGCGGTTGGCCCAGGAACGGCCTTGAGACGACCACAGCCGCCCCGCTTCGGCCTCCGGGCTGCTTACGATCCCGCCGTAGCTAGCTCGGCAATGGCGCCATGGAGAGTCTCACCGTTCTGAAGTTCAGCTCGGAGGACTGCGGCACCTGCCACCGGATGAGCAATTACGACGCCCGGGTGGCCGAGGAACTGGGCCTGGAATTCGTGAGCGTCATGCTCCAGGACACCGACACCTATCGCCGCTATCGCCGCGTGCTGCTGGCCCAGTACCCGAACAAGGAGGGGATGGGCTGGCCCACCTACCTCGTGGTGAGCGACGTGGAAAGCGAGTTCGTCATCCACGGCGAGGTGAAGGGCGGCATGCCCAAGGGCGATTTCCGTGAGCGGCTGCGGTCGGTGCTGCCGGAGGGCGCTGGTTCAGAGAATGGCTGAGCGGCCGGTGCCCACCTCTTCGGCAGCGGCAACCCCGTAGCCGTGCGGGTGGGCCCGCTGCCAGGCCCAGCCATCGCGGCAGCAATCCTCCAGCGTCCTGCGGGTGTGCCAACCGAGCCGCCGCATCGCCTCCGCCGGATCGGCGATGCTGATTGCGGAATCGCCGGCGCGGCGCTCCGTGAACTCATAGGGAATCGCACAGCCGCTCACGGCGGAGAAGGTGCGCACCAGGTCGAGCACGGAATGGCCGCAGCCCGACCCCAGATTCAGGGTCAGACGCTGGGGCGGCTCGGAGAGCAGTAGGCCGAGGGCCGCTGCATGACCTTCGGCCAGGTCCATCACGTGGATGTAGTCCCGGATGCCGGTGCCATCGGGGGTGGGCCAGTCGCTGCCGAACACCTGCAGGTGGGGGCGGCGGCCGATCGCCACCTGGCTGATCAGCGGAAAGAGGTTGTTGGGAATGCCCTGGGGATCTTCCCCGAGCTGGCCGCTGGGGTGGGCACCCACGGGGTTGAAGTAGCGCAGGCAGGCGATCCGCCAGTGCGGTTCGCTGGTGGCCAGGTCGGCCAGCATCTGCTCCACGGCGGCCTTGGTGGTGCCATAGGGGTTGATCGGCTGCACGGCCGCGGTTTCCCGGATCGGCACCGTGGCGGGGTAGCCGTAGAGCGTGGCGCTGCTGCTGAACACCAGCGTGTGGCAGCCGCGGCTCCGCATCGTCTCCAGCAGGCAGAGGCTGCCGGCCACGTTCACGTCCCAGTAGCGCAGGGGCTGGCTCACCGATTCGCCCACCGCCTTCAGGCCGGCGAAGTGGAGCACCGCTTCGATCGGCCCCCCTGCCTCCTCCGCCACGCGGAAGGCCCGGTTCAGATCGGCCGGGTTGCGCACATCTCCCTGCAGCAGGGTCAGGCTCCCCTCCCCCGGGTTGCTGGCCCAGAGCAGCGGGCTGCGGGCCTGCCAGCCCCGCAGCCCTGCAAGGCCCGCCACCCGCCGCAGCGATTCGGGCCCGCTGTTGGCGAAATTGTCGATCACGGACACCGACCACCCTCTCTCCAGCAGCGAGAGCGTGGTGTGGCTGCCGATGAAGCCGCTGCCTCCGGTGATCAGCACATTGGCCAAACCGCCGGCCCAGGGATCGATCGCAACAATAGAAACCTCCAGGTGGTGACCATCCGCCCACTGGTTGATCCGGTGCGGATCTACGGCGAACTGGCGTTAACCTCCCCCCCAGTACCTGCCTGCGTCATGACCGCGCCTCCTGCACCGATCCGCTCCATCTGCTGTATCGGAGCCGGGTACGTGGGTGGCCCCACCATGGCCGTGATCGCCGATCGTTGTCCCGGCATCCAGGTGACGGTGGTGGATCTCAACGCCGAGCGCATCGCCGCCTGGAACGACACCGATCTGGGCCGTCTGCCGGTCTATGAGCCCGGTCTGGATCAGGTGGTGGAACGGGCCCGCGGCCGCAACCTCCACTTCAGCACCGAGGTGGATGCGGCGATCGCCAAGGCCGACATGGTGTTCCTCTCGGTGAACACCCCCACCAAGACCCGCGGTGTCGGCGCCGGCCAGGCCAGCGATCTGCGCTGGATCGAGGCCTCCGCCCGCCAGGTGGCCGCCGCCTCCCAGGGCCACACGATCGTGGTGGAGAAGAGCACCCTGCCGGTGCGCACCGCCGAGGCGGTGAAGTCCATCCTTTCGGCGGCCCAGGGCAGTGCCGGTGGCAGCAAGAGCTTCTCGGTGCTCTCCAATCCCGAGTTTCTGGCTGAGGGTTCGGCGATCGAGGATCTCGAAGCCCCCGACCGCGTGCTGATCGGCGGTGAGGATCCGGAGGCGATCGAGGCCCTGGCAGGCGTTTACGGCCATTGGGTGCCGACGGAGCGGATTCTGCGCACCAATCTCTGGAGCAGCGAGCTCTCCAAGCTCACCGCCAACGCCTTCCTGGCCCAGCGGATCTCCTCGATCAATGCGATCGCCTCCCTGTGTGAGGCCACCGGTGCCGACGTGCGGGAAGTGGCCCGGGCCATCGGCAGTGACAGCCGCATCGGCGCCAAGTTCCTGCAGGCCGGGCCTGGCTTCGGCGGCAGCTGCTTCCAGAAGGACATCCTCAACCTGGTGTACCTCTGCCGCCATTACGGACTGGAGGAAGCGGCGGCCTACTGGGAGCAGGTGGTGAGCCTCAACACCTGGCAGCAGCAGCGGATCGCTCGCCTGGTGGTCAACAGCCTGTTCGGCACGGTCACCGGCAAGCGCCTGGCGGTGCTGGGCTTCGCCTTCAAGGCCGACACCAACGACACCCGCGAGGCACCGGCGATCCGCATCTGCCGCGATCTGATCGAGGAAGGGGCCCAGCTGGCGATCGTGGATCCGAAGGTGGAACCCTCCCAGATCGCCATCGATCTGGGCCTGGAGGCCCTCGACCCCAACCGGCCGGTGGGTCTGGGCGGAGAGGGCGGCTGGAGTGCCGTGGCCACCCCCGAGGAGGCGGCCCGTGGTGCGGATGCGGTGCTGATCCTCACCGAATGGGAGGTGTATCGGCATCTCGACTGGCAGGCGATCGCCTCCGTGATGCGGCAGCCCGCCTGGTTGTTCGATGCCCGTGCCGTGGCCGATGCCGAAGCGGCCCGGGCCGCCGGCCTCAATGTCTGGCGCGTGGGTGAGGGCTGATCGTGATGGTGATGCGCAATCTGGTCACCGGTGGAGCCGGTTTTCTGGGATCCCATCTGATCGACCGGCTGATGCAGGCTGGCGAGGAGGTGATCTGCCTCGACAACTACTACACCGGTCGCAAGGACAACATCCGCCACTGGCTGGGCCATCCCAGCTTCGAGCTGATCCGCCATGACGTGACCGAGCCGATCCGCCTGGAGGTGGACCGCATCTGGCACCTGGCCTGCCCGGCCTCGCCGGTGCACTACCAGCACAACCCGATCAAAACCGCCAAGACCAGTTTCCTCGGCACCTACAACATGCTCGGCCTCGCCCGCCGGGTGGGAGCCAGGCTGCTGCTGGCCAGCACCAGCGAGGTGTACGGCGATCCCGAGACCCACCCCCAGCCCGAAAGCTACCGGGGTTGTGTGAACACGATCGGCATCCGCTCCTGCTACGACGAGGGCAAGCGGATCGCCGAAACCCTCTGCTTCGACGACCACCGCATGCACGGCACCGAGATCCGCGTGATGCGGATCTTCAACACCTACGGGCCCCGCATGCTCCCCAACGACGGGCGCGTCGTGAGCAATTTCATCGTGCAGGCCCTCCGGGGTGAGCCGCTCACGCTCTATGGCGATGGCAGCCAGACCCGCTCGTTCTGTTACGTGGATGACCTGATCGAGGGGATGATCCGTCTGATGAACGGCAATCACGCCGGTCCGATCAACATCGGCAATCCGGGTGAGTTCACGATCCGCCAGCTCGCAGAACTGGTGCGCGACCGCATCAATCCCTCGCTGGAGCTGGTCACCCTTCCCCTCCCCCAGGACGATCCGCTGCAGCGCCAGCCGGTGATCGATCTGGCCCGTCGGGAGCTGGGCTGGGAACCGAAGGTTCCTCTGGAGCAGGGGCTGGAGCCCACCATCGCCCATTTCCGTGCGCGTCTGGCCGCCGCCTGATCGATGGCAGAGGCGGTCCTGGTCACCGGCGCGGCCGGCTTCATCGGTGCTGCCGTGGCCGAACGGCTGCTCCGCCGCGGCGAGCGGGTGATTGCGGTCGACAACCTCAACCCCTATTACGATCCTTCGCTGAAAAGGGCCCGGCTGGAGCGGCTCGAAGCGATGGCGGCTCCCGGGGCGTTCCGCTTCGAAGCCCTTGATGTGGCGGATGCCGGTGCCATCGACCAGCTGTTCGTCGCCGAGCGGCCCGATCGGGTGGTGCATCTGGCGGCCCAGGCCGGTGTGCGGTACTCGATCGAGAATCCCGCCGTGTACATCCAGAGCAACCTGGTGGGATTCGGGGCTGTGCTGGAGGCCTGCCGCCACCGGGGGGTGGGCCATCTCGTGTACGCCTCCAGCAGCTCGGTGTATGGCGGCAACCGGCGCATGCCGTTCTCGGAGCAGCATCCGGTGAACCATCCGGTGAGCCTCTATGCCGCCACCAAAAAAGCCAACGAGCTGATGGCCCACACCTACAGCCATCTCTACGGCCTGCCGGCCACCGGCCTGCGCTTCTTCACCGTCTACGGCCCCTGGGGCCGGCCCGACATGGCGCCGATGCTGTTTGCCAGGGCGATCCTGGCCGGCGAGCCGATCCGGGTGTTCAACGAAGGGCGGATGCAGCGGGATTTCACCTACATCGATGACATCGCCGAAGGGGTGATCCGCTGCCTCGATAAACCCGCCACCGCCGATCCGCAGTTCGATCCGCTTGATCCTGATCCGGCCACGGCGGCTGTCCCCCATCGGCTGTTCAACATCGGCAACAGCCAGCCGATTCCCCTGCTCCAGTTCATCGAGGTGCTGGAGCAGGCCCTGGGGCGAGCTGCCATCCGCCAGCTGGAGCCGATGCAGCCTGGCGATGTGCAGGCCACCGCCGCCGACACCAGCGCCCTGGAGGCCTGGGTGGGCTTCCGCCCCATCACCCCGATCGAGGAGGGGGTGGCGCGCTTCGCCGGCTGGTATCGGGATTTCGTCGGCCCTGGCGCCGCCGTGCTTCCTTCTCCCTGAAGGGGCAGCGGCCTGCCCCAGGGCACACTGGGGCCGAGTGCATCCTTCAGTTTCCTTGGAATCGCTGCAGAGCCTGCGCGGCATGGTGGACCTGCTGCCGGCCCAGACCGCCGTATGGCAACGGATCGAGGCCACGGCCCGCGACCATTTCCGGCGGGCGGCCGTCCAGGAGATCCGCACGCCGCTGCTGGAGGCCACGGAACTGTTTGCCCGCGGCATCGGCGAGGCCACCGACGTGGTGGGCAAGGAGATGTACACCTTCCTCGACCGGGGCGAGCGCAGTTGCACCCTGCGGCCGGAGGGCACCGCTTCGGTGGTGCGTGCCGCCATTCAGCATGGCCTGCTCAGCCAGGGAGCCCAGCGGCTCTGGTATGGCGGCCCGATGTTCCGCTATGAGCGCCCCCAGGCCGGCCGCCAGCGGCAGTTCCATCAGATCGGGCTGGAGTTCCTGGGGCAGGAGGATCCCCGCAGCGACGTGGAGGCGATCGCGATCGCCTGGGACCTGCTGGCCTCGCTCGGGATCGGCGGACTGGCGCTGGAACTCAATTCGCTCGGAACTCCGGAGGATCGGCTGCGTTATCGCGCCGAACTGGTGCAGTGGCTGGAGGCCCATCGCGATCGGCTCGACCCCGATTCCCAGGAGCGGATCACCACCAATCCGCTGCGGGTGCTGGATTCCAAGAACCCCGACACCCAGGCCCTGCTGGCCGGGGCCCCGAGCCTGGCCGATGCCCTCAGCGGCGAGAGCCATGGGCGTTTCACGCAGGTGCGCGCCGGGCTGGAAACCCTGGGCATTCCGTTTGAGCTCAATCCCCGGCTGGTGCGAGGCCTCGATTACTACTGCCATACCGCCTTCGAGATCACCAGCAGCCAACTGGGGGCCCAGGCCACCGTCTGCGGCGGCGGTCGTTATGACGGGCTGGTGCAGCAACTCGGGGGTGCCGCCACGCCGGCGATCGGCTGGGCCCTCGGCATGGAGCGGCTGGTGATGCTGGTGCAGGCCTCGGCCCAGGAGTCGGCCCTGGGCGCCCCAGCGGCGGTGGATCTGTATGTGGTGAGCCGCGGGGAGGTAGCGGAGGCGCTGGCCCTGCCCCTGGCCCGCCAGGCCCGGGCCGCCGGCCTGGTGGTGGAACTCGATCTCAGCGGTGCCGCCTTCGGCAAGCAGTTCCGGCGGGCCGATCGCTGCGGGGCCCGTTGGGCGGCGGTGATCGGCGACAGCGAGGCCAGCGCGGGGCAGGCGGTGCTCAAGGACCTGCGGGGCGAACGGCCGGAACAGCGGCTGGGCGCCACGGAGCTGATCGCGGCGCTGGTGGCCGGCTGAGGCAACAGGCCGGGCCAGGGCACAAAAAAAGGGCGGATTAAACATCCGCCCAGGGAATTGGATCTGTGTCGTTGACCAGGGATCAGGCCGAACCCACGCCCACATAGGAGCCGTAGAAGAACAGGCCCACCACGAAGATCACTGCCATGCCACCGGCGGTGGCCACCAGCCAGAGGGGCAGGGTGCCTTCGGTCCAGCGGCTCTTCCAGGGAACTGCGGGACGACCATCGGGAAGACGATCGGGAATCCGGCCGTCTGGCAGGTTGGATTTCTTGCCGCTCATCGTGAAACTCCCGGTCAGTTGAAGAAGTAGCTGGTGAACAGAATCCCGATCACGAAGATGAACAGCAGACCCAGATAGAGGCTGGTGCGGTTCAGTTCAACCGGCAGGTGGTTGGGATTCTGGTTGCGTTGCAGGCCCATGGTGTCAGCGTCGCACGAACTGCATGGCGGCCAGGGCACCCAGGAAAAAGACCGTGGGGATGCCGAGGGCGTGAATGGACAGCCAGCGCACCGTGAAAATCGGGTAGTTGCGTGGCGTGGAGGTGGCGGGAGACTGGGTCATGACTTATTTCAGCCGCAGGTCGAGCTGGTTCTTACCCTGATAGCGCTGGCTCACCACCGGAGCCTTGCTCTCCTGGGCCTGGAAGTAGGCATCGGGGCGAGGCGTACCGAAGGCGTCATACGCCAGGCCCGTGGAAACGAACATGAAACCGGCCAGGAAGATGGCAGGCAGGGTGACCGCGTGGATGACCCAGTAACGGATGCTCGTGATGATTTCGAAGAACGGGCGTTCTCCAGTTGAGCCGGCAGCCATGGCGACAAGCGTTCAGCCAGAAGATCCTAGGGGTCGGGAAGGCGAGGCCGGGAGGCACCCGCCGGGTTGGTTACAGAGGGACGCAGTTCGGCCGCACGGAGTTCGTCCGACGACCTACCCCACCCAGCGCAGCAGGGTGCCCCGTTCGCCCAGCACGAAGCCCTTGCCGTCGGGGAAGGCGATGCGGGTGAAGTTGGTGGGCTGCTCGGCTCCCACGGGATCCTTCTGCCAGGTCTTGCCGCCATCGCCGCTCACCAGCAGGGTGCCGCTGCCGCCCCCGGTCCAGATGGCGCCCCGGGGATCCCAGGCCATGTCCAGATAGCCGTAGCCGTTGGTGATCGGGACCACCGCCTTGCCCCACTCCTCAGGGGTGGAGGCGTCGGGGTTGAAGCGGAGCTGGGCGCCCCGGGCCACCATCCAGAGATTGCCATCGGGCTGGAATCCCATCGACTGCAGCCGCTGGCTGCTGACCCGCTGGTGCACCTGCCCGGTGCTCTGGCCGGGATCCCAGGTGGCGAAGAAGTTGCCGAGGCCGCTGACGCTCACATAGCGGCCGTCGGGGGCGCGGCGCAGGTCGCGGATGGCGCCGGCCGCGTCACTCACCAGGGCCTGCCAGCTGTTGCCGGCATCGGAGGTCTTGTAGACCGCCCCCACGTTGGTGGCCAGCTCGGCGGTCGAAGGCCCCAAGGCCGTCACCATGTAGGGCTCGCCGGGCAGCTTGGTGTCGAGGAAGAGGCGACTCCAGCTCTTGCCGGCATCGGTGCTGTGGAGCAGCAGTCCGGGCTGGCCCACGATCCAGCCCTCCTTGCCCTTGAAGTCGATGCTGATCAGGCGGAAGTTCTCCGCTTCGGGCAGGTCGAGGGCCCGTTCCTGCCAGCTGGCGCCGCCGTCGTCGGTCTCCATGATCAGGCGGTTGCTGCCCACCAGGAAGCCATGGTCGGCACTGGTGAAGGACACATCGAGGGCGTTCGACTGGGTGCCCAGGTCCACCGGCTGCCAGGGGCTGGTGGAGGCGACGGGCAGCCCGGTGGTGACGCAACCGGAAAGCCCCAGGGAGAGGCTGAGCACCAGCAGCGGGGCCAGCAAGGGGGTGAGCAGCCTTTGAAGGCGGGCCAGGGGGAACACCGGAGGGACCATCAGCGGAGGGAATAGAGCGAGAGGAAGAAGGCGATCGCCAGCGCGAAGCTGCCGAAGATCAGCACATTCTTCTGGCCGGGGGTGAGGCGGTTGACTCCGAGGCCGAAATTGAGGTTTTCCTCGAAGCCGCTGGGCTTGTCGCGGGGGCCGATGTCCTTGAAGGCCCCCACCTTGCTGCGGCACACCGGGCAGCGGAAGCTGGCGGGATCGAGATCGGCGAAGGGGGTGCCGGAGACGATCCCGAGTTTCTTGACGCCTTCGCCCGGGTCGTAGACGAAGCCGCAGCTGCGGCACTCGAAGCGGTGGGTGGAGGGGTCCTCCACCACCGCCACGGCGGCTGGTTCGGCAGCGGCCCCGGTTCCCTGGGTGACCTCCCCCTCAAGGGGTGTGTCGGTCGGTGGTTCGGGGGCTGGTTGCGGCCCTGCCTCCATGCTCATCCGCTCACCACGCAATGGGGCTGAACTCTAGTTTCGTCGACTTCGGGGCGTGGGTGCCAGACTGCGCCGCAGGTTTGGCCAGCCCATGTTCGTTCTCTCCGGCTACGACGCCTTTCTGGGCTTCCTGCTGATCTCGGCGGCAGTACCCGTGCTGGCTCTCGTGGCCAACAAGCTGCTCTCGCCCACCAGCCGCAACGGCGAGCGGGAGCTCACCTATGAATCGGGCATGGAACCGATCGGCGGAGCCTGGATTCAGTTCAATATCCGCTACTACATGTTTGCCCTGGTCTTCGTGATCTTCGACGTGGAGACCGTTTTCCTCTATCCCTGGGCCGTCGCCTTCCACCGGCTCGGTCTGCTGGCCTTCATCGAGGCCCTGGTGTTCATCGCCATCCTGGTGGTGGCCCTGGCCTATGCCTGGCGCAAAGGCGCCCTCGAGTGGAGCTGATCCGGAGCGTTTCATGACCCTCACCCCCCCCTCCATCGACGCCCTGCGCGACCTGCGGGCTGCCAGCTGCGGACCTGTGGGCGCCCCCACGGTCACCTCGGACCTGTCCGAGAACGTGATTCTCACCAGCCTCGACGACCTCCATAACTGGGCCCGGCTCAGCAGTCTCTGGCCCCTCCTGTACGGCACCGCCTGCTGCTTCATCGAGTTTGCGGCCCTGATCGGTTCGCGTTTCGACTTCGACCGCTTCGGCTTGGTGCCTCGCTCCAGCCCCCGTCAGGCCGACCTGCTGATCGTGGCCGGCACCGTGACCATGAAGATGGGGCCTGCACTGGTGCGGCTCTATGAGCAGATGCCCGAGCCGAAATACGTGATCGCCATGGGGGCCTGCACGATCACCGGCGGCATGTTCTCGGCCGACTCCACCACCGCCGTGCGCGGTGTGGACAAGTTGATCCCGGTGGACCTCTACTTGCCGGGCTGCCCGCCGCGGCCTGAGGCGATCTTCGATGCGGTGATCAAGCTGCGCAAGAAAGTGGGCAACGAGGCCCTGGCCGAACGGGGTCGGCTGCGCCCCACCCATCGCTATTTCACGATCCCGCACCAGCTCAAGGCTGTGAAACCGATCGTGGATGGCCGCTACCTGCGCGCCGAAACCCAGCAGGCGGCGCTGGCCGCCGCCGCCGGGCTGCCACTCGCCACCACCACTGCTCCCGCCCCCGTTCAGGTTCCGCTTCCCGCCACTCCCGCTCCCTCTTCCGATGCCTGAGGAGACTTCCGAAACCTCGCTCGCCCCCGCCGCGTCTGCTGCTGCAGCGACTGCTCCCGGGGTGGTGAGCACTTGGCTGCAGGCCCAGGGCTTTGACCATGAGGTGCTCCCTGCGGACCACCTCGGCGTCGAAAACCTCGGCATCGAGGCCCCGTTCCTGCCCCTGGTGGCCACCGCTCTCAAGGCCGCGGGCTTCGACTATCTGCAATGCCAGGGCGGCTACGACGAAGGCCCGGGCGGCCGGCTCGTGAGCTTCTACCACCTGGTGAAGCTGGGGGTGCTCGCCGACCAGCTGGCGGGGGGAGTCCCCCTGGCGGCGGAGGTGCGCCCCGAGGAAGTGCGGCTGAAGGTGTTCCTGTCGCGGGAAGGGGAGCTGAAGATTCCCAGCCTCTACGGACTGTTCCGCGGTGCCGACTGGCAGGAGCGCGAAACCTTCGACATGTTCGGCATCGCCTATGAGGGCCATCCCCACCCTAAGCGGCTGCTGATGCCCGAGGACTGGAAGGGCTATCCGCTGCGCAAGGACTACGTGCAGCCCGATTTCTACGAAATGCAGGACGCCTACTGATCCCAGCTCTGCCTGAACAGGCAGCCGCAGGCTTCAGTCGTTGCGGTGCTTCTTGTAGAAGCGCATCACAGCCTGGGCCACGGCTCGGGAATCGTGGCGCAGGGTGGCACTGGGCCGCGATCCCTGCAGCGGGGCAAGCATCACCTCATAGCCCTGGGAGATGAGTCCCACCTCATCACAGAGCACCGGTTCTGCACCCCGCAGTCGGTAGTTCTGCACCAGCGGTGTGTTGCCGAGTTCCTCCTGGGCCAGAACGGCACCAAACAGGCGTTCGTTCACCCCCAGGCTGGCCAACTGGGCTTCGATCGCCCGCAGGTGACCGCTCACATCGAGGCCGTCGGTCTCCCCGGGCTGGGTCATCAGGTTGCAGATGTAGAGCCGGGGGGCGCGGCTGCGGCTGATCGCGGTGACCAGTTCGGGCACCAGCAGATTGGGCAGCAGCGAGGTGTAGAGGCTGCCGGGGCCCAGCACGATCAGGTCGGCATTGGCGATGGCCTCAAGGGCGCGGGGGAGGGCCGGCGGATGTTCGGGTATGCAGCCCAGGCGCACGATCGGACTGGTGGCCTTGCCGATCCGCGACTCGCCCTCGATCCGTTCGCCGTTTTCCAGCTCCGCCCAGAGGCGCACATCGGCATTGGTGGCCGGCACCACCTGGCCCTGCACCGCCAGCACGCGGCTGCTGGCGGTGATCGCCGATTCCAGGCTGCCGGTGATCGCGGTGAGGGCGGTGAGGAACAGATTGCCGAAGCTGTGGCCCTCCAGGCCGCTGCCGGTCTTGAAGCGGTACTGGAACAGCCGGGTGAGCAGGGGTTCCTCCCGGGCCAGGGCCGCGAGGCAGTTGCGGATGTCGCCGGGGGGTTGGACGCCGAATTCGCGGCGCAGCACACCGCTGCTGCCGCCATCGTCCGCCACGGTGACGATGGCGGTGATGTTGCTGCTGTAGCGCTTCAGGCCGGAGAGCAGGGTGGCCAGGCCTGTGCCGCCGCCGATGGCCACGATGTTGGGGCCGCGGTTGAGGCGCCGCTGGGCCAGCAGGGCATCCACCAGCAGGGTGTCCTTCTCCGGCGCCAGGGCCTGCTGGATCGAGCCGAAGCTGCGGCTCTGGCCCAGCCACACCAGCCCCCCGCCGATCAGCAGCACCAGGGGCCCGGTGATGCCCCTCGGCAACACCTGGGTGACCTGGGAGAGCAGCCACTTCAGTGACTCAAGACTCCAGTAGATCGGCTGCAGATCTGCCCACACCGCAGCTCCCAGCAGGGCGATCAGCAGGCCGAGGCCGGAGGTGATCATCCAGCGCTTCACCACCAGCCCCGGCTGCAGCCAGCGCGCGGCCCGGCGCGATCGGCTCACCAGATCCTGCTGGCGCAGGTCGCCCCGGCCCACCCAGCCAGGACGGCCGGGGGCACGGCGGCCGGGCCGGGATTCGCGGGCAGCGGGGCCTCGGGGCAGCAAGGGGCAGACGGCGATGCCGCGCATACTTGCTGAACTGTACGGACGTGAAGCCTGGCGGCAAACGTCAGCATGGAAGTGGGAACCTTTGCCTCAGCCGGTCCTTGTCCGTGAGCCCTGCCATAGCCGCGCTGCCGATGGCCACGATCCCCGTGGCGGAGATGCGTAACCTCACGATGCGCTGGGGGGAGCGGCAGGTGCTCGACGGCATCGATCTCACCCTCAAGGCGGGAGAGCGGCTCGTGGTGGTGGGTCCTTCCGGTTCGGGAAAGTCCACGATCCTGCGCCTGCTGGCCGGTCTCCAGCTGCCCACCAGCGGCAGCCTGCTGCTCCACGGCCAGCCCCAGACCTATCTGCGGCTGGATCAGCCCCATCCGCCCGATGTGCGCCTGGTGTTCCAGAACCCGGCGCTGCTGGCCTCGCTCACCGTGCGCGAGAACGTGGGTTTTCTGCTCTATCGCTCCGGTCGGCTGAGTGAGCAGGAGATCCGTCAGCGGGTGCATGGGGCCCTGCAGGCGGTGGGCCTGGCCGGCATCGAGGAGAGGTTGCCGGGGGAGTTGAGCGGAGGGATGCAGAAGCGGGTAAGCATGGCCAGGGCCCTGATCGAAGACCCCTCCTCCGCCAATGGCCACGTGCCGCTGCTGCTGTTCGACGAGCCCACGGCCGGACTGGATCCAGTGGCCTGCACCAGGGTCGAGGACCTGATCGTGCGCACGTCCCGGATCGCCCAGGCTTCCACCCTGGTGGTGAGTCATGTGCTTAGCACGATCGACCGCTGCGCCGAACGGGTGGCCCTCCTCTACGACGGCCGCTTCCGCTGGAGCGGCAGTGTGGAGGAGTTCCGCATCAGCGACGATCCTTACGTAGAACAGTTCCGGAGCGGTAGTCTGCGCGGACCGATGCAGCCGGCCGAGCTCTAGCCCATGCGCCGCAGTGTTCGTGAGGCATTGGTCGGGTTCTCGCTGTTGGCCGCCGTGGCAGGTGGTCTGGGCATCTGGATGTGGCTGAAGGGCCTGTCGTTCCGCAGCAAGACCTGGACGATCCGGGCCAGCTTCGCCGATGCGGCCGGACTGGCCGAGCGTTCGCCGGTTTCGTTCCGCGGGGTGCTGGTGGGCAACGTCCGCCGGATCCAGGTGAACGACCAGGAGGTGGTGGCCGAACTGGAGATCACCGATCCGAAGCTGCGGCTCTCCCGTCCCGTGGTGGCGCGGGTGGCGCCCTCTTCCCTGCTGGGGGGCGATGCCGCCGTCTCGCTGCTGAGCGGCGGCCAGCCTCTGCCCCCCGCCTTGCCCGGACCCCGGGATTCCCGCTGCGACATCGCGCGCATGGTCTGCGACCAGGGGCGGGTGAAGGGGGTTGCGGCCGCCAGCATCGACTCGGTGACCGAAACCGTGCAGCGCCTGCTCGACCAGGCCGATCGCGACAAGCTGGTGGATCGGCTGGTGGCGGCCACGGCCAGTTTCGAGCGCACCTCGAAGGAAACCGAGAAGCTGACCCGGGACGGCCAGGTGTTTCTCGCCGACGCCCAGAGCCTGGTGCGTGATCTCAACGGATCGGTCCGCAAGGTGGACCCGATCCTGGAGAACATCACCGTGGCCAGTGTCGATGCCGCCCGGGCCAGCCATGACGTTTCCCAGCTGACCGCCGCCATCAAACGGTCGCTCAGCAATCCCAAGACCCTGGCCGATCTGAAGGCCACCCTCGCCAATGCCCGGGCGCTCACGGCCCGCTGGGAGGCGGTGGGCGGAGATGTGCAGAAACTGAGTGGCGATCCCCGCTTCGTGGATGGGCTGCGCAGTGTCTCGGCCGGTCTGGGCCGGTTCTTCGAGGATCTCTACCCCGCCAGCGCCGCTGCGGGGCAGGCCCGGGGCGCCCGATCCGCCGCCGGTGAGCCGGCGCCGCAGCCCTCGAAGGCCCAGTCCTCCAAGCCCCAGTCCTCCAAGCCCCAGCCTGCCTGGCGCCCTGCCCCCCGTCCCGCCCCGCCGCGGGGCAGGGCGCTCTCCGCCGCCGACCAGAACCAGCTGCGCAGGGGCCCCCAGCTGCCCGGCACCTAGCCGGGAGTGCGCTGATCCCGCCGGCCCTGGGTCAGAGGCCGGCCACCGCCTCCATCGCGATCGCAGCGATCGCCTGGTCGCTGGCCTTGGGCAACTGCACGTATTTGCCGCCGGCCGCATCGGCCAGGTCCTTGCCCATGCCGCTGCCGATGAACTTCCGTTCGGTGTCGATCACCAGCAGCTTGATGCCGAGGGCCCGGTAGCGGCCGGCCACCTGCTTCACCTCCTCCTTGAGGTCCACCGGCGGCTCGCCCTCCAGCTGGGGCTGGCCCAGGGAGCGGCTGAGGGGCACGTTGCCGCGGCCATCGGTGATCGCCACCACCACCACCTGGCCGAGATCGCCGGTGGCCAGGGCGTTGGCCCCCACCCGGGCCGCCTGGGAGAGGCCGTGGGCCAGCGGGGAACCGCCACCGCAGGGCATCTGCTCCAGCCTTCGGCGCGCGGCGGTGATCGAGCGGGTGGGGGGCAGCAGCACCTCGGCCTGTTCGCCGCGGAACGGGATCAGGGCCACTTCGTCGCGGTTTTCGTAGGCCTCGGTGAGCAGGCGGATCACGGCCCCCTTGGCGCTCTGCATGCGGTTGAGGGCCATCGAGCCGCTGGCATCCACCAGGAAGATCACCAGGGCGCCGGCCTTGCGCTGCAGCTGCTTGGCCCGCAGGTCGCCATCCTCCACGATCACCTTGCGGTGGGGTTCCCGTTCGCGGCGAGCCTTCTGGTAGGGCGCGGCGGCCCGCAGGGTGGCATCCACGGCGATGCGACGCACGGGGCCCCTGGGCAGCATCGGCTTGACGTAGCGGCCACGGGAATCGCTGAGCACCACCGAGCGGCTGCCGCTGTTGCCGCTCTTCGCCCTGGCGGCGCTGAACAGCAGCAGATCGGGGTCGATGGCCACGGCCTCCGGATCCAGCAGGAACTCCTCAGGGATGGAGGGGGGCGGCTCGTCCTCCGGGGTGTCTTCGTCGTCTTCCGGTTCGTCGGGTTCGTCGTCGTTGTCGTCG
The DNA here is from genome assembly GCA_046342815.1 of Cyanobacteriota bacterium. Classification (GTDB taxonomy): domain Bacteria; phylum Cyanobacteriota; class Cyanobacteriia; order PCC-6307; family Cyanobiaceae; genus Cyanobium. Next base: position 40,127 of record JBKDOV010000125.1, read on the forward strand.
TCGGCTTCCGGTTCGTCTGGGGGATCCGTCTCCTCGGGCTGTTCGCCCTGCGGAGGCGGCGGCGGCGGTGGCTCCAGTGGCTGGTCGGGGTCCGGGGGCGGCATCTGCAGGGCCCGCGGCGCGATCACCAGCCGCACGGCAATCTGCAGGTCTTCGGCCTCCACCCGGTCGCGACCGCTGAGGGCCGCATGGGCCCGGGCCACCCGCACCGCATAGAGCTCGGAGCGGTGCCCCTCCACCCCACCGCGGATCGCCTCGTTGACGAGGTAAGCGATCTGCTCGCGGCTGATCTGTACATCCGGCAGCCACTGGCGGGCCAGCAGCAGCTGGGTGGCGAGGGCGTCGGTTTCCTCCTGGAAGCGGGCGCGGAAGGCATCGGCCTGTTCGCCATGGGCCATGGCGGCCCGGGCGATCTCCACCCGCTGGTCGGTGTCGAGCAGCTGGTTGGCGGAGAGGGCGATGGCGAAGCGATCCAGCAGGTGGTCGCGCACCGCCCCCTCCTCCGGGTTGTAGGTGGCGATCAGCAGGCAGCGGCAGGGGTGGGTGAGGCTGAGCCCCTCCCGCTCGATCCTGTTTTCGCCGCTGCTCACCGCCGCCAGCAGCAGGTTGGTGATGCCGTCGTCGAGCAGGTTGAGTTCATCGATGTAGAGCACCCCCCGGTGGGCTTCCGCCAGCAGGCCCGGCTGAAACACGGGGGAGCCGGCGGCAAGGGAGGCGGTCACATCCACCGACCCCACCAGCCGGTCTTCGGTGATGCCCAGCGGCACCTGCACGAACGGGGCGGGGATCACCCTGGTGGGCAGCAGGGCGGCACTGTCATCGCCACTGGGGTCCGCACCCAGGGCGGTGAGGCGGCGGCGGGTCGCTTCATCCCAGTCGTCCGGGCGCTGGGGATCGATGTTGAGGGCGGCCGGCGCCGGCTGGCCGGGGCTGGGGCTGCCGAGATCGAGTACGTCGATCGGCGGCAGCAGCGCATGCAGACCGCGGGCCAGCACCGATTTGCCGGTGCCGCGTCCGCCGGCGATCACCACACCGCCGAGGCCGGGATCCACCGCCGCCAGCAGCAGGGCCAGCTTCAGGGTGCCGTGGCCCGTGATGGCGGCAAGCGGAAAGGCCCGCACGGCGGTGTCGCTGGAGCTGCCGGTGGCGACCATGGGGACGGGGAAAGCCCGGAGGTGGGGGCAGTCTCGCCGATCGGGTCCGCCGGATCGGGTCGGTCGTTCAGGTCCGTCGTTCAGGTCTGGATCAGAAGAAGAACTTCACCCCCAGCTCCACGCCGTTCTGGTAGTTGGTGAAGCCGCTCGACCGTCGGGAGCCGTTGTCGTAGGCAATTCCCTGGTACCGCCAGGAAACGTTGAGGTCAGTGTTGTTGCCGATGGCGTAGCCCAGGCCGAGCTGGGCGTTGCCGGAGAGGTCGCGGGCGCCGGCGAGTCCGAAGCCGCCCACATCCGCCCGGCCGAAGGCCCGCAGCCGGGGCGAAAGGAAGAGCGTGGCCTGGGTGCCCAGCAGCGGTTGGGCCCAGAATTTCGAGAGCTCCCCCTGGCGCTGGCGCAGCGGCTGCAGGGTTTCATCGCTCAGGATCTCGGCCCCCACCCCCAGGCCCGAATACACCAACCGCACCCCGGCGTAGGGAATCACGCTCCAGCGGCCGGGGCTTGCCACGGCGCTCTCCCGATCCCCGAAGCGGTAGCGCAGGGCGAGGTCGGTGATGCCGAGGTTGGAGGTCACCGTGGCCTTGCCGGTGTAGGGGCCCCGGGGCGAGGTGCGGGCGAGATCGTCGCCGATGCGGGTGTAGCTGATGTCAGCCAGCAGCCCGAGGCGGCCTTTTTCCACGCTGGCCCGCGCTGAGCCCGTGGTTCGGATCAGGGGGATCAGGTCGCCGAGCCAGAGGTCGGTGTCGGCGGTGAAGCCCCGCACCGTGGTGCTGCCGGTGGTGCGGATCGGCGCGAAGCCGTAGAGCTCGAGGGTGCCGGCCCAGGGGTCGCTGCTGGCTTCGGAGTCTGGAGCCGCCGGAGTTGCGGTGTCCGCCGGGTTTGCGGGGATCACCGGAGCTTCCGGTGCGGCGGGGGCCGCCGGGGGCAGCAGCAGGGCGCAAAGGCCGAGGCTCACCAGCCCGGTGCGAAAGACCGGACCGGGCAGGGAGAGCGGACGCATGGGGCGGGAACGTTGGGTGGGACTGTATGTCGGATCGCCGGGTGATTTGTGGATTTTTTTCATCATCTTTGAGCGGTAAATCCACGAGGCTGTGGAGGATTGGCCGGCTCTAACTTCTGCCCATCATTCAAAGGCTGTCTTGCGCGGGCTTTCTTTCGCAGGAAGCTGCTCGCCGGGAGCCGTTCGCAGGAAGCCCCACGCAAGCAGCCTTCCCCCGTCCTCCAGCGCTGGTCGCAGCCCCCTCCCCAGCGCTGGCGTCGTTACGATCCGAAACCAAGGAGTTCCAGGATCCCGATGGCCGTCACCTATCCCCGCAAGGTCCTCAACACCCTCGGTCCGCGGGAGGTGATGGCCGAGGTGGTCAAGCAGCGGGATCTCCAGGTTCGGTTCCTCAACAGCTACCGCTTCAACGAGCAGCGCTCGTGCCTGGAGCTCACCAGCCTGATGGAGGCGCTCAACGGCAAGCCCCGCGAGCTGGTGCGCGACCTGGCCCACCACGTCAGTGATGAGGCCCGTCATGCCGTCTGGCTCACCGATCTGCTCTTCGACATGGGGGAAGAGATCGGTACGCCCCAGACCGGCTCCTACATCGACGAGCTGAACCGCCTGCTGGATCAAACCGGTGAGGCCGTGCAGACGGAGGAAGGCCTGATTGCGGCCCTCGCTGCGATCAATGCCACCGAAAAGCGCGGATGTCAGGCGTTTTCGGCCCACATCTCGGCCCTGCGCCAGGCGCCGGCCACCGAGGAGAACCTGCGGATCCGGGAAACGCTGGAGAAGATCCTGCCGGAGGAAGCCTCCCATGTGAGCTGGGGCAACCGCTGGCTGGGCCGGATCGCCAGCCGCAGTCCGGAGCATCGCGTCCGCGTCAGTGCAGCCAAAGCGAAGTATTCGATGATCGAACATGCGGCCTTCGAGGCCGGCATGGACATCACCGCCGGCGCCGAACTGCGCCGGCTCGGCAACCTGGTGGAGATCGCCCAGACCCTGCCGGTCTGGGAGCGGCCTGGCTACCTGCTCGAAAGAATGCCCCAGGCCCTGCTCTCCCCCGATCTGCAGAAGTCCCGTCTGTTCGCGATCAAGCGGGTGTGGGACGAGAAGCCCGAAATGCTGATGGAACAGTTCGTGCCGATGTTCCTCAAGGGTCTGCAGAACCTGCGCCCTTCCCTCTCCACCCGTAACTGAGCGCCTCCCTGCCATGACCCAGTGGTTGATCACCGGTGCCAACCGCGGCATCGGTCTGGAGCTCTGCCGCCGGCTGCAGGCCCGCGGCGAAGGCGTGATCGCCGTCTGCCGCTCCACCTCGCCGGAGCTGGAGGCGCTCGGCGTGCAGGTGGAGGCCGGCATTGAACTCACTGCCGAGGCCTCGATCCACGACCTCGTGGCTCGGCTCGAGGGTCTGCCCCTCGATGGGCTGATCCTCAACGCCGGCATCCTTGAGGGCGACAGCCTGGCCACGTTCGACGCCGACAGCGTGCGGCGCCAGTTCGAGGTCAACGCCCTCGCCCCCCTGCTGCTCTGCCGCGCCCTGCTCCCCAACCTCGGCAGCGGCAGCCGCGTGGCCCTGATCACCAGCCGCATGGGTTCGATCGACGACAACGGTTCCGGCGGCTACTACGGCTATCGGATGAGCAAGGTGGCGCTGAACATGGCCGGCCGTTCCCTGGCGATCGACCTGGCCCCCCGCGGCATCGCCGTGGCGATCCTGCATCCGGGCATGGTGGCCACCCGGATGGTGGGCTTTTCCGGCATTCCGCCGCAGCAGGCGGCCGAGGGGCTGCTGGCCCGCATCGATGGCCTGAGCCTCGAGACCAGCGGCAGCTTCTGGCATGCCAACGGCGAGGCGTTGCCCTGGTGAGCACCGCCCCATCCCCTGGCACACCCCCTGGCCTCGAGCCCCGGCCGCTGCCCAGCACCGGGGCGGTGAGCGGGGTGCTGGAAGCCCTCGCCTTCTTCCGCGATGCCGACTTCGCCCGGCGTCGTTTCGAGCAGTACGGCAACGTCTACGAAACCAGGCTGCTGGGCCAGCCGCTGGTGTTCGTGCGTGGCGGCCGGGCCATCGCCGACCTGCTCGCCCAGCCGGAGGCCAGCGAGGGCTGGTGGCCCGAGAGTGTGCGGCAGCTGCTGGGTAGCCGTTCCCTGGCCAACCGCAACGGCCCGGATCATCGCGCTCGCCGGCGGGCGGTGGGCCAGTTGTTTTCGGCGGCGGCCCTGCGGCGCTACACCCCCGGCATCGTGGCGCTGGTGGAGGAGCTGGTGGCCGAACTGGAGGTCGCCACCGTGCCGGTGCCCCTGGCCGAGCGCATGCGTCGCTTCGCCTTCTCGGTGATCGCCACGGTGGTGCTCGGTCTGGAGGCCACCGATCGCGAGGCCCTGTTCCACGACTTCGAGCTCTGGACCCGCGCCCTGTTTTCTGTGCCCCTGGCGCTGCCGGGCACCCCCTTCGCCCGCGCCCTGCAGGCAAGGGAGCGGCTGCTGGCGCGGTTGGCGAAGGTGCTGGCGCAGACCCGGGAGCGGGTGGCCGCCGGCGAGCCCCCGGCAGGCGGGCTGGATCTGCTGGCCGGGGCGGTGGATGAGGCCGGCCTGCCCCTGGGCGACGACGACCTGGTGGAGCAGTTGCTGCTGCTGCTGTTCGCCGGCTACGAGACCAGCGCCTCCTCCCTGAGCTGTCTGATGCTGGCGGTGCTCCAGCATCCGGAGCTGGAACCCTGGCTGCAGCCCGAGCTGGCCCGGCTCCCCTGGCCGCCGGCGGCGGAGCTGGCGGCGGCGGCCACGGGGTCGGCCACGGAGGCAGGGGCGCCCCGGCTCAACGCGCTGGTGAGCGAGGTGCTGCGGCTCAATCCGCCGGTGGGCGGTTTCTTCCGCCGCACCACCCAGGAGCTGCTGCTCGATGGGGTGCGGGTGCCGGCGGGGCGGGTGGTGCAGGTGGCCCTCGCCGCCTCCAACCGCTACGCCCCCCACGGCGATGTCGACGACCTCGAGCGGTTCCGGCCCCAGCGCCACCTGGAGGAGGACCACAGCGGCCTCAGCTTGCTGCCCTTCGGCGGCGGCGAGCGGGTGTGCCTGGGCAAGGCTCTGGCCGAACTCGAGATCCGGCTGATGGCCGTGGGCCTGCTGGGGCGGCTGCGGCTGCGGCTGGTTCCCGATCAGGACCTCTCGCTCCAGCTGATCCCCAGCCCCAGCCCCCGCGGCGGGCTGCTGGTGCTGCCGGCGGGGCTGGGGGATGCGGGGCGTGGTTCTACTGCCGGGCCAGGATCTCGCGCATCTGCTCCTTGAGGTCGTCCACCGGGGTGCCGCTCACGTCCACCAGGGCGCGCCGGATGCGGCCGCCGTAGGCGAAGGGGGGCTTGTAGTCCGGCAGGGCCGGGGAGCCGGGGTCGGCGCCCACCGCCACACCGGCGGCCAGGCCGAGGCTGAGCGGGATCGTCACCGGCAGATCGCCTTCGCCCACGGGCTGGCCATCCACGAACAGCACCACCTTCGCCGGCGTGCCCTTGCCATTGGCGATGTCGGGCGCGCCGGTGGGGGTGAATTCGGCGCTCACGATGTGGTGGCCGGCCGGGATCGCGCCGCCGGAGCGCACGTGGAAGAACTGCTCGGCCACGTAGTTGTAGCCGTAGGTGAGCACACCGTTCTGCACGTAGAAGGAGAAGCCGCCGTCGTTGCCGCCCATGCTGAACAGCACCCCTTCGGCACCACCCTCGGGCACCTCCACCTCCACCGAGATCGAATGGGGGCGGTTGAGCACCCGCGGTGCCGCATTGGCCGGCACCATCTGGGTGCCGGGGTAATAGATGTAACGCTGGCGGTCGGCGGTGATCTGGGGACGTTCCGCGGCGAAGCGCTGGGTGCCGCGGCTGTCGATCGGCAGCACCTTGTACTTGCCGGCCTCCACGTACCACATGCCGATCATGGCGATCAGGCGATCCCGTTCGGCTTCGGCCAGGTTGTTGGTCTCGGCGAAGTCGTTGTTGAGGTTGTAGAGCTCCCAGCCGTGGGCATCGAGCTGGATCAGCTGGTCGTAGCTGATCGGATCCCCGAAGCGACGGCCCGATTCCACAAACGAGGTGCCGGGCCAGGGACACACCGCCCGCCAACCCTCGTGATACAGCGAGCGGTGGCCGAACATCTCGAAGTACTGGGTGAGATGCAGGCTCGGTGCGCTGGGATCAGCGAAGCAGGAGGCCAGCGAGAAGCCCTCGATCGGGCTCTGGGTCACGCCCCGGATCACGGTGGGAGGCTCGATGCCGAGGGCGTCGAGCACCGTGGGCACCATGTCGATCGCATGGCAGTACTGGGAGCGCACTTCGCCGCGGGCGGCGATGCCCTTCGGCCAGCTCACGATGAAGGGATCGCTGGTGCCGCCCCGGTAGGTCTCGCGCTTCCAGCGGCGGAAGGGGGTGTTGCCGGCGTGGGTCCAGCCCCAGGGGTAGTGGTTGAAATACTTCGGTCCACCGATGTCGTCGATGGCGGCCAGGTTCTGCTCGAGGTTCTCCGGCACGTTGTTGAAGAACTTGCCCTCGTTCACCGAACCGGTGGGCCCGCCCTCGGAGCTGGCGCCGTTGTCGGAGATCACCATGATCAGGGTGTTCTCGTATTCACCGATCTCCTTCAAGAAGTTGATCAGTTCGCCGATGTAGTGGTCGGTGTGCTCGAGGAAGCCGGCGAACACCTCCATCATCCGCGCATACAACCGCCGCTCCTCCGCGGAGAGGCTGTCCCAGTCGGGCACGTCGGGGTCGTGGCGGGAGAGCACCGTCTCCGGCGGCACGATGCCGAGCTCCTTCTGGCGGGCGAACACCCTCTCGCGATAGGCGTC
>JBKDOV010000126.1:0-26077 GCA_046342815.1 Cyanobacteriota bacterium
GGTCGGGGGTGCCGGGGGAGACCGCCATGATCTGCTCCTGGATGCTGCGGGCGAGCTCGTAGGAGCGGCCACCGGAGAAATAAAAGGTTTCGACGCCGTTGACATCCGGCCGGTCCATGCTCAGAGCATTGGCATGGAGACTGACGAACGCATGGGCACCGCTGCTGTTCGCCAGGGACAACCGCGGCGGCAGGTCCACGTCCACCTCCGAGGTGCGCGTCATCAGCACCTGCACCCCGCGGGCCTGGAGCAGGCGGGCCACCTGCAGGCCCACATCGAGCACCACATCCGTTTCTCGCAGATCACCGATGCCCACCGCGCCCGGGTCCGGCCCCCCGTGCCCCGGATCGATCACCACCCGGAACCGACCCCGCGGCACCACGGGCAGGCCGTCGGCAGACAGGGGAACCCTCGGCAGGCTGCGGCCAACCCCGCCTCCCCAGCTGGGCTGACGGCTCACCCAGGAGCGGCTGGCGCTCGGGGCATCCACATCCCCTTCCCCCACCCCCCAGAGACTGCCGGGACGCAGGCCCCGCAGTTCCATCCGCCAGCGATCGCGGGCGGTGCCCACCAGGCGCAGCTGGCGGGGATCGAGCCGGGTACCGGGCTGGAACTCCATCACCAGGCGGGTGGTGCCGGCATCGGGCTTACCGATCCGCACTTCGCGCAGCACGCCGCTGGAGGGCACCGAACGGGTGCGCATCGGAGCTCCGGGGAAGTCCACCCAGACCCGGGGCCCACGCCCCCCTTCCCCCTACTCAAAAAAGGCCTGCAGAGAGGTGCCCGGCGCCGTGCGCAGTTCCAGCACCCCGTCGCGGCTGATGCGCCAGGCCGAAAGGGAGCTGGCGGCGAGCGCGGGCAGCTCCCCCAGCACCACACAGGCGCCGAGCAGCGCCGCCGCCAGGCGCCCATGGCGCCGCCGGCGGGAACACCATCCCTGGGCCGCGGCCATCGGCATCGGGGTGCTCAGAAGAGGGCGGGGCGCCGGTGCTGGAGGCTGGGCATCTGGGCCCGCACCCGCAGCAGGTGGGAGGTGTCGACGGGCGCCATGGCCAGGCCGGGGGTAGTGCCGGCATCGGCAAGCACGGTGCCCCAGGGGTCGATCACCAGGGCATGGCCATGGGTCTGGCGCCGTCCGTAATGGAGCCCGGTCTGGGCCGGGGCCAGCACATAGGCGGTGTTCTCGATCGCCCTGGCCTGGAGCAGCACCTGCCAATGGTCCTTGCCGGTGTAGGCCGTGAAGGCGGCCGGCACCAGCACCACCTCGGCGCCGGCAGCGGCCATATGGCGATAGAGCTCCGGGAAGCGCACGTCGTAACAGATCGAGAGGCCGATCCGGCCCAGGCCCGGCACCTCCACCACCGGCGGCGGCTCGGAGCCGGGACGCACCGTGGCCGATTCCCGGTAGGGAATCCCATCCGGGATGTCCACATCGAAGAGGTGGATCTTGTCGTAGCGGGCCAGCACCTGGCCTTCGGTGCCCACCAGTTCGGAACGGTTGAAGGTCTGCCCCTCGCCGGCCGGCACGGGGAACCCCCCACCCAGCAGGGTGACCTGATAGCGCCGGGCCATGGTCACCAGGAAGCTGCTGCAGCGCTCGGCCAGCTCCGGAGCGAGGCGGAGCCGCAGCTCGTCATCGCCCATGAAGGCGAAATTTTCGGGCAGACCCACCAGTTCGGCACCCCGGCGGCTCGCCAGCTCGATCTGCTCCTCAGCGGCCGCAAAATTGGCATCCGGGTCGGAAATGCTGGTGAGTTGCAGCGCTGCTGCCAGGAAACTGCTCACCGACACCTCGGACATGACCGGCGAACTGTAAGGGAGGTGCTCCTTTCCACAAGTCCCCCCTGGCGCCGCCGGAGCTCAGCTGGCCCGCAGCACCCCGGGTTCCGCCTGGATCGGCACGATCTCGAGGCTGTCAACGGCGGCGCAGCAGGCGAAGTCGGCGTCGTGGTTGCCGATCCCGATCAACCGCTGGCCATGGCTGGCGGCTCGCAGGCAGGTCTCGGTGTCATGGCGCCACTGCTGCCAGAGGGCCAGGGCGGCGAGCATCTCGTCGTTGCCGCACACCACCCCGCGGTGGGGGGCCACCGCCAGTTCGATGGCGGCGGAGGCCACGGCACCGGCGGCGAGGCTGTCCTCGAGGGAATAGTCCCCCTCCCAGCCGCTGCCCACGATCCACACCTGCTGGGCATCGCGCTCGATCAGGCGCCGGGCCACGGCGGTGCGGTTGGGCAGGCAGGCGGTGATCAACAGCGGCACCTCCCGCACCGCCGCCAGCGAGCGGGTGCCGTTGGTGGTGCTCATGAAGATGCGCTTGCCGCCCACCAGCTCCGGCGTGACCGCCAGGGGGGAATTGCCCAGGTCGTAGCCCTCCACGCGCTGGCCGCCCCGTTCCCCGGCCCGCAGCCGCTGCTCGGCCGGCCAGGCGAGGGCCGCCGCCTCCAGCGCGGTGAGGTCGGCGAATGCCTGGATGGCCTCCGCCCCATTCACCAGGGACCAGGCAATGGTGGTGGTGGCCCGCAGCACGTCGATCACCACCGCCGCATCGGGGCCGCCCTCGGCGGGCGGCAGCACCGGGGGCACCGCTTCGGAGGTATGGAAATAAGAGATCTGCATCAGGTCTTCGTGGACGGTGCGGCGAGTGTGGCAGAACTCGGCTGTCCCCCGGCGCCTGAAACCATGGGGCAGAGTGAGGGCCCGATCGGCTCGCTCCCTTGTCCAGCGTGATGGCCCAGCAGGGCCGCGACCTGCGCGGCTTCCTCCGGCTGCTGGAGCAGCGCGGTCAGCTGCGCCGTATCCGCGCTGCGGTGGATCCCAACCTGGAGCTGGCGGCGATCGCCGACCGGGTGCTGGCCCTGGGGGGCCCGGCCCTGCTGTTTGAGAACGTGATCGGCTCGCCGATGCCGGTGGCCGTGAATCTGCTCGGCACCGTGGAGAGGGTGCTGTGGAGCATGGGGATGGAGCAGCCGGGGGAACTGGAGGCCCTCGGCGAGAAGCTGGCCCTGCTGCAGCAGCCTCGCCCGCCCAAGGGGCTCGGGGAGCTGAAGAGCTACGGCGGCCTGGCCTGGGACCTGCTGCGCGCCCTGCCCGACCGCGATCTCACCCCCGCCTGCCAGCAGGTGGTGCTGCGCGGCGATGAGGTGAACCTCGAAACCCTGCCCCTGCTGCGGCCCTGGCCCGGCGATGCCGGCGGCGTGATCACCCTCGGCCTGGTAATCACCAAGGATCCGGAGACCGGCACCCCCAACGTGGGGGTCTACCGGCTGCAGCGCCAGTCGATCAACACGATGACCGTGCACTGGCTGAGCGTGCGCGGCGGAGCCCGGCATCTGCGCAAGGCGGCGGCATTGGGCAAAAAACTGGAGATCGCGATCGCGATCGGGGTGCATCCGCTGCTGGTGATGGCGGCGGCCACGCCGATCCCGGTGCAGCTGAGCGAGTGGCTGTTCGCCGGTCTCTACGGCGGCGAAGGGGTGCGGCTGGCGAAGTGCAAGACCCTCAACCTCGAAGTGCCCAGCCACAGCGAACTGGTGCTGGAGGGCACGATCACCCCCGGCGAGGAGCTGCCGGACGGCCCGTTCGGCGACCACATGGGCTTCTACGGCGGCGTGGAAGCCTCGCCCTTGGTGCGCTTCCACTGCATGACCCACCGCCGTGATCCGATTTTCCTGACCACCTTCAGCGGCCGCCCCCCCAAGGAGGAGGCGATGCTGGCCATCGCCCTCAACCGCATCTACACGCCGATCCTGCGCCAGCAGATCCCGGAGATCGTGGATTTCTTCCTGCCGATGGAGGCCCTCAGCTACAAACTGGCCGTAATCGCCATCGACAAGGCCTACCCCGGCCAGGCCCGCCGTGCCGCCATGGCCTTCTGGAGCGCCCTGCCCCAGTTCACCTACACCAAGTTCGTGGTGGTGGTGGACAAGGCCATCAACATCCGCGATCCCCGCCAGGTGGTGTGGGCGATCAGTGCCCAGGTGGATCCCCAGCGCGATCTGTTCGTGCTGGAGGACACCCCCTTCGACAGCCTCGATTTCGCCAGTGAGCGCCTGGGGCTGGGGGGCCGCCTGGCCATCGATGCCACCACCAAGATCGGCCCGGAGAAACGCCACGAATGGGGGGAGCCCCTGCAGCGGGATGCCGCCCTCGAACAACGGGTGGAGCAGCGCTGGAGCGAACTGGGTCTGGACGACCTCGGCAACGCCGACCCGGATCCGGCCCTGTTCGGCTACACGATGGATCATCTGCTGGAGCGCCTCGCTGCCGGGCTGAAGGGTCCGGCGTCGGCTTCCTGAGCCCGTGCTCAGTCGGCAGGCGATCCACGCCCTCAAGGCCCTGCTGGAACTGGCGGCCATCCCCAGCGCCTGGCGCTCGGTGAACGAGCTGGCCGCCGCGCAGGCCCTGCCGGCCCCGATGCTCGAGCAATTGCTGCTGCGGCTGCGGCGGGCCCGGCTGCTGGAGGCGCGCCGGGGCCGCACCGGGGGCTATCGGCTGGCGCTGCCTGCCGCCGAGATCCCCCTCACCGCGGTGCTGGCGGCCCTGAATCCTCCCCCTGGTGTGCTCCAGAAGCTCACGGCCGAGGCCGCTCCGCCGGAGCAGGTCGCCGCCGACCGGGTCGCCGCCGTGCTGAACCAGCGGCTGCGAAGGGCCCTGGAGCGGGAACTGGAGCGCTGCACCCTCGCCGACCTGCTCCACGACCTGCGCAGCACCCGGGCTTCCCTGAGCGAGGAGGGGGGCCTGCTGATCGGCTGAACCCCACGGGTCGGCATTCCCGCCTTGGCCCCCCAAACGAGCTGCCTAGGGTGAAGGCATGGTTTCTCCCCTCCCACAACCGGATCCGGCGGCCGGCCCGCCGGGCGCCCTGCTGAATCAGCTGCTCGAGCCGCTGATGCAGGATTTTTCCGATTCGTTCGAGCGGGGCCTGTTTCTGCTTGACCACTGCCCCGACCCGGTACTGGATGGGCAGCAGCGGGGGGCGTTCCGCGAGCGACTCGAGCGAGCCAGGGCCGAACTGCGGGCCGCCAGGGCCCTGAGGGCCGCCACGCCGGCTCCGATGGCCCTGGACATGGCCACAATCACCCCCTGGCACGAACTACTGGTGGAGGTGTGGTCGCTCTCGGCCGCCCTGCGGGCGGCCGGCTGCCATCCCGACCAGGAGCCGGAGGGCAGGAGCGCTCCATAGGATCGCCCCATCCCTGCAGCCCCGGCGTGTCGAGCCTCCCCCCAGCCACACCGGCCCCCGACGTTCTCACCCTCCACCCCGGAGGCAGCCTGGCGGGCAGCGTGAGGGTGCCGGGCGACAAGTCGATTTCGCACCGGGCCCTGCTGTTCGGGGCCATCGCCGAAGGTGAGACGGTGATCGAAGGGCTGCTGCCGGCGGAGGATCCCCTCAGCACCGCCGCCTGCCTGCGGGCGATGGGGGTGGCGGTGAGCCCGATCGAAGCCGGTGCCGTGGTGCGGGTGCAGGGCGTTGGGCTCGATGGGCTGCAGGAACCCCAGAACGTGCTCGACTGCGGCAATTCCGGCACCACCATGCGGTTGATGCTGGGGCTGCTGGCCGGCCGTGCCGGTCGCCATTTCGTGCTCACCGGCGACGATTCCCTGCGGCGGCGGCCGATGCGACGCGTGGCCGATCCCCTCGCCCAGATGGGGGCCCGCATCCAGGGACGGGACCATGGCAACCGTGCGCCGCTGGCGGTGCAGGGCACGGAACTGGCGGGGACCACGATCGCCACCCCCGTGGCCTCGGCCCAGGTGAAATCGGCGATCCTGCTGGCGGCCCTCAGCGCTGAAGGCCACACCACCGTGATCGAACCGGCCCACTCCCGCGACCACAGCGAGCGGATGCTGCGGGCCTTCGGGGCCGATCTGACCGTGGCCGGGCCGAAGGGTACGGAGGTGACGGTGCATCCGGGCCGCAGGCTGCAGGGGCAGACCGTGGTGGTGCCGGGCGACATCAGTTCCGCCGCCTTCTGGCTGGTGGCGGGGGCGATCACCCCGGGTGCCGATCTCACGATCGAGAACGTGGGGCTCAATCCCAGCCGCACCGGCATCCTCGAGGTGCTGCATCAGATGGGGGCCCGGATCGAGGTGCTGAACCAGCGCGATGTGGCCGGCGAACCAGTGGGCGATCTGCGGGTCGTGCATGGACCGCTGCGGGCCTTTTCGATCGGTGGTGACCTGATCCCCCGCCTGGTGGATGAGATTCCGGTGCTGGCCGTGGCCGCCTGCCGGGCCGAAGGCACCAGCCGGATCCGCGATGCCGAGGAGCTGCGGGTGAAGGAAACCGACCGGCTGGCCGTGATGGCGCGCCAGCTCGGGGCGATGGGGGCCCGGATCGAGGAACACCCTGACGGCATGACCATCGCCGGCAACGTCGAGCTGCACGGGGCCGAGGTGAACAGCGAAACCGACCACCGGGTGGCGATGAGCCTGGCGGTGGCCGCCCTGGTGGCCCGCGGCGCCACCCAGCTCACCGATCCCGGGGCTGCGGCGGTCTCCTACCCCGGCTTCTGGGACGACCTGGCCCGGCTGCGGGCCTGAACGGCCGTGCTGCAGCCACGGCTCACCCGCGACGGCAGCTTCAGCCTTTACAGCAGCCGCTTCGGGGAAGGCTTCCACAGCCGCGGGGGAGCCCTGGGGGAAGCCCGCGGCAAATTCGTGGTCCCCGCTTCCCTGCACCGCTTCGGCCCGGGCCGGGAACTGCGGGTGGTGGAGGTGTGCGTCGGCACCGGTACCAACACCGCGGCCCTGCTGGAGGCCTGCCGCGACCGCAAGCTGCGGCTCGACTGGTGGGGGCTGGAGCTGGACCGGGAACCATGGCAGCTGGCGCGGAGCTCCGAGGCGTTCCGGAGCCAGTGGTCGGAGGCGGTGCGCCACGAGCTGACCCAGCTGCTGGAGGGGCCCCGCCTGCTGTGGGGGGACGGACGCCAGCGCCTGGCTGATCTGCCGGCAACCCTGCAGGGACGGTGCGATCTGGTGCTGCTCGATGCCTTCTCCCCCCGGCGCTGCCCGGAGCTGTGGAGCCTGGAATTTCTGGGCAGCCTGGCGGCCCTGCTCGCCCCGGAGGGAAGGCTGCTGACCTACTGCTCCGCTGCAGCGGTACGCCGGGCCCTGCAGCTCTGCGGCCTGGAGCTGGCGACGATCCGGGCGGACGCGCCTGCGAGCGGCTGGAGCCAGGGCACCGCCGCCAGCCCCGGGCCCCTGCCGGAAGAGGCCAGCCTGCGTCCCCTGGGGCCGATGGAACTGGAGCATCTGCGCTGCCGGGCGGCGGAGCCCTACCGGGATCCGGAAGCAAACGCTTCCTCCGCGGCAATCCATGCCGCCCGCGAACGGGCCCAGGCCGCCAGCGACGCCGAGAGCAGCCGCGCCTGGCGGCGACGCTGGGGAGTGGCGGGCTGCCGGTAGATTCCCGCCCAGCTGCCCCGCCCGCCGATGCTCGCCGTTGCCGTACTGGCTGCTGGAAAGGGCACCCGCATGAAAAGTGATCTGCCCAAGGTGCTCCAGCCCCTGGCCGGCGCCACCCTGGTGGAAAGGGTGCTGGCCAGCTGCCGCCACCTCGCCCCCCAGCGGCAGGTGCTGATCGTCGGCCACCAGGCCGAGCGGGTGGAAGAGTCGCTGGCGGCGTTGCCGGGCCTGGAATTCGTGCTGCAGCAACCCCAGAACGGCACCGGCCATGCCGTGCAGCAGCTGCTCGCTCCACTCCACGATTTCGAGGGCGAGCTGCTGGTGCTCAATGGAGACGTGCCACTGCTGCGCCAGGAAACCCTGGAACAACTGCTGGAGCGCCACCGCAGCAGCGGCGCCGCCGTGACCCTGCTCACCGCCCGGCTGCCGGACCCCAGCGGCTACGGCCGGGTGTTCGCCGATGACGAGGGCGTGGTCAGCGGCATCGTGGAACACCGCGACTGCACCGAAGCCCAGCGCGCCAACAACCTGATCAACGCCGGCATCTACTGCTTCGACTGGCGGCGCCTGGCCGAAGTGCTGCCCGGCCTGACGGCCGAGAACGACCAGGGGGAGCTCTATCTGACCGACACCGTGGCCATGCTCAGCCCGGCGGCCCATCTCGAGGTGGCCGATGCGGACGAGATCAGCGGCATCAACGACCGCCAGCAGCTGGCCCAGTGCGAAGCGGCGCTGCAGGAGCGGCTGCGGCAGCACTGGATGGCGGAAGGGGTCAGTTTCACCGACCCCGCCAGCTGCACCCTCAGCGAAGGCACCCGCTTCGGCCGCGATGTGCTGGTGGAACCCCAGTGCCATTTCCGCGGCACCAACACGATCGGTGCCGGCTGCCGCATCGGGCCGGGCTGTCTGATCGAGGACAGCCAGGTGGCGGACGGGGTGGAGGTGCTCCTCTCGGTGCTGCGCGAAGCGACCGTGGGGCCGGGCTGTCAAGTGGGGCCCTTCGCCCAGCTAAGGGCCGGCGCCCGCCTGGAGAAGGACTGTCGGATCGGCAACTTCGTGGAGGTGAAGAACAGCCATCTCGGCGAAGGGGTGAAAGCCAACCACCTCAGCTATCTCGGGGATGCCGATCTCGGTGGCGGCGTCAACGTGGGCGCCGGCACGATCACCGCCAACTACGACGGGGTCCGCAAGCACCGCACCGTGGTGGGGGCCGGCAGCAAGACGGGAGCCAACTCGGTGCTGGTGGCCCCGATCGTGCTTGGCGAAGGGGTCACCGTGGGGGCCGGCTCCACCCTCACCAAGGATGTGCCCGCCGGTGCCCTGGCCCTGGCCCGGGCGCGGCAGCTGATCAAGGAGAACTGGCAGGGACCGCTCGGCTCCTGAAGCTCAGATAGAGACCACAAAGCTCTCGCGCCGATGGAAATCGGCCTCAGGCCCGGCATGGGCCAGGGCCCAGAAGGAGTGGTGGTCGCCGGAATCCTCGGGCCCATCCCCAGCCTCGGTCCCATCCGAGGGCCCATCCGAGGGCCCATCCGCGGACCCGAGCTGGCGGCGGGCCTCAAGAACGGTGGCGAGGGCCAGCTCGATCGGCTGACCGGCAGGCACCAGAGCGGCCAGGTCGATCGCGAAGCCAAGCTCCAGCTGATCACTGCCGCACGCCACGACGCAAGGCAGGCTCGTGAACCCAGGCTCGGGCTGAAGATCGAGGCGATAGCCCCGCAGTCGGTAGCCATTCCAGTGGCCGGCAGGGGAGAGGTTCACCTCCCAGTACCCCTCTGCCCCGGGCACCCCCAGAAACGCCTCGAAACAGGTGCTGCGCCAGAGTTCATCCCGACGGGCGGCAGCAGCCGCCGGCTCCGGCAGCACCAGCTGCCCGATCGGGCCCTGCAGGCGGTAATCGATCGCCAACAGATCGCCGCGGCGCTCCACCGTGGCTTCCAGTGAAAACGAATCGGTGAAGCCGGTCCGGTGGAACGGCTGCAGCACCAGGGGCGCCATCGTCATCGCAAGCCGGCCACGATGGCGCGGATCTCCTGCTCCTGGGCTTCGATGCTGCGGCTGAGCTGGAACTGCACCAGGGCTCGTTCGAGGTTGTGGCCGGGATGGCTGGTGCGGAAATAGACGTCGCCGGCCAGATGGTCGGTGAAGAAACGCAATCCCAGCTCAAAGCTGATCAGCCGGATCGCGTCATACAGACTTTCGTAATCGGCATCGGTGAGAAACTCACGGGCCATCGATCCGTAGCCCTCGAACACGGCGGCGCACAGGTCGGTGTCAAAGCTCACGTCCTGCCAGTCGGGGGTTTCCTCTCCCAGTCGATTGCAGGCCGAGCGCAGGCAGTCGCCGATGTCGTACTGCACCAGGCCGGGTTTGACGGTGTCGAGATCGACCATGGCCACGGCCCGAGCCGTGCTGCTGCAGATCATCACGTTGTTGATCTTGGGATCCCCATGGATCGGCCGCACCCGCAGCAGCCCGCTCGCCCTGGCTTCCTCCAGCACCGTGGCGCCCCGCCGGCGCTCCTCGATGAAGGCCGCGCACCACTGGGCCTCTGCCTCGAGGGGAAGGGCGCCGGCCTCACACACCCGGTCATAGTGGGCGAGATATCGAGGGGTGATGTGGAAACCCTCCAGCGTGTCGGCCAGCTGCTCCACCGGCAGGTCGCTGATCAGGGTGTGAAAGGTGCCGAGGCCCACCCCGATCTCACGGGCATGGGCGGCATCGGCGATGGTGTCGTGGGTGTGGGCGGCATCGATGAATGTCAACGTGCGCCAGAACTCCTCTCCCCACTCCACCCAACGCTGGGATTCGCTGCGGTCCTTCACCACCCGGGGCATCTCCCAGCGACGGCCCGTCGGGCCGGGCGGCAGCAGGGGAAGGCGGAGGGCGACGTGTTCACTCACCGCAGCGATGTTGGCCATCACCAGCCGCGGTTGGCGGAACACCTCGGTGTTGAGGCGCTGCAGCACGAAACGGGGCTGGCCCTCCGCCTCCACCGTCACGCAGTAGGTGTCATTGACGTTGCCGCTGCCGAGGGGAGTCACCGCCTGAACCTTCCCGGGCAGGGCGAAACGATCGGCGATCTCCACCAGACGATCGGTGGTGCGGCTCCCGGTGAGGACCACGGGGGTAACAGCAAGCAAGCACCGATGCCAGCACGGCAGAGCCTCTGGCGGTGCTTGCCGGCTCCCGGTTCGGGTTCCGGCCCCGGCGGCCGGCCGCCTGCGGAGCAGCGGCCATGAGCCTGGTGCGCGTGAACGAGCTCGGCAAGACCTATCGCATTGCCGAGAAACAACCGGGCCTGGCCGGCACCTTCCGCCATTTCGTGAACCGGCGCCACCGGGATGTGGAGGCCGTGCGGAACGTCAGCTTCACGATCGAACCGGGAGAAGTGGTGGGCTTCCTCGGGCCCAATGGGGCCGGCAAGACCACCACGCTGAAGATGCTTTCAGGGCTGATCCACCCCAGCAGCGGCAGCGTGGAGGTGGCGGGCCATCGTCCCCACCGGCGCCAGCGGGCCTTCCTCGAGCAGATCACCCTGGTGATGGGCCAGAAGCAGCAGCTGATCTGGGATCTGCCGCCCCTCGATTCGCTGCGGGTGAACGCCGCCGTCTACGGCCTCGATCCGGTGGAGAGCCGGCGGCGGATCGAGGAGCTGGCGGAGATGCTCGAGCTGGGGGAGGAACTGACCCGGCCGGTTCGCAAGCTCTCGCTCGGGCAGCGGATGAAGGCGGAACTGCTGGCGGCGCTGCTGCACCGGCCGGCGGTGCTGTTCCTCGATGAACCCACCCTCGGTCTCGATGTGAACGCCCAGGCACGGGTCCGATCCTTTCTGGCCGACTACAACCGCCGCTTCGGGGCCACGGTGCTGCTCACCAGCCATTACATGGCCGACATCACGGCCCTGTGCCCCCGGGTGCTGCTGATCCATCAAGGGCGGCTCTTCTACGACGGTCGGCTGTCGGCCCTTGCCGAACGGCTGACGCCGTACCGCCAGGTGCGCCTGGATCTGGCTCGGCCGCTGCCGGAGGTGGCCTGGTCGGACTACGGCGAGCTGGAATCCTGCGAGGGAAGGGAGGTGCGCCTGCTGATCCAGCCCGACCGGCTCACCCAGACCCTGGCCCGGCTGCTCAGCGATCTGCCGGTGGAGGACCTGGAGGTGAGCGATCCCCCGATCGAGGAGCTGATCGGTCGCCTGTTCCGCCAGGGGGAAGTGGCATGAACGGGCGGATCGCGCGGGTGCTGCTCTCCACCCAGTACGCCTACATGCTCGAGTACAGGGCCGAGATCGCCCTCTGGGCCCTCTCGGGGGTGCTGCCCTTCATCATGCTCGGGGTATGGAGCCAGGCGGAGGCTGCCAGCGGTCTCGGCCTCGATCCCATCCAGCTGGGTCGCTATTTTCTCGCCGCCTTCGTTGTGCGGCAGTTCACCCTGGCCTGGGTGGTGTTCGCCTTCGAGGAAGACGCGCTGCAGGGGCGGCTGTCGCCCTACCTGCTCCAGCCGCTCCATCCCCTGTGGCGCTACCTGGCCGCCCATCTGGCGGAACAGGCCACGCGCCTCCCCTTCGTGGGGGGGATGGCCGCCCCCTTCTTCCTGCTCCAGCCCCAGGGCATCGCCCTGGCGTCTCCGCAGCGGCTGCTGCTGGCCCTGCTGGCCACCTGGCTGGCCTTCGCCCTCAACTTCCTGCTGCAGAGTTCGATCGCCTGCCTCTGTTTCTGGAGCGAACGCGCCAGTGCCCTCGAGCGGCTGCTGCTGATTCCGTTCCTGTTTCTTTCCGGTCTGGTGGCCCCCCTGGAGGCCTACCCGCCGGCGATGCGCCAGCTGGCCTATGCCACGCCCTTCCCGTACATGATTCACTTTCCGGCCCAGCTTCTGGCCGGTGGCCCGGTGGCGGTGGCCGCCGGCTTCCGGGCGATGCTGGCCTGGCTGCTGCTGCTGCTGCCGCTCTGTCTGCTGCTCTGGCGGACCGGCGTCCGGCGCTACACCGCCATGGGGGCCTGATGGGCGGTCCGGCTGCTGAATGGCTGCGCTACCTGCGCACCCTGCGCAGGTTCTGGGGGACGGCTCTCGCCAGCCAGATGGAATATCAGCTCAACCTGGTGGTGGAGCTGGTGGCCATGGCCGGCAATCTGGCGGGCAGTGCCTTCCTGCTCTCGTTGTTCTTCGGCCCCGGCCAGCGGCTGGGGGGGTGGCGCTGGGAGGAGGCGCTGGTGGTGCTGGGCCTCTACACCCTCCTCGATGGGATCGCCACCAGCCTGCTGCGCCCCAACCTGGGGCAGATCGTGACCCACGTGCAGCAGGGCACCATGGATTTCGTGCTGCTCAAGCCGATCGACAGCCAGTTCTGGCTCTCCACCCGCACCTTCTCTCCCGCCGGCCTGCCGGAAATCGTGGTGGGACTGGCGCTGGTGATCTGGGCCGCCGCCAGGGCCGGCGCCAGCTTCAGCCCCACCTCGCTCGCCCAGGCGATCCTGATGCTGCTGGCCAGCGTGGTGATCCTCTACAGCCTCTGGTTCGTGCTCGCCACCACCAGCATCTGGTTCGTGAAGACCTGGAACTCCACCGAGGTGCTGCGGGCCGCTCTGGCGGCCGGCCGCTATCCCGTGACTGCCTACCCGGCCGGCCTGCGCAGCTTCTTCACGCTGGTGCTGCCGGTGGCCTTTCTCACCACCGTGCCTGCGGAGGCGATCCTTGGCCGGGCCAACTCCCGTTGGGTGGTCGGCAGCCTGGTGGTGGCAGGCGTGAGCCTGCTGTTCAGCCGCCTGTTCTGGCGGCTGGCGCTGCGGTCCTACACCTCAGCCTCGAGCTGAAGACCCAGGCCGCTCAGGTCAGTTGCGCCTGCAACAGCACCAACAGCTGCTCCAGCGCCACGCCCCGACTGGCCTTGAGCAGCAGCTGATCCCCGGGCTGCAGCCAGTCCAGCAGGTAGGGCAAGGCCTCGGCAGGCGTCCGCACCCGGGCCAGCTTCGGTAGGGATTGTGCTTCGCGGAGCATGGCCACCCCTTCCGCCTCCCCATCCACGATCACCAGCCCATCGAGCTCCAGGGCCGCCGCCCGCTGGGCCACTTCGGCGTGCAGATCCAGGCTGCGGTCGCCCAGCTCGAGCATCGTGCCGAGCACCGCAAAGCGGCGGCCGGGCTGGGTGGCCAGCAGATCCAGGGCCGCCAGCACCGCTTCGGGGGAGGCGTTGTAGGTCTCGTCGAGCACCTCGATGCCGCCGATCTGCAGGCGGCGATTGCGACCTCCAGGCACCTCCACCTCCATCGCCTGCAGGGCTTCCGGCGGAACGCCCAGTTCCGCCGCCACCGCCAGGGCCAGCAGCAGGTTGCGGGCGTTGTGGCGACCGCTCAGGGGCAACCGGATCGGCTCCCTCCCCTGAATCAACAAGCGCTCCTCCCCCGACTGGCTGTCGAGGCGTCCCACCAGGTCGGGCCGGCGGGCCGCGGGGGCAAGGTTCACCAGTTCATCCGCCAGGGCCACCCGCACCACCCGGCCCTTCCAGACCTGCGCCAGCGCGGTTTCCAGCAGCGGATCGCAGGCCGGGATCACCAGCACCCTACCCGGCGCCAGGGCAGCCGTGATCTCGCACTTGGCCTGGGCGATCGCTTCCCGACTCCCGAGCCGCCCGATGTGGGCGGTGCCGATGTTGGTGATCACGGCCACATCCGGCTCGGCGCAACGGCTGAGGCGCTCGATCTCACCGAGGCCCCGCATACCCATCTCCACCACCAGCGCCGCGGTGTCCGGGGCCGCCTTCAACAGGGTCAGCGGCACGCCCACGTCGTTGTTCTCATTGCCACTGCTCGCCACCACCGGGCCCAAGGGGGCGAGGGCGGCACGGATCAGTTCGCGCGTGGTGGTCTTGCCGGCGGAGCCGGTGACCGCCACCAGTGGAATCCCCAGTTGCCGGCGCCAGAGGCGACCCAGCTGCTGGTAAGCCTCCAGGGTGTCGTCCACCAGCCAGATCGGCCGACCGCTCGATTCAGCCAGAGCCGAGGCCTGGGCTGGCGTCAGCCGGTCGCGCCGGGCCACGGCCGCAACGGCGGCGCCGTTCCCGCCAGGCGCCAGCACCTTGTCGAGAAACAGGTGACCATCGAAACGTTCTCCCACCAGCGGCACGAACAGCTGGCCCGGACCGACACGACGGCTGTCGGTGCTGACGCCGCTGAAGCCGGCCTGCCGATCCACGAGGGCGGCCCCGATCGGCGGTCCCCACAGCTGCTGCAGCTGATCGAAAGGGAGGACGGACATGCCCATCAACGCTGTGGCGGCAGGGTGGCTCGGACCCCTTGGATCCGGGGGCATCATGGCGGCTCAGGGTTCGAAGCGCCCATCCAGAAGCACCATCCCCTGTCCCACCAGCGCCGTGCGGCCCAGCAGCCGGGCCTGCTGGTCCTGGAGCTCCAGTCGCTCGTATCCCAGCGCCCATGCCTGCTGCTGGCAGCGCTCCGCCAGCTGCCGGCGCCGGGGTTCCGGGAGCTGGCGGTAGGCGTTGGCCAGGGTGAGCCGGAGCAGCGAAGCGGCCGGATCGGGATCCACGCGCACCACCAGGGGCTCGGGATCGCCGGCATTGAGGGCATCGCGCAGCTGGTCCTCCAGGCGAGGCGCGGGCGGTTGCAGCGGCAGATCAGGCTCCGCCTCCGGCTGCGGGTCAGGCTGCGGCTGCGGCTCGCTCAGCGATTCCGGCAAGGATTCCGGCGCAGGCAAGGATTCCGGCGCAGGCAGTGGCTCCGGTTGGGGCGCAGGGGCCGCCTGGGGCTCCCGGGGCTCCCGGGATCTCTGGGGTTCAGAAGCCTCGCGGATGACCGCGGAACCGGGGGCTGCCGGGGGCTTTGAGGGCACGGCTCGCCATGCGAATGGGGCCAGGGCCGTGACCAGCGCCAGGGCGGCCACCCCAACCAGGGGCCAGAACAAGGCCCGCAGGGAAGGCGGCCAGAAGCGCGGAGCGGGCAGGTCCCCCTCGCGGTTCCGGCGCCACAGCTCCTGCAGCTTCAACCGCCAGCTGGCCAGCACTGCCTGTAGATCCCTCGCCAGAAGGCGGGCGGGGGCCTCGTAGGGCGCCGGCAGATCGGCACCCGGAGAATCGGGAGCCGATCGCTCAGGGCTCACCGCGACGCCGAAGCAGCGAAAGCGGATTCAGCGAACGCGGAGCAGGAGGCTGGGCAAGGGAATCCGAGCTGGGGGCCCCTTCCCCTTCACCGGCTGCCTGGCGCTGCAGGCTGGGATCCGCCCCCTGACCCTGGGAGAAGCGCTCCACCTGCTCGGCATCGGGGGTCGGCTCCTTCACACCGCAGACCTCTCGGTACATGCGGTCATAGTCCAGGGCGGAGCGCTCCCAGCTGTAGTCCTGGGTCATGGCCCGACGCTGGAGTTCGGCCCAACTATCGGCGTGGCGGAACGCCTCCCAGGAGCGCACGATCGAGGTGTAGAAATCCACCGGCTCATAGCGATCGAAACAGAAGCCGGTGCCGGTGTGGTGGCGGGGATCATGGGGCGGCACGGTGTCCACCAGGCCGCCCACTTTGCGTACCACCGGGATCGAGCCGTATCGCATCGCCAGCAGCTGGCTGATGCCGCAGGGCTCGAACCGGCTCGGCATCAGGAAGGCATCGCTGCCGGCATAGATCAGGCGCGACAGGGTGTCGTCGTAGGTGAGAAACACCGCGAACCTTCCCGGGTGACGGGAAGCCATCTGCCAGAGACCGGATTCGAGGCTGCGATCGCCGGTGCCCAGCACCACGATCTGGCTGTCGGTGTAGGCGAGCACCCGGTCGGCCACCTGCAGCAGCAGATCCACCCCCTTCTGATCCACCAGGCGGCTCACCATGCCCATCAGATAGGTCTCGGCACTGACCGTGAGGCCCATGCGCTCCTGCAGCGCCTTCTTGTTGGCAGCGCGGCCGGAAAGATCCTCGGCGCTGAACTGGGCCACCAGCGACTTGTCGGTGGCTGGATTCCAGTCCTCGGTGTCGATGCCGTTGAGGATGCCCCGCAGCTTGCCGCTCACGAAATTGAGCAGCCCCTCCAGCCGTTCGCCGTATTCGGCCGTGCGGATCTCCTGGGCGTAGGTGGGCGAGACGGCGTTGACCCGGTCGGCATAGAGAAGGGCAGCCGCCATCGTGTGATCCCCCTGCATGTACCAGGGGCACCAGGTCATGCGGTCGAGTTTCCAGCGCCAGGGGCCCTGATACTTGAGGTTGTGGATGGTGAAGACCGTGCTGATCTCCGGGTCCTGATGCATCCACACCGGGATCATGCCGGTGTGCCAGTCGTGGCAATGGAGCACCTGGGGTTTCCAGGCATTCCAGGCGAATTCGGCGGTGGCACTGGCAAAGAAGGTGAAGCGCCAGTCCTCATCTTCGCCGCCGTAGATGCGCTCGGAATCGAAGGCCGGATGGCCCACCAGATAGATCGGCAGGCCGTTGGTGGGATGGCGGGTCTCATAGATGGAGAAATCCGTGCCCATGGTGTGGCCGCGCCACATCGGCTCGGCCGGAATCTCCAGCCGGCTCCACAACTTGCCGTACCCCGGCATGATGATCCGAACGTCATGGCCGAGGGCAGCGAGGGCCGGGGGAAGGGATCCCACCACGTCGCCCATGCCTCCCACCTTCACCATGGGGGCGCATTCAGCCGCTGCAAAGAGAACGCGCATCCAACCCCGGATTCTGGCGGCGCAACTCTACGGGTGACCGGCCAGACTCCCGTTCCTGATGAACAGCAGGGACTGGGCGTACGAACCCGGCGATCAGGGCAGCACGGTCACGGGGGTGCCCAGGCTCACGAAATCGAAGAGTTCGCGGGCGTGTTCGTCATAGAGGCGGACACATCCATGGGAGACGGCCCTGCCGACGCTCTCGCGGTTGGGGGTGCCATGGAAGCCGGCGGTGACACAGCCCTTCACCTCCAGATGCTCCTGGCCATTGAACCCACTGCGGCCGCGGCAATCGCGGTAGAAACCGATCCAGCGGCTGCCCAGAGGGTTGGAGGGCCCCGGCGGGATCACGGTGCCGTTGGCGGGATGCTTCCAGCTGGGGTTGGCGGCCTTCTCGATAACAGCGAAGCTCCCCACGGGCGTCTCCCATCCGGGCATCCCCACGGCCACGGGGTAGCGACGCAAGAGCTTGCCCTCCTCCAGCAATCGCAGCTGGCGGTGGGTGCGATCCAGCACCAGCTCCCGCTTCGGCGCCGCAGGTGGTGGTGGATTCCCGGAGCGGGAAAGAGGATGGACCAGCTCCAGGGGTTGGGGGCCCAGCAGATCGGCGGCTCCCGGCTGAGACTCGGCCCCAACCGCAGGCATGCAGCTGCCAGCCAGACCGGCAGCGGTCAGCCAGGTGGTCAGGGAGCAGGACCGCAGGCGGCGACGCACGGCACCACAGGCATTCAGGAGCGGCGTCAAGGTAGCCAGGGACTGCTGCTGAAATCAGGATCCCGCTTCTGCAGGAACGCATCCCGACCCTCCTGCCCCTCGGCGGTCCGATAAAAGAGGTGGGTGGCCTGACCGGCAAGCTCCTGCAGCCCTGCCATGCCATCGGTCTCGGCGTTGAACGCCGCCTTGAGACAGCGGATCGCCGTGGGGCTGTGGCGCATCACCTCGCGGGCCCAGCCCACCCCCTCCGCCTGCAGCTGCTCGAGGGGGACCACGGCATTGACCAGACCCATCCCCAACGCCTCCTGGGCGCTGTAGCGGCGGCAGAGGAACCAGATCTCGCGGGCCTTGCGCTGCCCCACCACACGGGCCAGGTAGCTGCTGCCGAAACCGCCATCGAAACTGCCGACCCGGGGACCGGTCTGGCCGAACACCGCATTTTCGGCGGCGAGGCTGAGATCACAGAGCAGGTGGAGCACCTGGCCGCCCCCGATCGCGTAGCCGGCCACGAGGGCGATCACCACCTTCGGCAGGCTGCGGATCAGGCGCTGCAGGTCCAGCACGTTGAGACGCGGCAGGCCGTCGTCATCCATATACCCGCCGTCGCCCCGCACGCTCTGGTCTCCGCCTGCGCAGAAAGCCCAGCCCCCGTCCGCCGCCGGACCCGCCCCGGTGAACAGCACCACCCCGATGCTGGGGTCCTCGCGCACGCGGGTGAAGGCATCACAGAGCTCCTGCACCGTGCGCGGTCGGAAGGCATTGCGTTTCGACGGCCGGTTGATCGTGATCCGGGCAATGCCTTCGTCGCTGCGCTCGAACAGCACATCGCTGTACTCATGGGCGCACTGCCACTGCACCGGGGGGTCGGGGCAGACAAAAGGCGCAGAAGCCGCCGGCGGGCGAGCGGAATCGGAGGGAACGCTGGTCATGGCGCCATTGTGCGCAGCCGCCTGCGCAGATCGGCGTCCTGGCGGCGATCGGTTCGCAGTTCGAGCAGGGCCAGGGGGTGGGCCAGGGCCCAGGGCAGGGCCTCGACCAGGTCGGCCAGGCGCTCCAGCCTGCGGCCTGGCACCCCGTGCAGGGCCGCCAGGGCCCGTTGATCCACCGCCTGGGGCATGGCGAACAGGCGTTCGAAGTCCATGGCCTGCGGCGGATCGGTGCGGATCGGCAGCTGTTCGAAGATGCCGCCCCCGCCGTTGTCGATCAGCACCACGGTGAGCCGGCCGCGCAGCTGACGGTGCCAGAGCCAGCCGTTGCTGTCGTGCAGCAGGGCCAGGTCGCCGGTCAACAGCACCAGCTGGCCGAGGGCCTCCGCCAGGCCGCAGGCGATCGAAAGGGTGCCGTCGATGCCGGAAGCGCCGCGGAAACCGAAGATCGGACGGGCAGGGGCAGCGGGATCGGCGAAGCTTTCCCAGTCCCGCACCGGGCTGCTGTTGGCCAGCATCAGCGGCAGCCCCGGGGGCAGCAGCCGACTCAGCTGCCTGGCCAGCAGCGGTTCCTG
The DNA here is from genome assembly GCA_046342815.1 of Cyanobacteriota bacterium. Taxonomy (GTDB): domain Bacteria; phylum Cyanobacteriota; class Cyanobacteriia; order PCC-6307; family Cyanobiaceae; genus Cyanobium. The sequence continues at coordinate 19,278 of JBKDOV010000126.1, forward strand.
GAGAGCATCGCCCCCCAGCTGGGAATCCAGCCAATGCTACAGGCGACCTTCCGCCTCGTACCAGGTTTCGGCCTGGCGCAGGGCTTGCGGCGAGCCCCCCCCCTGCAGCCGTTGGGCCGGCCACTGCTCCAACCAGGCGGCCAAGCCGCCGCTCCACTGCCCCTGAACCCGCCCGAGAGGATCGAGCGGCCGGGGATCGGCTTCGGTGATCAGCAGCTGCCGGGCCGCCTGGCGCTGCAGCCACTGCTGCACGCGGCGACTGGCGGGCAGCGGCCCAAGCCGCAGCACCTGGTCCACGTCGAGCTCCCGGCGGGGACGATCCAGCAGCAGGTCATAGCCGGCCACCAGCCGGAGCCCCTCCAGGCCGCGCAGGCCCGAAAGCCCATCGGCCAGCACCGGCCAGCCTGTGCGGCGCTGCCAGCGGCGCAGGGCCTCCCCATGGGCATGCCAGGCATCGGGCCGGCCCCGCCAGGGGCCGGCCACCACCACCCCGGGCCGGTCGGGATCCAGGCCCCCCAGCTCCGGCGGCTCGTTGGCGGGGCCCACCGGCGCCATGGCGGCAGCGGCGGTCGAGAGGGGCGGCTGACGGGGCGGCGCGGGGGCAGCGTTGGCGTCGGTGACCTGGGCCAGCAGAACCTGCAGTTCGGCGCCGGTGGCATGCAACGGCTCCTCAAACGGCAGATTGAGATGCACCGCACCGGGAGGCAGGCGCACCCCATCCCCCAGGCTTGCCGCCAGGGCGCACTGCGCCAGGTGCTCGATCGCGGCAGGGGCCATCGAAGCCAGCCCTTCGGCCGCGGCCTGCCCCAGCCAGCGCACACTGGCAGCCAGAAACTGCTCCTGGTTGACGCTCTGATTGGCACCGCAGCCCTTGAGCCGCTGCGGCCGGTCTGCGGTGAGCAACAGCAGGGGAATGGCGCCGTGGTCGGCCTCGACGGCCGCAGGCAGCAGGTTGGCGACCGCCGTGCCGGAGGTGGTGATCACCGCGGCGGGGAAGCCTGCAGCCCTGCCGAGGCCCAGGGCAAGGAAGGCGGCTGAGCGTTCATCCACGGCCGTGTAAACCCGCACCCCCCGGGGCTCCAGCAGGGCAGCGGCCACCGCCAGCGGGGCAGACCTGCTGCCGGGACACAGCACCAGATGGCGCAGCCCTCCTCGCTGCAGCGCCTGCAGCAGCAGCAGGGCTGCCCCTGGATTGCCATCCGGCTGAGAACCCGGCGCCAAGCGCACCTCCTCTCCTGGAATGGCACGATCATCAACCAGGACCATCCGCGCGGCTTCCTCTGCCATGGGCTCCAGCCCCTCCCGCCCTCCGGGCCCTCCCGATGCCGCTGCCGCTCCGGTGCCGCCCGCCACGGCGGGCCTGCCGGCCGAATCCCTTGGCCGGCAGTTGGTTGGGATTCTCTGCTGGCTGCTGGTGGCGCTGCTGCTGCGCTGGGCCGTGATCGAACCCCGCTGGATCCCCTCCGGCTCGATGCTGCCCACCCTGCAGCTGCAGGACCGGGTGCTGGTGGAGAAGGTCCGACCCCGGCTCGGCACCCCGCTGAAGCCCGGCGAGATCGTGGTCTTCCATCCACCGGAGGCCCTGGTGCAATCCGGTTACGACCCCAACGCCGCCCTGATCAAGCGGGTGGTTGCCGTGGAAGGGGACCGGGTGGAGGTGAAGGCCGGGAGGCTGTGGCGCAACGGCGAGCCCCAGCAGCCCGACTGGAGCAGCACACCGATGGACTACACCCTGGCGCCGTTCACCATTCCCGACGGCCATGTGCTGGTCCTGGGGGACAACCGCAATGCCAGCCTCGATTCCCATCTCTGGGGCCCCCTGCCGGAGGAGGAGGTGATCGGCACTGCGATCTGGCGCTACTGGCCGCTGCAGCGCTTCGGACCCATACGGTTCTCCCCCTCTTCTGCGGCTGGGTTGGGCTGAAATGCTGCGTTAGGGTGCAGTGCGTGTTGCAAAGCACACCGGAGGGGAAATGTTCAACCCGGAGTTCCTGACCACGGACAACGAGGCGATCAGCGGCAACTCGCTGATTCAGTACCTTCAGGAACAATCCCCTGATGTGCTGCAGAGGGTCGCCCGCTCGGCCAGTGGTGATATTCAGGACATCATCCGCCACAACGTCCAGGGGCTGCTGGGGATGCTGCCCGGCGAGCAGTTCGAGGTGAAGATCCAGGCCAGCCGCGACAACCTGGCCGGCCTGCTGGCCTCGGCGATGATGACCGGATATTTCCTGCGTCAGATGGAGCAGCGGATGGAGCTGGAAACGGCTCTGATCGGCACCGGCGTTGATGCCATCGGCGACGACGATCCCGGCGAACTGCGTCTCTGAGCGTCTGGAGTCCTCCTGCCTCGGAAAGCAGCTGGGGCCATTCCCAGAAATCAGCTGGGAGATGACTCCCCTGGGCCGTCCGGCACCAGGCCCAGTTTCAGCAAGGTGCGATCGATCCCCGCCAGGGTCTGCCAGGCTCCCGTGCTGGGTGCCCATTCTCTGGTGGCAAGGCTCGCGGCCAGTTCCCTGAGTTCCTGCGGTGAGGTGCTCACCGGAGCGTCGTAGTGGGCCGGCACCAGCCAGCGCACGTCTGGCAGGGCCGCCAGGGCCTCCACCCAGGCCACCAGGGTCTGGCGGGAACGGGTGAACACAAGCCGCTCCAGCACCGCCGCCACCCTGGGGGCACTGCGATCGCCGGGGACCAGCTGGCGGAAATCGTTCTCCCAGCCAGGCTCCCAGCGGAAGGGATAGACGCCGAAATGGCTGCGGGCATTGCGGCAGCCCGGAGCCAGAGCGTGGCGCAGCACTTCGGCCAGGGGCGGCACCTGCAACGGGGCCGGCCGCAGGTAATTGGCGAACAGCACCAGCCGCTGCCAGCCCCGCTGACGCCGGGCGGGGGTGTCGATCAGGGCTTCATCGCCCCGCTCGCGGGCATGGAACAGCAGGGGGGTGGGATCGAGGTCAAACACCGCAGGAGGTTGGGCAGGGATGGTGACAAGGGCGTCGGTGATCAGCAGGGCGCCGCTGGCCCGATCCAGACAGGCCACCTCCATGAACGTGCCCAGGCCCAGATCCAGCGGTCCGAGCGGCAACCACTGGAGTTCCTCCTGGTGGGGCAGGCCCTGCTCGAACAACAGGCGGGTGCGCTGGCGCGGAAAACCGAGCCAGGCGGGGGGAAGGCGCAGCGGGAAGCTCCACTGATGGGGACTGAGCCACAGGTCTGCCGCCGGAAACGCCCGGGCCATGGCCGGCACCGGCAGCTTGTGTTCCAGACCGGAGGTGGTGGGCAGCACGATCGTGACCACCGGGCCGTGCTGCCGCTCCAGCTCCTGCAGGGCCGCCACCACCTCGGCCGTGGGCGCCACCGGCGCATAGAGGAGCAGGCCCTGCCGCAGCTTCACCACCGTCATCCGGATCGGCACAGCCACGTACCAGACCCCCTGCAGCTGCTCGAAGCTCCAGATCCGGCCAGGAATCAGTTCCCGCACCAGGGTGCGACGCTGCCCATAGGGATAGAGGGGCAGCAGCGGCCACCAGGACCAGCTCTGGCGCGCGATCGGCCGGGGGGAGGAGAGGGGAGTCACGGCAGTGGGCTGGTACGACGCTGACGCCGGCGACGCTGGGCCAGCAGACCGTGGCGCGGAGCCAGCACCATCACCAGGGCGAACTGAAGCGTGAGCATCAGCACGATGCAACCGGCGGTGGAGGCATCGATCCAGTAACTCAGCAACACCCCGAGCACCGTGGCGAGCACGGCCGACAGGACCGCCAGGGCCACCATCCGCCCGAACCGATCGGTGAGCAGATAGCCGGTGGCCCCTGGGGTGATCAGCATCGCCACCACCAGGATGATGCCCACGGCCTGCAGCCCCGCCACCGCAGCCTGGCTCAGCTGGCTGAGAAGCATATAGTGGAGGGCCCCGGTGCGCTGCCCGATCGAACGGGCATGGGAGGGATCGAAACAGAAGAGCAGCAGATCGCGGCCCCGCACCAGCAGCACCCCCAGAACCACGAGGGCGATGGCCAGGGTCTGGCCCAGATCGGCGTCACTGATCCCCAGCAGGTTGCCGAACAGGATGTGACCGAGATCCACGTTGCTGCGCAGCCTCGAGATCAGCACCAGACCGAGGGCGAAGAAGCCGCTGAACACCAATCCGATCACCGCATCTTCCTTGAGACGGGTGTGCTGGCGGATCCAGCCGATCAGGCCCACCGAGCCCACCCCGAAGGCGAAGGCCCCCACAGCGAAGGGGAGATGGAAGGCGTAGGCGAGCACCACACCCGGCAGCACCGCATGGGAAACGGCATCGCCCATCAGGGCCCAGCCCTTGAGGGTCATGAAGCAGGAGAGCACCGCACAGACCACCGCCACGATCACGCCCACCCCGATCGCCCTCTGCAGAAAGGTCTCCTGCAGAGGCTCCAGCAGCAGCTGCAGGGGCGAGGTGGGCATCACGAAACGAAGCGGACGGGAGCGTCGGCGGCGGCAAGGGTCCCGAAGGTAAGCCGCAGGTTGGGCTGGGTGAACACCTCCTCGGTGGGTCCGCTGGCCACCACGGTGCGATGCAGCAGCACCACCTGGTCGCAGAACCTGGGGATCGCCTCCAGATCATGGGTGGCGATCAGCACGGTGGCCCCGCGCTGACGAAGCTCGAGCAGCACCTGGATGATCAGATGCTCCGTGGGCCTGTCCACGCCGGTGAACGGTTCATCGAGCAGCAGCAGATTCGCCTCCTGGCAGAGGGCCCTGGCCAGGAAGGCACGCTTGCGCTGCCCCCCGGAAAGGGTGCCGATCTGACGGTTCGCAAGGGGGAGCAGGTCGACCCGCTGGAGTGCTTCACGCACCCGCTGACGGTCGGTGCGCGAGGGCCAACGCAGCAGGTTCATCGAGCCGTAACGGCCCATCATCACCACATCCCAGACGCGGACGGGAAACTGCCAGTCCACCTGGTCGCCCTGGGGGACATAGGCCAGCCGCTGCTGCCGCTGGGCCTCCGCCACCGGCAGGCCGTCGATCCGGATCCGCCCCTGCAGGGGCTGCAGGAAGCCCATCAGCGCCTGAAACAGGGTGGATTTGCCGGCACCGTTCATCCCCACCAGGCCACAGATGCTCCCTGGCAGGAGCTGCACGTCCACGTCCACCAGGGCGGGCTCGGCGCCGTAACTGACACTGAGCCCGCTCACCTCCAGACGGCGCTGGGCAGGTTCAGCAGCAGGGGGGGGAACCATGCCCGCCATTCAAGGCGGTGACGAGGCACGGTGCGGGCGCAGACCCGCCACCAGGATCGCCAGGTTGTGGCGCATCAGTGCCTCGTAGGTGGCGGCCGGCCCCTCGGGGCCGGAGGTCGAATCCACGTGGAAACGTCCACCGAAACGGGCCCCGGATTCGCGGGCGACCCGCTCCTGGATGCGGGAATCCACGGTGGACTCGCAGAACACCGCCGGCACCTGCCGCTGCCGGACCGTACGGATCATCCGGCCCATGCGGCGGGGCGTGACCTCTCGTTCGCCGTTCACCGGCCACAGCCAGGCTTCTTCAAGGCCGTAGTCACGGGCGAGATAGCTGAAGGCCCCTTCACAGGTGGCGAGCAGGCGCTGGGAGGGCGGCAGGGAGCGCAGCGCCGCCTCCAGATCCGTATCCAGCCGCCGCAGCCGCTGCCGATAGGCCTCCGCACAGCGCTGATAGTCGGCGGCATGGGCAGGGTCGAGACGACGGAAGCCCTGCTCCAGGTTGGTCACATAGAGCAAGGCCGCCTTCGGGGACATCCAGGCATGGGGGTTGGGTCTGGTGCTGCCAGCGATCGGCAGGGTCTCCACCCCTGCGCTGGCCTCAAGATGGGGCACATCGCCGAGCCGGGCGGTGAAGCGCTTGGTCCAGGCATCCAGGCCGAGGCCGTTCTCCAGTACCAGGCGGGCCCCATGGGCACGGCGCAGATCGGAGGGGGTGACTTCGTAGCCATGCACCTCGGCGCCGGGCTTGGGGATCGATTCCACCCGCAGCAGACCGCAACTCACCTCGCGGCCCATGTCCGCCAGCACGGTGAAGCTGGCCACCACCAGGGGGCGGGAATCAGGCAACCGCGAGTGCCTGTTCTCCGTCGGCCTCCCCCCCCCGGCATCACAGCCAGGGGAGAAAAGCAGCAGCGCCGCCAGCAGCAGAGGGGGGTGGCGCAACCACAGCAGGACCGATCGAAGGCACCCTAAGGGCAGCAAAGCCAACAAAAAACCCCCTCCGTCGAGGGGGGCATCTCCGGCTTTCCACCGGTGTCTCTCTCGTTCTCAGCCAGCCTGTCCTCAGGCAGGTATTGCAGGAAAACCGGTGGCAGGAACCTCGCCCCGTCGGGCGAGGTCGGGGAGTGGGGCGCTTCAGCCGATGGCGGGAGCCGTCATGGCCACGGGCACCACCTCGGCGGCAGCCAGATCCAGCGGGAAGTTGTGGGCATTCCGCTCGTGCATCACTGCCATGCCGAGGTAGGCACGGTTGAGCACATCGGCCCAGGTGGGCAGAACCTTGCCCTGGGCATCGAGGATCGACTGGTTGAAGTTGAAACCGTTGAGGTTGAACGCCATGGTGCTGATGCCCATGGAGGTGAACCAGATCCCCACCACAGGCCAGGCAGCCAGGAAGAAGTGGAGGCTGCGGCTGTTGTTGAAGGAGGCGTACTGGAAGATCAGGCGACCGAAGTAACCGTGGGCAGCCACGATGTTGTAGGTCTCTTCTTCCTGGCCGAACTTGTAGCCGTAGTTCTGGGACTCGGTCTCGGTGGTTTCACGCACCAACGAGGAGGTCACCAGCGAGCCGTGCATGGC
>JBKDOV010000127.1:0-28338 GCA_046342815.1 Cyanobacteriota bacterium
GCGCAACTGCAAGGTGCGGGTGCATCGGGGCAAGGAACTCGTCTACGAAGGCGACCTTGACTCCCTGCGCCGCAACAAAGACGACGTCAAGGAAGTGGCCACCGGCTTCGAATGCGGCATCGGCTGTGACCGATTCAACGCCTGGCAGGAAGGCGACCGGATCGAGGCCTACAAACTCGTGACCCAGCGCCGCACCCTCAGCACCTGAACCGGAAACCAGTGGCCGCCGTGACCGCCCGCAGCGAGCCACTGCTCTGGCTCCAGCTCCTTTCCCTGGGAGCCTTCCCTCTGGAAGCCCTGGTGATTCTGTTGTTGCTGGCCGGCAATGATCCAGGCCCCTGGCCCGGTCTGGAGCGGGTGCTCTGCTGGGCGATCGGAGTGCTGGCCCCGACGCTGCTGCTCTGGCAACGGCCCGCAGATGTCTGGTCCCTGCTGCTGGTGCAGACACCTTTACGGGCCCGGCGTGACCTGCAGCAGCGACTCAGTCGGCTCCAGGAGCAGCGAGGTCTCAAGCTGGGGCTGCTGATCGGGGCGCTGCTGGGATTGCCCCTGCTCTGGTGGCTGGACCGTTCGGCTGCCATCGCCAGTCCCTATGCCCTCCTGCAGAACAGCCCACGGCTCGTGGCTCTGCTGCTTGCCGCCGGCGTGCTGACGGTGATGATCTGGCAGTGGCAACAGCTGCTGCAATCCCTCTGGCTGTTGTGCCAACGGGCGGAAACAATCGCAGCCACCGAACCGTTGCCGAAGAGCAGTCTGGAACAACAACGCCTCAGCCTCGGGCTGCCGCTCCTGCTTCCCGGCCCATTGCAACTGGCGGAAAAGCCGGAACCGGCAAGCCCGGAGCCTTCCCTAGCGGTTGCGATCGAACCAGAGCAACCCTCCGAACAGCACGAGGGCGACGATCTGGATGAGCAGATCGGTGGATGAGAGCTCCCCGCCTGCGGCAGCCCGCATCGCCATCGTCGCCAGCCCCACCCCTGCCGAGGCTCCCAGGGCCAACCAGAGCCCGCGCCGCAAGCCCCGCCATGGGGTCCGTGCCTCCAGCAGCAGTCGGTCTCGCAGCGCCGGATCCAACCCTGCTTTCGCAGCGGATGGAGGCCGGGATTTCGCAGTGGATGGCATCTGGCCGGCCCCGAAAGCATTGAACCGCTGAATGCTAGTTTCGACAGGTTGCCGGTGTAGCTCAGTGGTAGAGCAACTGATTCGTAATCAGTAGGTCGCAGGTTCAAATCCAGTCACCGGCTTTTTCCTCAGCAGTTCGTTGGTGCCACCACGGGCATCAAGAATTCTCAGCAGACCCGACCCCCCCGGGTCCGGCTCTGCATTTTTCGTTTCAATCTCGCCAGCTCATCTGACAAACAGGTCCGGTCGCTTCACCCTGAGGGAAATCGTCCATCCATCCCTCGGCCATGTTCTGTCCGAAACCCCATCCGCCCCTGGCACTGCTTGCGGCGGCCACAGGGTGCCTGTTGCTGGCGTCGACCCCCGGTCGGGCCGAAACCCTCTACAAGCTCGATACCCAATGCAGTCTTCGTCAGGGGCGAGCCGTACCCTGCACGGTGGAAGCCACCAATGAGCCTGGCGCAACCGTGTACCGCCATCGGATCGGCAAGGTCACGGAATTGATCCGCATCACTGACAATCCCGTCCGCATTCTTCTTTGGAATCCAGGCACAAAGGAATGGCAGAACGTTTCGAGTGCGGGTGCCCGATTCTCCACCAACACCGTCTGCTTCAACGCCCGCGATCTCTGCGTGGTGAATCCCAACTACCTCAACAGCGTGCGCGAAGAGTGGTCGGAGTCACTCAGCGGTCGTGATCTCGTCAAGCTGCACTTTGCAGCGGATGGTCGCGTGAATGCCAGCTGCTACGACGATGGCTGCGGGGTCGATCTGAAATGAAAACCCCAGCAGCATTCGGCCTGCTTATGGCCGGCGTGATGGCCCTGCCCACAGGCCCCGGCCTGGCCCTCACTCTCCGCACGGATGATTCCGCATCGACATCCCCGCAGCCTGAACTGCTCGCCAGAGGAGGCGGCGGTGGAGGACGTGGCGGTGGTGGCGGTCGCGGCGGCGGTGGTCACAGTGGTGGTGGTGGCCGCCATGGCGGCGGCGGCCGCAGCGGCTTCAAAGGCAATGACAAACGGGCGTCGTTGGATCGGGGCTCCCGCCGCCCCAGCGGAGGCTGGAGCAGCGGCGGGCGGGTCGGTACCCGCCCCGGCCCGTCCCTGGATCGTCCGACGGGGCGACCCGCTGGCGGCATGAATCGTCCAGGAATGCAGCGGCCTGCGGCCGGAGGCCTGCAACGGCCCGGTGGGAACCGACCGAACCGACCCGAAGGTGGCTGGAGCCGTCCCGACGGCATGACCAACCGACCCAACAGACCCGAAGGGGGTTGGAGCCGTCCCGATGGCATGACCAACCGACCGAACCGACCCGAAGGGGGTTGGAGCCGTCCTGATAACTGGAACCGACCCGATGGGAACTGGAACCGACCGAACAACTGGAACAACGGGAATCGGCCCAACAACTGGAACAACTGGAACAACTGGAACCGACCGATCAACGTGGGCAGCCTGAACCTTTATCCGGGGTGGGCCAGGCCCGGCTGGGGCTATGCCAGGCCCTGGAACTACGGCTGGTATGGAGGCTGGGCCACCCCCAGCTGGGGATGGTGGGGCGCCAGCGCGCTTACCTGGGGCATCACCAGCCTGGCCACCGCCGCGATCATCAACTCCGCCGTGGATGACGCGGTGAGCAACCAGAAGACCTACATCGTGGTGCCCAACTCCAACTATCAACTGCTCTACGGAACGGTGCAGCCCACCGAGACCACTGGAGTGAGCTTTGCCGTCCAGCAGGACAACAACACCTACCAGTGGAGCGCCGACTGCAATGCGGGTCTGCTCAATGGCAACCAGCCCCAGGATGCCAAGGAAGCGGAACTGCTCAATGCCGCCTGCCAGGTGGCCTACGGAAACGTCACCCAATGACCCTGGGGATGGGGAGACCCATTCTTGGCGAGGCATCCGGGAAACCGGATGCCTTTTTTGATGCCCCGTTTTGATGTCCCGCTGCCGCGAAAAGCTCAGGCCGGGGTCACCTCCAGCCCCGGTGAAACGATCGGGCGACGATGGGGCAGATTGCCGAAATGCTCCCGGGCCAGGGCCAGCAGAGCCGGCTCGGTCATGGCGGTGTCATCCACCCCTTCGATCGCCACGATCCGATCCACCAGATCCCTTCGATGGGACTCCAGATAGTGGAGCAACAGCTGACGCATGTCGCTCTCACCAGTGCCGTGACCCAGCAGCAGCACGGCATCCGCCTGCTCCATCGCGGCCGTGATCGCGGCCAGATAAGCGGCATCCCGAGGAGCGCGCTGGCCTGCGATGTCCCGGTCATGGCGATGGGTGAGGTTCTGCCCCGACCCCCACACCCCGTGAGGAAGCAGCACGGCATGCTCCACCTGCTCGCCTTGCTTGCCCTCGAGGCGATAGACATCCGTTTGATGGTGATCCAGATGAATCACCAACCGATGGGCCTGATCGCCCCTTGCTGACTCCTCCGGCTCCACCTCGGGATGGTCGGGGGTGATGCCCGCCTCCTCAAGAAAGTGGCGGACCCTGATCAGGGCTTCCGCATCCAGATCTGGACTGCCAAGGGCAGAGGCCGTGTGAATCCAGGTTTCCTGACCCGCCGGCAGGCGCACATGCAGACGCCGATCGCCCTCAGGGGTGACCTCCGCACCCAGCGCCCGGAAAAGAGCCTCCACCCTGGACACTCTCACCCCGTGCTGCAGCGGATGGGCGAAAACAGCCTCAAGAGTCCTCTGATGGTGGTACTTCATCTGCCCGGCCTGTATGTTTCAACCCAACTTTCTATTTACGAAAGCTCGGGCCAGAGGCAAAAAGCCGCTGCGGATCTACTCCACTTTCACCACATCCACGCTGCCATTACCGAGGCGCGTGAGCTCGCCTGCAGCCCGCAGGGCAGCTTCATGGGTATGAAAGAGGTAACCGAGCTGCGGCTCATGGACCTCGATCAGGCTCTGATCTTCGGCGTGGATGGCGATATAGGAGCCATTCGAGAGCCTGCGCAGCACATAACGCTCAGGCTGGGTGCACTCCAGGGGATGGGCGGGGTCAATCTCAGGAGCCCAGAAATGCATTGCGGCTCAATCGCGTGCCGGTTGAGCTCGCAGGCTAGGGGATTCAAGCGGCCCAGGCGAGTCAGAAGAACCGAACCTTTGAACTGTCCAATGCAATGTGATGCACCTCAGCCCATTGCACCAACTGCTGAGCCTCCCACAGGTTGTCGACCCTGAGGCAATGATGATCGCGATCACAGATCTGGTAACCGCCTTCCCCGATCGGCTCGATCGTGGATCCAGCGGGGGTGTGGATCGTCTGTCTGTCGTCTTCCATGGAGATCGGGTGACGGAGGCCACCGCAGCTGATCCAGGCCTAAACCAGCTGTGGCCCTGAAATCCACTGGATGCAACCAGACGTTGCGCTCAGCAGCTCAGTCGCCGCCGAAATCCTCGTCATAGCCCTCGTAAGGGTTGAACTCGCTCCAACCGGGACTCGCCTGGTTCAGCAGGCCGTAGCGGGCCGATTCGTCATCCACCAGCGTTTCGCCCGTGGGCACGGTGTCGCAGGTGATCGAGCCATCGGAGCCCTCTTGGCAGTTGGTGAACTGAATCCCGGCCTGGGCGGGAGCCGGGAGAAGCGCCATCGACAACAGAAGCAAGGAGCCGAGAACGGCCCGAACTGGTGTGAGGGGCATCGGGGACATGACGATGCTGCGGTTCGACTGGGATGATGGCATCCGTTTCGCGCCCGCCCCCATGTACACCGACTGGTCTGCCGTGATCCTGCTGTTGCTGACGGCCGTCCCCCTGGCGGCGGTGGTCGCGACGACCGCCTTTTTCATCTGGAGACAGAAGCAGAAACGCTGATCGCCCGGAAAAACAGTCCCTGGGTTCCAGGGTCGGAGGGAATCTGCCCCTGACCCAGGCAGTCCAGACAGGTGCGGTAGCGCTGATCCCCCAGACGCAACATGCCGCTGCCACCGCACTGACGACAGAGATTGCCACTGGGATTGCCACTGGAAGCAGTGCCGGCAGCCACGGGGGCCGAGGCATTGGCCTGGGAAGGCGCTCGCGAAGATCGGGACGGCATGGAGGAGGAGAAGGGGGAAGAAGTCATGGGCAGCCCCGCTGCAAGGGGATCGGTTTCGGTCTCCACACTGTGGACGGAATTGACCCTCTTGATCCCGAAAGCTTCCTTAAGTCTTGGGTTGCTCTGCCTCACCCTGGGGCAAGTGCCCGCGCAGGGAATTCAGATCCAGCTGGGCGAGCAGCTCCTTGGCTGAAAGCCGACTTCCCTCGGGCACCAGCCCCAGGCTTGCCGCCAGCTCCCCGATCACCGATTCCGCCTCCAGGCCCCGCCGGCGATATCCCTCCAGCCCTTCTCCCCCCTCCCGCTTGCTGAGGCGCTGGCCCCCGGCATCCCGCCACAGGGGCACATGTCCGTAGCGGGGCGGATCGACATCCAGCGCCTCCATCACGGCCACCTGGGCAGCGGTCGAAGACCAGAGGTCTTCCCCCCGCAGCACGTTGGTGATGCCCAGCAGGAGTTCATCCACCGCCGTGGCCAGGTGATACGCCACCACGCCATCGGCCCGGCGCACCACAAAATCCCCCACCTCCTCGGAAGGAAGCAGGCCTGGGAGGCCATGACTCTCCTGCCAGTGCAGGGGAGAAGGCGGAAGGAGCAGTCGCCAGCTAGGAAGTCGCCCCTGGGTGCTGCCCCAGACCGGCGGAAGCCGCTCCCGGCAGAAGCCGGGATAGACCTGCAGCCCCCCATGGGGAGCGGATACATCGGCCAGCAGCCGCCGGCTGCAGCGACAGGGATAGAGCCGACCGGCCCGGCGCAGGGAGGAGAGTACGGTGGCATACAGGCCACGCCGCTCGCTCTGGCGCACGGGGGGGCCATCCCACTCGAGCCCCAGCCAGCGCAGATCCGCCAGGATTCCCTCTTCCGCGCCCGGCCGGTTCCGGGGCCGATCGAGGTCGTCGATCCGCAGCAACCACTCGCCGCCGCTGAGCCGGGCCTCCAGCCAGCCGAGCAGGGCCGTGCGGAGGTTGCCGCGGTGCAGGGCACCGGTGGGAGAGGGGGCGAAACGCCCCCGATAGCCCCGGGCGCGCTGCCGCAGCCCGGCGGCGATGCGCTCCTGCAGAGCCATGGGCAGGGTCGAAAGCATGGCCGCAGCGGCAACACCCCGTGAGCAAAGACCATAAAAAAGCGGCCCGGCGGGCCGCTTCGCGAAACCGATCCCGTGGAATCAGCCCTGAACGCGATCCTTGAACAGCTTGCCGGCGGTGAAGGCGGGAACGCGCTTGGCGGGGATCTTGATCTTGTCGCCGGTCTTCGGGTTCAGACCCTGACGAGCGGAGCGCTCGCGGGGCTCAAACGAACCGAAGCCAAGGATCGAGACCTTCTTGCCTTCCACCACCGAATCAATGATGGTTTCGATGGCGGCATCGACGACGAGGGAGACGTCGGTCTTGGTGAGCTCGGTGCGGGCGGCAACGAGGTTGACGAGATCTGCTTTGTTCATGGATCGGAAAGGCTTCCTGGTGGGCGGCGTATCGGAGACCGAAGCGGGAATCGCTTGGTGGTGGGAAGGCGAATCGGCGAGTCCCGACCGCCACTGGAATGAGCGCGCCAATCGTATGGGCGGAGAGCCGCGGCGGCAACCAAAAATTCAATCCCTACAACGGGTTTGGTCGAAATCAGAAAGAATCATAAGAAATCCGTCATTGTTGACGGCGCTCCCAGGGGGGCCTCGGAAGCCCGCCGCAGCTCCTCCAGATCCAGCTCCCTGAGCATCTGGCTGGCGGCGGCAACCAGCTTCTCCCCCCTCAGCGCCCCCAGCCCCGCCCCGGTGGCGACCCACTCCGGCGAACCGGCGGGCAGCCAGCGCCTCAGGCGCTCCACGCTCTCCAGCTGCCTGGACCAATGGAAAGAACGCCGGTGGCGCAGGGGTCCCAGACGGCCGGGGGCCAGGGGTACCAGCAACCTGCCGCAGAAAAGGCCATCCCAGCCCGCCCGCCGTACATGGACGACACAGGCCCCCGGACTGGGGCCTGGCGTCCAGAGCAGATCCACTCCCTCCGCCAGCTGATGGTCGCGCGCGAAGCTCTCCAGCCGCGGCAGCCCCGGCAGCAGATAGGCCTCCTGCTCCTGCACCAGCACGGGCCAGCCCAGGCTCTCCTGAAGCCTGCGGCAGCGCCCATGGCCATCGCGGCCGGTCAGCACGATCCACCCCGAGCGCTCCCGGCGTTCTTCCAGAAAGGCGAGGTTGGCCTGGGTGAGGGCCGGGCAATCGATCAGCAGGGCCTGGTTTTCCGTCTCCAGGAACCAGGCGCTGCCGCCCTGGGTGTCGCGGTTCGGGGCGAACAGCCACAGGCCTGGGAACAGCTGCTGGGGCGAACGACCGGACTCAGGAGCCGGCGGTGCGATGACATCCACCTGTGATGCACATGGTGTTTCCCATTCAACCGATCGGAGCTCCTGGAGGAACGGGAGCGAGGAAGACAGACGAGGCACCGCCCACCGCCTAGGTTTGAACTTCCCCTGCCCAGTCCCTTGTCGGCGATCCGGACCGGACACCCCTGGCCACTCGGGGCCTCCCTCACCTCACGAGGTGTCAATTTCTCGGTGGTGGCCCCGCTGGCCACCCGGGTGGAGCTGCTGCTCTTCGCCGACGCGGACGACCCCGAGCCCTCACGGGTGATCGAACTGGATGCCCAGCACCGCTCCGGCGAGCACTGGCATGTGGAAGTGGAAGGCGAGGGCGTGGGCATCGGTTGCTGCTACGGCTACCGCGTGTTCGGGCCGCTTCAGCCGGGCAACCATGGCTTCAACCCCTCCAAGGTGCTGCTCGATCCCTGTGCCAGGGCGATCAGCGGCTGGAACGTCTACGAACGGGGAGCGGCGATCGGGGCCATCCCCAACACCAGCAGCTGCCTGAAGGGAGTGGTCACCGAACGGGACCGCTTCGACTTTGATGCGGCTCCGCGCCCTCGCCATCCGTGGCAGAAGAGCGTGATCTACGAATTGCATGTGGGCGGCTTCAGCCAGGGCCCCGGCTGCGGGGTGCAGGAAGGGCGCCAGGGCACCCTGCTGGGCCTGATCGAGCAGATCCCCTACCTGCAATCCCTCGGGGTGACGGCGGTGGAGCTGCTGCCGGTGATGGCCTTCGACCCCCAGGATGCCCCGGCCGGCCGCTTCAACCACTGGGGCTACAGCCCCCTCAGCTGGATGGCCCCCCATCCGGGCTATCTGATGAGCGACGATCCGCTGCAGGCCCGCAACGAGGTGCGCAGCCTGGTGAGCGCCGCGCACCAGGCCGGCCTGGAAGTGATTCTCGATGTGGTCTACAACCACACCACCGAAGGCAACCAGTCGGGCCCCACCCTCAGCTGGCGAGGTTTCGGCGACTCCGTTTACTACCACCAGAACGCCAGAGGCGATTACCTGGATGTGAGCGGATGCGGCAACACGATCGCCGCCAACCGCCCCCTGGTGCGGCGCCTGATCCTGGAGTCCCTGCGCTGCTGGGCCGTGGAGCTGGGCATCGATGGATTCCGGTTCGACCTCGGCATCGCCCTCAGCCGTGGCGAGGAACTCCAGCCCCTCGACACCCCGCCCCTGTTCGAGGAGATGGAGGCGGACCCTGACCTCAGCGACCTGAAGCTGATCAGCGAACCCTGGGATTGCGGCGGGCTCTACCGCCTGGCCGATTTCCCTGCCCGCCGGGTCGCCAGCTGGAATGGCCGCTTCCGGGACGATGTGCGGCGGTTCTGGAAAGGCGACGACAAGAGCGTCTGGAACCTGGGACAACGGCTGGCGGGCAATCCCGATCTCTTCGGTGGACAGTCCGCGCCCCTGGGCCGCACGATCACCTTCCTCACGGCCCATGACGGCTTCACCCTGGCCGATCTGGTGAGTTACGACCGCAAGCACAACCTGGCCAACGGCGAGGGCGACCGGGACGGCGACAACCACAACAACAGCTGGAACCACGGCGTGGAAGGGCCGAGTTCCGACCCTGCGGTCCTCAGCCTGCGGGATCGGCAGATGCGCAATCTGCTGGCCTCCCTGCTGCTGGCCCCGGGGGTGCCGATGCTGTTGATGGGAGATGAGGTGCGGCGCAGCCAGGGGGGCAACAACAACACCTGGTGCCAGAACAATCCCCTGGGCTGGATGCACTGGCAGCCCGATGCGGGCGATCAGGACCTGCGCAGATTCCTGCGCCGGTTGATCACCCTGCGCCGGCTGCTGGCCGGACTGCTCAACCCGGAGTTGCCCCTGCCTGAGCTCAGCCAGAGGCGTGCGGGGGACACAAACCAGCGCTGGCGGGAATGGCATGGGGTGGAACTGCACCGCCCCGACTGGGCCAGCTGGTCCCACTGCCTGGCCTGGAGCCTCAACGACGCCCGCCATGGCCCGTTGTTGTGGTGCGGCATGAATGCCTACTACAAGGCGATGCACTTCGACCTGCCCTCCAGCCGCCACGGCTGGCTGCGGGTGATCGACACCGCCCTGCCGGCCGGGGAAGAACTGCCCGCCCGGCCGGAAGCCTGGCAGCAGGGGGGCGCCCCGATGGAGAGCCGCAGCATGATGCTGATGGTCGCCCCCGCCCTGCTGGCCGACGTCGACCTCGACGCCTGAGGGTGCCGGCGGAGGGCCCTCAAAGAGTCCGCCAATCCTCCGGGCGCAGGATCCAGCCGGCTTCGGCGTCGACCATCTGGCCATCGATCGTCCGGAGAATCGGGGCGATGGGATTCCTGGCGGTGAGTCTCGGGGCGAGGGCAATGGGGGCCCTCTGGCTCAGAGGCCCTGCTTGAACTCGGTGATCTTGCCGCTGCCATTGACATTGCAATAGCCGCTGATCTTCTTGCCGCGGATTTCCCAGTTGTAGCTCATCCCACTTTTCTTGATATCCGCCAGGCTCGTTGTGCCTTCGGCAAGGCTCTGCTTTTCGGTGGCGCCGATATTCACCAGTGCATCAGACATCGGCACATCGAATTGTTCTACAACCCGCATTTTGCAGGCCTTTCCCCAGGTCGTGAGCAACCCCGATGCTGTCTGGGCGTTGGCATTCGGCGTGAAGCCCAGGGAGGCGATGACCCCGAAAGCCAGGGCTGTGGCTGTGGAAAGACTCCTCTGCTTGTTCAGATGCTGACGCTGGGAGGTGTTCATGGGAAGATACAACTGCATTGTCATCCTGAACACAGCCGCGCCAGCTGGCAGCCGTGGGAACGCCACTCCAGAGCGAGTCCCATGGGTCCTTCACATCGCCGCATCCCAGATCCTTCGTTTCGCCGCCTAGACGCCGGCCAGCGCTCCATCCTGAGGACTGATTCGGGCCGCTGCCGGCGGATCCTGCCCTGTCTCACCCCCTCCTTCGACCCCCGTTTCGCTTCCGCAGCCTCGCCGCCTTCACGGCTTGCGCGGCGTTGCCCCTGCTGCTGGGGGGCCGGCCGGCCAGCGCTGCCACCTACACCGTGAGCGAGTCCGACTGGGGAACCAGCGCAACGGCCAACAGCTTTGCCTGGGCCCTGGCGCAGGCCAACGGCAACCTCGGTCACGACACGATCAGCGTCACGCCTGGCCTGGCGATCAACGTGGATGGAGCCACGGCCGGACCGGGGGGCTGGCTGACCACGATCAGCGACACCCTCACGATCGAGGGCCGTGGCGCCACCCTGATCGGCAACCCCAGCTTCGTGAGCAGTGGGGGCACCACCTACACCAAGACCAATGTGGATGCCTTCACACCGCCGCCGCTCGGCAGCGACATCCTGACCCAGCAGGCCTTTTCCTTCGGCAGGCTGGACCCTGGGGTCTCCCTGACGGTGAATGCCCTCAACAGCGATGGCCTCAACGGATTCCTGCAGCTGGGCGAAGGATCCACGACAAGCGTCAGCCAGGCGTCCATTCGCAACAGCGTGAGCTATGGGGTCCAGGTCCCCCGCTCGGTGTTCGAGGCCTTGGCCAGCTCCACCCTCAACCTCCGCCAGGTGGTGCTGGAGAACATCAACCCGGCCCTCGACAGCATCGGTCCGGCCTGGTCAGGGGCGATCGCCGGAACCAATGCCACCCTCAACATGGTGCGCAGCTCGATCAGCCGGGCGGCAGCGGCGGCCGGGGCGGTGGTCTGGAGTGGTGGAACCGCCAATGTGGTCTCCTCGCTGATCAGCGAATCGGGCGGACTCTCGGTGCGCAACGACACCCAGCCGGGCGTGCTCAACCTGGTCAACAGCCTGGTCCAGGTGTCGGCCCAGGATTCCGACATTCAGCGACTGCAGGCCTTCGCAGGCGGTGCCCTCAACATCACCGCCTCCTCGATTCTTCAGGACGCTCTCTACAACACCTACAACGATTGCAACAGCGATCCTTACTCCTGCGCCGGCAAGCCGCTCACCGCTTTTGACGGTGGCACGATCACGCTCAAGCAGAGCGATGTCTCGCTGCTCAACGGCCTGTTTCCCGAGCTCATCCCCGCTGGGGTGGCCTCCTATTCCGCTGCCGATTTCGGCTCGGGCGAGGCAGGCCATCTCGTTGCCCTCGATGCCGTGTGGGTGCAGACCACGACGAACCAGAGCGCCGCAGACCTCCAGAGCCTGTTCGGCAACGCCGGCCTGCTCACCAGTGGCCTCCCCCTGACCGTGGAGGATCTCGGTGGCGGCCTCAGCGCTTACCTCCCCTGGCCTGGAAGCGCCACTCCCAACCCCGATGGGCCCCTGATCGATCAGATCAGCGATGCCGATGGCGCCAATCAGCTGATCAATCCGATCGACGGCAGCCCGATCCTGCTGGATGTGTTCGGCAATCCGCGCACCCGCAACGGCCAGCGCACGATCGGTGCGGTTCAACCCGCCAGCGTCCCGGCACCCCTGCCCCTAGCCGGCGCCACAGCGGCCCTGGCCTGGAGCCGGCGGCTGCGGCGCAGGATCCGGCACCCAGAATCCTTCCCGGTCAAGGGGGAGGCGGCCAGCGCCGCAGCCGCTGGATCGCCTCCACAGGGCTCATCTCCCGCTCGGCACGGAAACTGGCCTGCAGGGTCCGCTGGCTGAGGTGCAGGGCGGCAGCCACGTCGGCCACAGTGATTGCCCGGTCGCGATGCCGCAGGATCCAGTCCTCGGCATCGCGGCAGTGCTGCTCCGCGCGGGGAAGGCGAACGCCAGACCAGGGAGAGCGATTCGATCCCAGGCCTGCAGCTGCTCGATCAGGCGGTTGATGAGGGCCTGCAGCGTGAATCCGCTGCCGCCGGACTCGACCGTCTGGGCCAACTGCCTGGCCACTCGCAGCAGGTTCACCACCGCGCCGGAGCGTTGACGTGTGAAGGGATTGAGCAGCATCGGGCCTGCCTCCGGATCCACCCGGTACCCCTGCTCGTCGTCCCCCTCGAGGAGGGCGGTGGGCACCACGATCGAAATGCCGCTACAGCGGCCATGGATGCGTCCCACCAGCGCTGTGTTGGGCCGGATCCACAACCCCATGCCGGGATGGGGTTGAAGGGTGGCTCCCTCCACCCGTTCCTCCACCACCCCCAGGCTCGGCAACCACAGCACAGCCCGGCCCGGGGCCTGATGCGCTCCAGCGCAAACGAGCCACCACCGCGGAATTCCACCAGAGCTGCAGCGGTCCGGCGCTGGCGCTGCGAATGCGGTGATGGAAGCGAATCCCCCGGGGTGCATCGACCTGCCGGATCTCGTGGGGCCCCAGCAGATGGCCGACCCGCAGCCGCCAGTCGTCGAGGTCGTCGCTGCTGAGCAGCGTGGTCCAACCCCTGCCGTCACTCAAGGTGCCTGCCGCCTCCCGCCGCTTCGGAAGCAATTTAAAGCTAGTGATTTTCAGGAAGCGGGCGGCGGGAATCGAACCCGCATCATCAGCTTGGAAGGCTGAGCCACAAATCAGCCAGAGTCGTTGCCGCAGCAGGCTTCTCAACAGCGGTAAAGACCCATGTGAGATGTTTGCTGAGATGTTTTGCCCTTAAAAACCGCCTGAGGCGCTAGTGGGGCGAGGAGCAGCCCCGTCGCTCAAGCAGTCCCTGAGACCTCAGGGAGACAAGCGAGACACCCCATGGGCGGCGAGCATCCTTAGTCAGGGGGGCGGCTACTTCCTTGAATAGGCACGCGGCGTATTCAAGGTTCACGCGGAGATGTCCACCCCTGCGTGAAGCGCGAGGGCGCAGTCCGCCATCGGCGGCTGCAGCGCATGGCTGAGCTGGGCCGCCGCCAGGGCCAGCCTGCTGCCCTGATCCACCACAAGCCCGCACTGCATGGCTACGGCTGCATGAATGGCCTGGTCCTCCCCGTGTTCGCGCAGCACCCACCTCACCCGGGGCTGAGGCCGGACTGCTCTCGGACCCCGGACGTCTGGATCGGCCGGAGCCGTGATAGATCCCTGGCTCTGGTTGCGGCCGATCGGGAGGCCGAGAGCTGGGTTTCCCTGCGCCGCAGATCCCTGCCCTCATGCCCCCCCATTCCGGTGTGGCGCCACACCGCCCAGATGCCTGGCCGGAAGGGCGGTATTCAACAGCTGAGCGGCTGAGATGAGGGGCCCCGGACATCGATCCAGGTCTTGCGGCGCCGCGGGATTTCCCGTAGTGCTGCCGCGCTCAGAGAATCGGCACCACCATCCCCGTCACCTTCAGCAGCACGTCGTTGAAATCGCGATCGCTCTGGGCCAGCCCCACCGCGATGTCCTCGATCCCCAGCACCATCCCCAGCCCCGCCGCGCCGCTGCCCAGGCTCACCATCTGCGCCAGGCCGCCCGGGTTGGCCGCCGCGAACGACGAGAACATCACCTCGCTGCTGCCGTTTTGCAACAGCAGCACCCCATAGCTCTTTTGGCTGTCGAGCGCCAGGTTTTGGTAGCTCTGCGCCTGGCCGTAGGCGGGCAGCATGTCGGCACTCAGCAGCAGCCCCTCCGCCCTGCTGCGGGCCAGGGCCTGCTCCAGATAGCCGCTGGCGCCGGGTTCCAGCCCCGCCACGCTGCCGGTGATGCCATCCACTGAATAGAAGCCCAGATCGCTGTCGTAGCCCGCCAGCCGTTGCACTTCTATCTGCGGCCGCACCGCTACCGCCGTCGGCGCACTGCCGCTGGCCTGCCACAGCGCCAGCGACACCCCACCCTCGAAGCGCGCCGTCACCTCCTGGCCGCTGACGCTCAGCTCCAGTAGCGCCAGTGAGCGGCCATCGCGGCGGGCGGTCGGCGTCCAGGCCAGGCCGCCCAGGGGCACCGCAGGGTTGTCCACCGCCTGGTCGCCCACCGTCCGGCCCTCGGTGCTGCGCCAGCCGGTGAGCGGATCGTCGTCGAACGCATTCGCGGCCGTCAGGCTGCCGCTGCTGCCCGCCTGGGCATCGCGCAGCAGGCTTTGGCGCAGCGATCCGGCCTCCAAAGCGAAGCTCACCTGGCCGGTGCCGCGGTCGGTGCGCCAGCTGCTCAGCGGCGCCTCCTGCAGGAAACGAATCTGGTTGGACCCCACGATCTGGATGGAGGCGGTGGGGAGGAAGTCGGGGCCAAGCAGGGAGACGGACGGTTCCTTTTTGGAGGGAAGGAGATTGAGCTGGAGATTGACGCCGACCTGCTGATTGCCGAGGTCGTCGCGATCGATGGGCAGATCGTTGAGCGTGCCGACCGGCAGCGCGAAAAACTCCTCCGGGTCGAAGTCGCGGATTGCGACCTCCCTGATCGTCGCCGCTGCCAAGGAAGAGGCGGTGGAGCGCAGGCCGATACGCAGGCGCAGCTGGTCCTGGTTCTGGTTGTTGGCGTCGGCGCGCAGGCTGATCCAGGCCCTGTCGGCGTTGTCGGC
This sequence comes from Cyanobacteriota bacterium, assembly GCA_046342815.1. Taxonomy (GTDB): domain Bacteria; phylum Cyanobacteriota; class Cyanobacteriia; order PCC-6307; family Cyanobiaceae; genus Cyanobium. The sequence goes on from JBKDOV010000127.1 coordinate 14,892, forward strand.
GCTCGTGAGGCTGATGCCCGAGAGGGCGGGGCGCTGGCCACTGCTGGCATCCGGCAGGGGGTCGATCAGCACGTGGATATCCTTTTGGCTGTTGAACGACAGTTCGCGCACCTCGAGCGAGAGCGAACTGCCTGGGCTGTCCTTGAGGGCGCCGGGGATCCAGGGCACGAGGATCTCCTTGCTGGTCTCCCCTGGTTGGAAGACGACGATGCCGGCGGCTAGCTGGTGGTCGCGGCCGGGAAGGGCGCGACTGTTGAGCGAACTGGTGGCGTAGGAGACCACCTGAGAAAGGGCTGCGTTCTGCCGCCAAACGGTGAAGTGGCTGAAGCCCGCGTCGGCGGAGCTGCTGAAGGCGGTAACCCTCAGGCCGTTGCCGAAAGGGGTCGTGCTGCCCTGGTCGGTGCGGCCTATGGGGGGGATTGCGGTCTCTGCCGTGCGGGCGGCGGCCAGGGAGCCGACGGCGGTCGGCAGGTCGGCACCGGGGGCAAGGATCGTGATGCCGGGGTCTGTGCCGTTGTCGCCAGCATCGAGCCAACCGGGGTTGTCGGGTTCCGGGTTGAGCACGTAGATCACGGCAGGGCTGGCCTCGCTGGGCGTGACCGTGGCGGGGCCGGCGGCGAAGGCACTCCAGAGCAGGCCGGCGAACTTGGTATCGAAGTTGCTGTTGCGCTGGAACTCGGAGCTGAGCACGATGCTGTCGCTGGCATCGGGATTGAGGAAGAGAAAGCGGTTCGCGTTGAAGGCATTGACCGCCTCCACATCGAAGCGGAGCGTATTGGCGCCGTAATCGAGGGAGCTGATCAGTTCGAAGCCCTTGAGTTTGGTTCCGGCGAAATATTCGGGGGAAGGAACGTTGAGGCGGAAGTCGTAGGACTGATTCAGCTGGCCCTCGAGCAGCAGCGTATCGAAGCCGCTGTCGGCGTCGATGCGCAGGAAGCGATTGTCCGAGATCGCTACCTCATCGTCTCCATCGGCCGTGAGGATCACGTCGATCCCTCCCTTGCTCTGGACACGATCAGCTCCGGAGAGGGTGTAAATCACATCCGCCAGAGCGGTGCCCACGATCACATCGTCTCCGGTGGTGCCCACCTGGGTGGCGAGGTTCCACCAGTCGCCACCAAAAAGGGCGTATTGGTTGTTGACAGCCTTGGCGGGGTCGGTGGGGTCCGAGACGAGGCTGTCGGCGAAACCGTCGCCGTTGCTGTCGATGCCGCCGTCGATCGAATAGCCGGCCAGGGATTGCTGGACAGGGGCTGTGATCGTGGTTTCGAGAACGGCCGATTGGATCGGCAAGTTAGTATCTCGCGGGATCCAGTTTCCGATCAGGGTCCCCTGCCGCATCGCCAGACCAAAAAAGGTCGGGAACAGATAGCCCTTGCCCAGAATGGTTATGTTATTATTATCAGCAACGGTGATAGGGCTCGGGAGTTCAGGAACATTGCCAACCGTGTGGCTTTCCTGCTCTATCCAGGCCGCAGGATCGGCAGGAAAATTACTGGCCGGCGCGAAGGCGGTGAGCTGGGCTTCCGACCAAGTAACGTAGGGGTTGGATCCGGGCTTGGCAGCGCCGAGATACAGCAGTGATTGATCCGTGGCCAGGCTGACGCCACTAGCAATGAGCGAGGTGGTCTTGAGGCCGAACACCGCTGGCGCCCCGCCTGGTGCGCTGCCAAGCGGCTCGGTGGCCAGCACCACCCCGCCAACGCCCTTGGGTTGATAGGCCAGCACGGTCTGCCCTTGGAACACGGTGGCGGCCACGGGCATCTCGGTGGAGGCGGCCTGGCCTTGGGTCTGAACCTGCAGCACGCTGGCAGCCCCACTGAACCGATTCGCCGCCGCATCGAAGCTGGATCCCCAGCTGCTGAGGGCTCCGGCTTCGGGGTTGTTGCTGGAGGCGAGCAGGATCTGCTGGCCGCTCTTGGCTGTGCCGTAATTGCCGATGTCCGGCGTCACATCGCCCGGATAGATCAAGTTGAGCAGGCCATGGTTCACCACCAGCGTCGGGCTGATCAGCGTCTTGGCTGCGCTGCCGTTGACGCTCACCGGGTAGTCCGCCCAGCTCCACTGCGGCGGCTTGCTCTGCTGCTCCAGCCTGTTGGTGTAGGAGATATGGATCGCGCCGTTCTGATCGGCGTAGGCCACGAACAGGCGGCCGTCGTAGAAGGCCGCCGTAGGGGTGACGGCAGAGATCGTGCGGCCACCGAGGGGGATCTGGCTACTGTCCCAGCTGTCATCGGCGTTGCGATAGCCGATCCAGAGCCCATTGGCCAGGACAGAGCCACTGCTGCTGCTGGTGGTGTAGAGCTGATAGTCATGGCCGAGTTCATCGACCACCAGCTGCGGCGCACTGGAAGAGTTCGCCGTGGGTTGGCTGGCAGCCCCGATCGAGGCCGCGGTGAGGGTGCCAGGCTGGAAGGCCAGAATCGGATTGATCCAGGCCTGCAGCGGCGGCAGGTAGTCGTTGCTGCTGGTGCTATTGAGGTCGAAGACTTCAGCCTGCGTATAGGGATTGAGGGGGGCCCTGAGCTGATCGAAGGAGAAGGTGTTGGTGGTGATGTCCACTTCAAACAGCGCGCCATCGATCAACACCGGTTGGATGATCGAGGGGCTGCCACCGGCATTGGGCCGGTAGGCCGGACCCTTGGGCACGAGGGACACCAGCACATCATCGAGGCCATTGCCATTGGCATCGCCGGCGGGGCGGATGCTCCAGACCCCGTAACCCAGTTCGCCGCCAACAGTCTGCAGCTGGCTGAGGCCATCGGCGGCCAGCCCATCGGGTCGGCCATCGCCGTTGAGATCGCCGAAGCGGCTGGCACGCAGCGACGCCTCGCCCCAGAGCTGGGGCTGCGGCTGGCTCCACTGAGATTCCCGCGCCCCCTGGAACAGCTGGAATAGGGAGCCCGCGTTGCTGCCGGAGGCGAGGAAAGCGGTCTGGCTCTGGTCGCCGCGGCTGCTCAGCTGGTCGACCTGGCTGCCGGTGCTGGCGGCGACCGTGAGCTGGGGCAAGGCAGCAAACGCAGCAGAGGAGGTGATGGCGGTGGCGGCCACGCCGCTATTGATCCCCAGTGATGCCGCCAGTTGAAGGGTCTGGCTGGTGCTGGTGTTGTCGTTCTGGGCGAGGAACGCGGCGCTGGTGTTCGCTCCAGACAGCAGACGCACGCCTGTCTGCGGGGTCTCGGCGGTGCTGCCAGTGGGGGCTTTGAGTACCACGTTCGTCGCGGTGATCAGCATGTCCGCCTTGCCATCGCCGGTGATGTCCCCGACCGGGGTCAGGGTCGAGCCCGTTTGCCCAGGGCTAAGCACCAGGGTTGGCGGCAAGGGGACGACCCAGGCGTTGTTGATGGCCTCATTGGCGTTGGAGTCGATCCTGGACACCAGCACCTTGTCGCTGTCGGTACGGGCGTAGAGGCTGTTGGCGCCGTCGTAGAGCGCTCTGCTGTCCTCAGGGGTCTCCAGCACGGTGTAGGGGGAGAAGCTCCAGTTGCTGCCCGAGCCCGTGCCCTGCTGCAACGACACCACGTTGTGGCCATTGACGACGTCGCTGTAACTGAGCACAAGCCCCTTGCTGTTCGCGGTGAGGCCGACGCCGGTGTGGTTGGCAACACCGGGCTGGGGCACGCCGCTGAACAGCGTCCAGTTGGTGTCGTTGGCTGAGCCGGTGGTTATATAAATAGTGTTCGACTTGGACCCCACCGTGCCGCCCTGATAGGCCAGATAGGTCTGGCCGTTATAGCGGGCGGCGGCCAGCGGACCGGAGGCGGTCTGGTTGCCACTGTTGTTGTTGTAACGGATAAGAGTCGACTTTTTGAACTGACCGTCGTTGGAGGGATCGGTGGAGCTGGTGCTGTAGAGATTGTTGTCGGTGCCCACGTAATACAGAGCCAGCTGGTTGCCCTCGTTGATTAAGGTGGCAAACTCAGCTGTCTGCTTGGAGGCATCACTGATACCCGCGCGCACAGAGATTTGGGTCGCCCAGCGATTGCTGGCAGCATCTTCCAGCTTGGTGATATTCAGTGTGTGTGCTTTGTCCTGGCCGATGTAGACGAGATAAAGGCTGCCGTCTAAAGCGGCGATGGTCGGCGGCCGGTCGGAGGTCATGCCCGTGGGCAGCTGCTGCCAGGAGCTCCAGGTGCGGCCGTTGTCGAAGCTGCGGTTCCAATAGAACTGTTTGTTGGTGTCGGTGCTGCTCCAGCCGCGCACGGCCGAATACAGCACGCCGTTGATTTCGGCGAACGAGGGCGCCCAGGGGGAGAGCCCCCCGCTCGCGGACTGCCAGCTTGGATCCAGCACGCCGATGTTGACCGGATGGTCGCTGCCGGCCTGCTGCCGAACCAGCCAGCCGCCGTTGCCATCGGGCAGCTGCAAGGTGGTGTCGATCCAGATGCTGCTGTCGGGCTGCTCAGGAGCGGCGATGGCATTGAGCCAGATCTGGGTGTTCTGGGCGGCGTCGGCGCGCACGTTGCCGAGCAGCAGGGTGCCGTTGACGTTGACGGGCGCCGTGGCATGGTCTGAGCTCAGGTCGAGCAGGGTGGGCCGCCAGGTCTGCTGGATCACCGGCTCCAGGGGACCGGCGGTGTCCAGGGAGGTGCCATCGAGGTCGATCAGATCCAGCCGCTGCAGCACCACCGCCTTGGCGGCCGTGCCGTAGGTGAGGGCCAGGCCGGTGTCGGTCTCCACCAGGCGTGGCCCCGTGGCCAGGGCTGAGCCGCTGGCCTGGAAGCTGGAGGCCTCCCCCCAGCGGAGGCTGTCCGGCAGGTTGGTGAACAATCGGATGCGGCTGATGCGGCCGGGGTTGCTCGCCGCATCGTCCTCAGCAACGGCCAGGGCCACCAGGCCGGCTCCAAGGCCGGTGATCGACGGCGCGGTGATCGAGCGCAGGGGCCTGGTGCTGCCATCGGCGAGGCGCTCCTGCAGGCTCTCGGCCGGCAGCCAGCTGCCGCCGTTGAAGGGATCGGTGTTCAAGGAGCTGCGCAGCTCGCTGCTCGCCTCCACCCAGAGCAGGTTCAGATCGGTCCCAGCGGACAGAAGCTGCGGGGTCTGGCTGGAGCGGATCGGCTGGCCCTCGATGGTCGGCTGGCTTGGTGTCGTCCACTGGGCGAGGTTCTGGCTGGTGGGATCCCAGCTGCTGAGGTTGATCAGTCCCTGGGGATTGAGTAGGCCGAGCACCAGCCGTCCGTCGTGCCAGGCGAGGGCAGGGCCGTGGCCGGCCATGGTGCGCAGGTCGGGCTGCAGTTCGGTGAGGTTGGTCCAGGTGTCCCAGCTGCTGCCGCCATCGCGACTCTGGTTGAACCAGATGCTGTCGGTGTTGCCAATGCCCTTGACGGCGGTGTAGAGGGTGTTGCCAACCGTCAGGAAGGCGGGGGCGGCATCGGTGAGGCCGCCCACCACGTTGCGCTCGGGCATCGGCGCTCTCTCAGGTGCGAGCAACCCGAAGCCACTGCCGATTGGCAGCTTCTCGCTGCTGCGGCCGTAGAGGATACCGGTGCTGCTGCCGGCTCCCTGGCTACCCGGGCTGTAGGTCTTGTCGATGAACAGGGCAATGTCGGCGCAGCCGTCGCCATTGCTGTCGCCGATCGGAACAACTTCGGTGTCGTTGCTGATGCTGAAGCTGTAGAAGTTGTAGGGATAGCTGGACAGCAGTTCCTGGGTGGCGGCCCCCAGCTGCAACCGCACCGTCGTCAGCGCTGGACCACGCTGGATGGAGATGAAATCGTCATAGCCGTCGGCATTGAAATCGCCGACGGAGCGCAAGCTGCCCTGCTCCGTCCTGGCCAGACCCTCCAGCAGGAAGCCATTGGAACTGGAGAGTTTTTCGAGCGCCAGGTTGTCGATGGCGGAGAGATAGGGTTTGCCCCAGGTGAGATAGGCGCTGCCGTTGCCGCCTGAGCCGAGCAGCACATCGGGATAGCCATCGCCATCCACATCACCGCGGCCATAGACGCCGGCGCCGGACTGGCCATCAGGGCCAAAGCCGATCTCCTCGAGGATCGGCGCCTGCCGCGGACCAGCGGGTCCCTGCAGCACGCCGATCGAACCCGGCGCCACCGAACCAATGAACTGAACGGGAGCCTTGGGATCGGGTAGCAGGTCGGAACCGAAGACCACATAGCCGGAGCCGGCCCCATCGCGGCTGTTGGGCGCGGTGATCAGGGCATCCTCATAGCCATCCTGGTTGACATCGCCGAGGCTGACGATGCGGCGGCCGAACTGATCGAGATCATTGGCACCGAGCAGATTCAGGAAGGCCACCTGATAGGCCATGTAGCTATTCGGCTGCTCAGCGATGGCAGAGCCTGGGTCTCCGGCGAGATAGGGCGTGGGATCGATCGCTAGCACGGCCCCAGTGCCGGCGGTGCTGGCGGCACCGATCAACAGCTGGCCACTGTTGAGGTTGGCCAGATCGGCGAAGGCCAGGCTGGCGCCGAAGCCGGTGGCCCCCAGGGTGTTGACGACGTTGCTGCCGTAGAAGGTGGCACCGCCCGAGCCGGCGATGTCTTCCGGCCAGAGCTGCTGCGGCAGCGGCTGGGCGGCGGCCAGGGTCGCCAGGCTCTCGGCCTGGTTAAGCAGGAACACGGCACCGACGGCATCAGTCTGCAGTGCCTGGTTGTAGAGCAGGGTGGGCTCGGCGATGTTGATGTTTTGGTTGTTTTCGATGTAACCGCGCAGCCGCTTGACGTTGTCGGACCCCGGCTTCCAGTTGTTGCCATCGACCTTCGCCAGCTGACTGCGGTCCATGCCGGAGAGCTGGCTGATCTGCGTGGGGTCGCTGGGTTTGTTGGCAAAATTGGCCCCGTAGAGCGAACTCCAGTCCTCGCGTTTGGAGGCAGTGCTTTTGCCGGAGACGGCCTGCTGGATCAGCTCATCGGTGCCGTAGAACTCCTGGGCCGCCGGCATGCCCGGCGCCGAGACCGCCAGCTGCCCCTGGGTGCTGATGGCGATGGCGCTGCCGAGTTGGCTGCCCCAGTAGCTGCGGGTCGCCGAGCCGTCGGAGCCGGGCGTGATCAATTCGCCTGCAGCGCCGAGCACCACGGGAATGAGCGTGAGGCTGGAGGTGCTGCGCGGTTGCCGGTAGTCGAAGCTGTAGAGCGCCCCGATGGGAACAAGCGCCTCCAGCTCGGTCTGATCCGCCAGCCTGGGCAGCTCGCGCACGTACTGCGGCGCGCCGATCCAGAGCTTGTTGGCGGTGGGGTCCACGGCCAGCGCCGAACCGAAGTTGGCGAAGCTGACCCGATCGGGTTTGGAGGGATTGCTGGGATTGCTGCTGCTGGCGCCTGGTTGCAGGATCGTCACCACCCCCGGGCCGTAGGCCGTGGGGTTGGCGAGATCCAGCGTCAGTGGATTGGTGTTGAGATTGCTGGCGATCCAGGCGCCGGAAATGATGTAAACGCAGCCACCGCCTGCGGCATTCGGGGCCGCGATGATTAACTCCTCATTGCCATCGGCATCCAGATCGGCATTCACCATGATCTGGCCGAGATTGGCATCAATGCCGAGGGTTTCATCGGCCTTGATCAACAGGCCGCCACTGCTGCTCGGATATTTGCCGTCGTTGAGCAGCGGCAGGTTGGGGGTCTCCGCATTGAAATTGGAATTGGACAGTGCATTGAGCCAGGTGATCGGCGCCTGCTGCACCGGACCCACGGGATTGCCTGGGTCTGTCGGCGACACAGGGCGCTGGCCGGTGTAGTTGATCCAGACCCGCCCGGCGAGATTGGCGGTTGCATCGGCGCTGACGGTCTGGGCGATAGCGATCCAGCCGCGCTCCAGGCTCGTGGGATCGCTGGCGTTCCGGTAGGTGCCGGCCACCTGGGAGGAGCCGAAGGTCTGGGCTGGCACCGTGGCGGCTGGATCGTTGGCGGCCGCCGCGGTGGCTTCGCTGCTGAACTTGAGGCCGCTGTCGATGTATTTCAGTTGCAGTGGCGCGGCCTCCAGCACCGCGGCGGTGGCCAGCGCCTCCTGGGAGTTGTACACCTGTTGCAGCGTGCTGCCGGAAGCAAAGCCACTGCTGGCGAAATCACTGGCCAAGGTCAGCTCACGGAAAGCAAGAGGGTCGACCGTGCTGACAACGACGTTGTCCGGACGGGCTGTGTCCTGGCTGCGGAAGGTGAGCTGGATCTGGGCGGTCGTGCTGGCTGGGTCAGTGAGCTCGGATCTGGGGATGAGCAGCGTCAGTGCCGGCGCGGCATTGAGCACGCTGTAGTGCAGCTGCGGCCCGGCGGGATCGAGGCGACTGGCCGGATCGGTGGATCGGGGCTGCAGCGCGGCAATCGTCTGGTTGCCCACCAGCACCTGCTCGGCCGTTAGCTGCAGCGTGGTGCTGCTGTTGGTGGCGCTGTCGCTGAGGATGACGCTGATGCTGGCGAGTTCCTGGCCGCTGGGGTTGAAGCCCTTGCTGGTGGTGGCATTGGACTGCAGCGAAGCCCAAGCGCTGGAGCTGAGGCTCAGGGTCCAGGCGTCCGCCGGCGAGCCGGCCTGGCTGGCGCTGGGCACGGTGGGGACCGTGGCGAGGATGGGATCGAGGCCGCTGGCCTGGGACCAGGCCCAGCCGGAGCCGCTGTCGTCGGGCCTGTAGCTACTGGTGTAGGTGGCCTGCAGGGCGGCGGCGGGGTTGACCTTGCGGGCCAGCCAGTGGCTGGTCACCGCCCCGGGGATCACGCCGGGGTCGGGGGCGCCGGGCAGGGAGGGGAGGCCGAGGGCTTCCAGCTCGGCCAAGGCATCGGTGGCCGTGAGCTTGGGCCAGAGCCCATTGGGCGCCGGGTTCGGATCGAGGGCATTGATGGCCTCGCTGTAGATGGCCACGTGGTCGATGGCGCCGCCGACGTTGTTGCTCAGCAGTAACGCCTGACCATTGGGATTGAAAGGCAGATAGGGGTTGCTGGCCTGGGCGGAAGCGGCGAGCTGACCATCGATGAACAGGGAGGCGGTGCCGTGGTCATTGGGCACCTGGATGGTGGTGCCATTGACGGTGTAATCGGTGTAGGTGGGGGTATAGCTGACCGCCACGTAGTGCCAGGCGCCATCGCGTTGATCGCTGCCGGCAGGGGCCGTGATCGTCAGCTCTTTGCTGACATCAAAGGCAATCTGGCCGCTGCCGTTGACGGAGATGCTCGGGCCGCCCGAGAGGGCGAAACCGAGTGCATAGCCGGCATAGTCCTCGGGGCTGAACGGATCGGGGCCGGCGGCAGCCTGCGCTGTCGCCGGCGTGGGGTCCAGGCCAAAGACAACCTTGGCTGTGCCGGTGGCCTCCTGGTACTGCCAGAGGCGGTTCAGCATTATGTCGAGGTTGGCGTTGGCGGCGGCAGTTTCGGCGTTGACGAAGCCCTGGTTCAGCAGGGTGGTTGCCGGATCGAGGGCCACCTCATTGAGCTGGGAGGTGGGCTGCTGCGTCGCGGTATCGATGAACTGGTCCAGCAGCAGCGAGCTGGTGGGCACCATCGCCATGGTGTTGGCAGTGGTGTTGTCCAGACCGGGCAACTGCGCCGCCGTGAGGCCGTAGTTGGCCAGGAAGGCATCGACGCCAGCGATCTTGGCGCCCGCCCCAAGATTGGCCAGGGAGAGGGCATTGGCATAGAGGTTCGTGCCGCCGTTACCGCCCATGGCGGTGGTGTTGGCGCCATCGGCCAGCAGGCTCCAAGTCCAGCCGTAGAGCCCATCCTGCTGGCCGGCGGGAACCGTTTCGATCAGGCCCAGGGCGGCCGCTTCGGCATAGGTGAGCCGCTGCACCTGGAAGTTGCTCTGCAGCAACCAGCCCTGCGGCAACGTGGCCGAGCCAACGGCGGCTGCGGAGGGTTGACCGAAGGCCACTATGCCGGCACCGCCGGGATTGGACCCGGGCTGCAGCTGCACCCAGCACTCGATCGCATAGGGCAGCGAAGGCAACGGCGGATCGGCGGGATCCGGCGTCGGCGGCGGGGGCAACTGGTCGAATGGGATCTGGCTGATCAGGTCGACAACGAGCTGGTTGAAGCTGCCCAGATCGGTGCTGAGCACACCGGTGCCATCGACATTGCGCACGGCCGTGGTTTGCTCCACGGCCAGGGCACCGGGGACGTTGAAATCGAGCCCGCGGCTGGAGGCCTCGGTGGTGGAGAGGTTGGGGCTGGCTGTGCCGCGGTTGATGCTGTTCACCCCCGCAGCCAGACCCGCCATCGGCAGGTAGATCGTGGGCTGATCATTCAGCACCGCCTGTTGATAAGGCGTGCGGACGGACTGGCTCCAGCTGATCAGCGGCGTCTGCAGCACCGTGCCATCACTGAGCTTGATGGTCTGGGCGGCGATGCTGAGGTCGGCGATGCCCATGCCAACACTGGTTTCGGTGTCCCAGGGGATGGAGACGACCGTTTCAGTGAGGTCGGACCAGGCGATCGTGCCGCTGGCGGGGTTGGCATTGATCCAGGTGGTTTTGATCGTGGCGGGCAGTGAAAGACCGGAGCCGAAGTCACTGCGGAGGCCCTTGATCGCATCGATCGAGATCTCAGCCCAGGTCAGCAATGTGCGTTCAGTGCCGGTGCGGGGGTCGGGAACATTGAACAGCTGCAGATCGGAGATGATCGCGTTCTGCGGGCGGTAGAGCTCGCCTAGGGGCACCTGCCAGTTGGTGGCGCTGCCGTTGACGGCCATCCGGTAGTTGAGCACCTGGTTCCCATAGGCGGCCGTGAGATAGTTCTGATAGTTGTTGTTGCCGTTTTCGCTGCTGTAGGGGATCAGCGGCGTGCCGGCTTCCACCCAAACCACCAGCGTGTCGCCTCTGAGCAGGTCGTTTTTGGTGCCGGCGATGCTGATCGAGGTGGGATGGCTGGCGAAGCTGAATTCGGGTGCCGTGCCATTGACAATTTGCTGATTGGTGAGATCGGAGCTGGAGGCATAGGCCCGACCCAAGCTATTGAGATAGACCGTGAAGGGCTTGCCCTTGGCATCGAGGGAGGTGTAGGCCACCCGGTTCTGCAGGCGCTTGTAGCCATCACTGGAGACGAGGGCCTGTTGGTTTGCCTGGCTCTCGGCGATGTAGACCCCGGTGTCCACCGCACCGGGCTCGGCTGAGAATTCGCTTTCCTCGACCAGATTGTTGAGTGCAATACTGCTGGGTGTCAGGCTTAAGTTGGCGGCGATCGCTGGGTTGATACCGTCCGGAAGAATGAGACCGAGGCTATACACGCCATCTGCGGCTGCCGCGTCCGTTCGGATGTAGAGGGTCTGGTCAAGTTCGATTCGGCGGATGCTGCCGCCGGCCAGATGCACGGTGGCGGTGGCCGGGTGGGCGGCATCGTGCCCCAGCAGGCTGACGGCGGACTGGTCCCGCAACAGGCTCACCGGAATGCCGGTGTAGGTATAAGGGGCATTGTCATTGGTAGCCGGCTGGTCTGTTGTCAAGGGATCGCCGCTCTGGGAGGCCTGGAGCCGCTGGTAGCCGGCGCCGCCTAACACCACAGCGACCCGATCAAATGACGACAGGCGGCTCGTCGTTAGCCCTGTGCTGGCGTTGCTGGAGGCCGCAAGGGAGAGGAGCGGTGCGGTGAATGTCGGCGTGCCGGCTGACAAGGCCGAGGGTGAGGCGATCGAACGCCCCAGCAGGGGATCGATCTCGAACAGATCCAGGGGGAGATAGAACGCGCCGCTCAGGGGGGTCTTCTCGGGCAGGCTCAGATACTCAGCACCCTGCAGATTGGCCAAGCCACTGACCTGACCCTGTCCATTCACCGTGACATCGACCGTGGCGTAGCCCCCGGCCAGCAGCGGCACCCCGAGGATGCGGATGCTTCGATACTGCCCGGGGTTGAGGCCCGCGCCTTGGTTGTCCACCTGGATCTGCAGCGAGTCGGCGGTGGTGTTGATCGCCGCCGCTGAGCTGAGCGTCAGCAACCGCAGGGCGGCGACGTCCGCATCGCCGAGCAGGAAGGTGCGCGCATCATCCTGCGAGATCAGCGGCGGGCCGGCGAACAGAGGGCTGCCGGCTGCGGGCAGATAGGCGAGCGGATAGGCGCCATCCGCTGTGAAATCGACGTTGAGCGGCGTGCCGCTGGCCGACGTGACGCCCTGGGGCGTGCCGCTGGCCGACTGTGCCGCTGAGCTATCGCCGATGACGATGTCTTTATAATAAGTAATCAGCGGAACCCGCGCACCACCGATGAGGCGGATGCCGGCATCGAAATAAATCTGATCGCCAATCTTGCTAAAGAACGACGAATCAGGGCCGATGTCGTTGTAGTAGTCCTGGCTGTAGAAGCGGTCGGCAAGATTCAGATCGAAGCCGAGGATGCCGCGGTAGAGCCTGCTGAGCGAAATGCGGCCCTGCGCCTGGATGCCTTGGGACGACTTGGTCTTCACCGACTGCGAGCCAAGCGCCAGGGCTAAGGGGACTGCAAGGGCACTGGCAAGGCCGTTGAGCCCCACCAGCCATCCGGCTGTTTTCTTGTACCCAGGGCCGCCATTACTTAAGGTATTATCGCTGATCGGGTTGACTCCATTGCCATAATATTTTTTGTATGCCAAAGTCCCCCCCCCGATATTAAGGCCGGCGGCTACTACGCCCGTGGCAAGCCCGGTGTAGCCCGCGTAGGCAGGCAACGATCCGCCGGGATTGGTGAACTTTTGCTGCAGGTAGAAGCCGCTTGAAAAATTGAAAACTTCTTCCTTCAGCCAGTTGCTAGTAGTGATGCTTCTGTGCCGACCCAGGACATCAATGCTGACGGCCTCCTTGGTGGCCAAGGATTTAAGCTGCGATATGTTCGCGTTGCCATAGTCATAAGTGGAGGAAACAGAGCCGCCTAGCCCAATATTCCAGGTCTTGGACACGAAGATATTATTAAATTGGGGGGAATTCTTCAAATCCCTTAAATTACTTATGGTTTTATAGCCGTTTACGGCCGCTTCATTTCCATTAAAATCAATTAAGCTTGCGTAGGTCTTATCAGGCTTCGGATTTGTTCCGTGCTTGACCGCGCTTTTATCGTGACCTCTGCCAATGATGAATTTAGCAGAGCTTATGGATTTGAAATTGGTGTTGCCACCCTGTACCCCGCCGATGGCTCCCTGAAGCTTGAGATTCCATGAAGATTGAACCGGCACGGATGTGTTCGTTTGTACTAAAAGTCTCCGGTTACGCTGCCGATTCCCATTTTCCTCATAACCTACGATACCTGCAATTAGTTCTTGTTGAGTTGCCTGGCTCAAGTCTTTTTTTAGCAAAGCTATAGCATTACGTTCCTCAAGGAGCATGAACTCAGGTTCAGGTATATGTGATTTTCCAACATCATAGGCCCAGCGAAAGATATTCTGGCCTTTTAGTCCCAGATCCAACGCCCCAAATTTGCCTGTTAGATCCAGTCGCAAGAAAGAGGGCGCCCAGGCGGCGGAGAAGGTCGATCCCAGCGGCGCCGAATCTCCAGCCCCCAGAGCTGCGACGCTGCTCCGCGCCGAGGCTTGTTGTTCTGCACTCGCCGAGGCC
>JBKDOV010000128.1:0-18814 GCA_046342815.1 Cyanobacteriota bacterium
GAAACAGATCATTGCCGGCGATAGCTCCGTGCAGGTGAAGGTGGATTCCGAGGATGAATTCGGCGAGCTTTCCCGCTCCTTCAACAGCATGGCCGCCACCCTGCAGCAGCGGGAGGAGGCGATCCGATCCCAACTGCAGGAGAATGATCGGTTACTGCTCAACATCCTGCCGGCTCGCACGGCCGAGCGGCTCAAGCAGGGGGAACAGTCGATCACCGAGCAATATCCGAGCGTGAGCGTGCTCTACGCCGATCTCGAAGGCTTCCAGGACCTTTCCGCCGAACTGGCGCCCGACAAGGCGATCGTGGTGCTCAATGAATTGATCGGGGCCTTCGATGATGCCGCTGAACGCTGCGGCGTCGAGAAGTTGCGCAGCACCGGTTCCAATTATCTGGCGGTCTGCGGCCTTTCGGTGCCGCGGGTCGATGACGAGAAGCGCACGGTGGAGCTGGCCCTGGCCATGCTGCAGGTGGTGGAGCGGCTCAGCGCCAAGCATGGCGTGCGGCTCAGCCTTGATATCGGCATCCATGCCGGCGCCCTGGCGGCCGGGGTGGTGGGGAGTGGCAAGTTCTACTACGACGTCTGGGGCGAAACCGTGACCATCGCCCGGGCCATCCACATCTCCCCCAAGCAGAACGTGATTCAGGTCACCGAGCCGGTGCGGCGGGCCCTTGATGGGCTCTACAGCTTCGAGCCCCTGGCGCCCGTTGAAGTGAAGGGCGAGGGGGTCATCCCCATCTGGGAACTGACCCGCTTGGATCCCGCCCTGGTTTCCGCCGCTGCGGGAGGCGCCGTATGAGCAGTGCGCTCCTGTTCGCTGCCGGTTCCGGCAGCAGCACAACTCTGATCGGGCCTGGCTCTGTGGCTGCGGCAGCCCTCGGGCACGTCAATCCGTTCTGGGTTTTCGTGCTGGTGCTGGGCTTCCCTCTGCTGATGCTCCTGCTCGGCGAGGCACTCCGTTGGCTGCAGCGCCATCAACCGGCCTTTGTGTCGCCGCTGGCCATCCTGCGCAACTGGACCCTGCCGGCGTTGGCCTTCTATCTGCTGCTGGTGGATCTGCTGGCAAGGCCCCGCTCGGCGGTGGGGGTGCGGATCAGCGAGACCCTGGTGTGGATCACCCTGATTCTGGCGGCCCTCTCGCTGCTGAATGTGATCCTGTTTGAGGGGGCGCCGCAGGGCAGCTGGCAGGCAAAGGTTCCCAAGCTGTTCCGGGATCTGGGCCGCTTCCTGCTGGTGCTGATCGGCTCGGCGATCGTGCTCTCCAGTGTGTGGGGCGCCGATCTGGGCGGCTTCCTCACCGCCCTGGGGGTCGGATCGCTGGTGCTGGGTCTGGCCCTGCAGGACAGCCTCGGCAACATCTTTTCCGGCGTGGCCCTGCTGTTTGAGCAACCCATCGCTATGGGCGACTGGGTTCAGATCGGCGACAGCCTCGGCCAGGTGGTGGAAGTGAACTGGCGGTCCGTGCACCTCCAGACCACCAATGACGATTTGAGGGTGATCCCGAACTCGGAACTCTCCAAGGGCCAGTTCACCAACTTCAGCCGTCCAACACCCCTGCACCGTGTAGAGGTTCCGATCTCCTTTTCCTACGACGATCCTCCCAATCGGGTGCGTCAGCTTCTGATCGCTACAGCGTTGGAAATCCCCGATGTTCTCAGCACACCGCCGCCGGATGTGGTGGTGGTGAGTTACGGCGATTTCGCGATCAACTACAAGGTGCAGCTCTTTGCCCCCGATTACCGCACCGGAGACGGTATTCAGGATGAGATCAACCGGCGCATCTGGTATCTGGCCAAGCGGCATGGCCTCACGATGCCCTACCCGGTGCAGCAGGAGGTTCCCTATGCGTCCACCGCACCCACGCCCGTTCAGCAGGGATTGGCCTCTCTGCGATTGCTGAAGAGCACACCTGGCTTCGCCACCCTCTCCAGCGAAAGGCTGGAGCAGCTTCTGATCGAGTGCGAGGTCCGCTCCTACGCCACCCATGAGGTGGTGCTGCACCACATGATGCCCCTCGATGGCCTCTACCTGATTCTGAGCGGCGAGGCCGAGCTGGTGGTGACCGATGCCGCGGGCCGGTCCTGCAGCCTGGGGGTGCTGCTGCGGGGGGAATGCTTCGGCGAAAAGAGTTCGCTGCTGCATGGCCGCATCGCCGAAACCACCGTGCTCGCCTGCGATGATCTCGAGGTGCTGGTGATCCCCTGCGAGCGCCTGCAGGAGGTGCTGGTGGAATCCCCGCGCCTGGCCTCCGATCTGGCCGAGGTGATCGAGATCCGTCAGAGGGCCGTGGAGAAGGTGCTGGGGGGGGCGGTGCAGCGGCGGGGATCTACGGCAACCCCGATGCCAGAAGCTGTCGAAGGCCCGGCGGTGGGTGGTAGCGCCTCTGGGGAGGTGCAGCGGTTGCTCGGCTGAGAGGAGCTGGCGTAGCTCGCTTCCGCTTAGAACTCCTCGTTGTCGTTGTCGTTGTCTTCCTCCTCGTCCTCCGGGGGCCAGGCCAGGTTGATGATCACCGGGGCGTGGTCGCTGGGCTGCTCGTTGCCACGCATCCGCGCATCGATCGTGCAGCCCAGGGCGTGCTCGCGCAGTTCGCGATCGAGATAGATGTGATCGATCCGCCAGCCTCGGCCCGTCTCCCAGCCGGCGCTGCGGTAATCCCACCAGCTCCAGTGGCCGCTTTCGGGCTCGAACAGGCGGAAGCCATCCTCGAGGCGATCGGCCAGCGCCTCTCGCAGGGCCTGCCGTTCCGGCTCGCTGGCCATGATCCCTCCGGTCAAGCGCGCCGGGTCGTGGATGTCGCGGTCCTCCAGGGCAATGTTGAAGTCGCCCACCATCACCAGGGGCTCCCCCACGGCCTCCTGAGCAGCGAGGTAACGCTTCAGGCAAGCAAGCCACTCAAGCTTGTAGTCGTATTTCTCTGAACGCAGGGAAGAGCCGTTGGGCACGTAGAGATTCAGCACCCGTACCCCCTCCACCAGGGCACTGATCACCCGCTTCTGCTCTCCGAGCTCGCGGGCCTCCGGCTCCTGAGGCAGCAGGGCTTCGAAGCCCACCTGCACATCCTCCAGGGGGAGGCGGCTGAGGATCGCCACCCCGTTGTAGGCCTTCTGGCCACTGATGGCGCAGCTGTAGCCCAGGGCCTCAAAGGCCGCCAGGGGGAACAGCTCATCGGCCACCTTCGTCTCCTGCAGGCACAGCACCTCGGGCTGTTCGGCGCTGAGCCAGTCGCACACCTGGCCGAGGCGGGTGCGCACCGAATTCACGTTCCAACTGGCGATGCGCATGGCAGGGGCCCCTAACATCGACACACCTCCAGGTGAGCCGCTCGGCGCGTAAGGCTATGGCCCGACCCGTACTTTTTCTCGCCGTGGCCCTGCTGGGTCCGTTCGCAGCCGGTGCGGCCCAGGCCCAGCAGGCCGGCTACGGCCAGACCTTCGGAAGTAGCCCGATGGAACGGCAGGTCTATGACGGCGGCACCGGCGCCCCCGGCTCCAGCGGCTCGATCCTCGATTCCGCCAATCCGATCGACCTGATGAACAAGCTGCGGCGGGGCACTGCCATGGAGGACGCCACCCCTCCGGGCACCGCCATTGATCAGGCGCTCAAGGATTTTGAGATCCAGTCGCCTCCTGCGGCGGCGACTCCTGGGGCTTCGCTGAAGGGGCCCTAAGGGCCTTCATCCCCCAGCCGGCGGCGAGCCGGTCCAGGCGGGGGTCAGGTTTTTCGGGATCCTTGCTGCGCAGCCGCGCCTGGGCCAGGGCCTCCTGGGCGCCCTTGAGATTGCCCCGCTCCTGGCGCATCAGGGCCAGGCCGATCAGGGGCCGCTGGTCCTCCGGAAACCTGGTGGCCAGCTGCTGGTAGGTGGCTTCCGCCTGGGCCGTCTGCATGCGTTTCTGCTGAAGGTCGGCCAGCAGCAGCCCCAGATCGAGGGCTTCCGGTTTCGGTTCCGGCTTGCTGCTGGCGGCGTAGGCCGCCTTCACCTGGGCTTCGGCCTCGGCGCCGCGGTTCTGCTCCAGCTTGAGCAGGGTCATCAGCTGCAGGGCTTCGGGCTGGGTGGGTTGGCGACTGAGGATCTGGCGCAGCTCCCGCTCCGCTCCCAGCCGGTCTCCCTGGTCGCGTCGCAGCTCCGCCAGCATCAGCCGCAGCGACCACCGATCCGGTTCCCGATCGGCCATCGGCTCCAGCCGCTACATCGCCTCGGCCCGGCGGCCGAGCGCCACCCGCAGCTCCAGCAGTCGCTGCCGGTCCGCATCGCTGACTTCATTGCGCTCCAGCCGCCGCTGCAGCTGGCTCAGCTCCTGCTGCAGCGCGGCCTGCTTCGGGTCGGTCCGGATCGCTCCACTGGCCCCCGAACCGGAAGCCTGCCGCTGGCCGATCCACCAGCCCCCCGCCAGGCCAGAGAACATCAGGGCCAGGGCCAGAGCGGCGGAGGTAAGGGGCGACTTCAGCAGCGCAGGCAGCAACGACCGGCGACCGGGGTGGCCTGGGTTGGGGCTCTCCATCCGGGGCCGGGCACGGGCATGGGGGGATGGGGCGAGATTACCGCTGGTGATGGTTACATTGGCCACATCCATGGAAGGCCCGGTTTCGTTCCGGGTCTTCATCGCCTCCACCATGCGCCAGCACCCCATTTCCCCGGTCACCGAGCCACTGCAGTACCGGGCCATCGGTGTTGTGCGGGGCGTCTTCGTGCCGGCCGATCCCGAGCAACTCACCCGCGGTGTGCTCCGCACCGACGACGGCGCCGAGATCGAGGCCGTGGTGCTGGGCCGGCTGCTCACCCTGATGCGGCGCCATCTCGACCTGGCCGTCCCCCACCTGTGGGTCGTCTATCCCCGCAGCCGCGAGGAGCAGCAGCTGCACCTGCAGCTGGTGGGGGTGTGGGAGCCCAGCACCCTCGCCACCTCCGACGCCACCGCTCCGGAGGCCTCGAGCGACGCCGACGCGCAGGCCGAGAGCGGCGCCGCCGACCCCTCCGTCTCCGCCGCCCCTGCCCCCACTCCCGCCGATGCCCTGCCCGAGGGGGACGACTACTTCTCCGTGCGCGGCGAGTTGATCTACACCCGCCCGGAAACCGGTGATCTGGTGGTGAAGGTGCGTCAGCTGCCCCGGGCCGATGGCAGCCGCCCGATTCCGTTCAAGCTCCAGCTCCGCGGCGAACTGCCGCTCGAGCACCTGCGCCATTTCGTTTCCCTCGACCTGCGCCGCCAGGGGCAGCAGCTCAACGTGGAGGCGTTCGAGGTGATCGGCCCCCTCGCCCAGCGCGGCAACCGTGGGGGCAAGGCCCGCCGGGGCGGAGCCGACCGGGCTCCGGCCGGTCGCGGCGACCGCGGTGCTGCGCCGGCGGGGGGCCACGGCAAGGCGGTGAATCGCCCCGGGCGCTGACGATGGGCGAAGGGGAAGGCTTTCCCGGGCCCCTCTCGGCGGGGGTGGCGGTGCTGGTGGTCACCCTGCTGGCCGTGGTGGGGCCACCGCTGGGCGTCTCTCCCTGGTGGATCACCCTGCTGGTGGCCCTGGCCCTTGGCGGCCTCACCCTCGATGCCGCCCGCTTCGGGGGCCGCGCCGGCCATCTCCTGGCCGAAACCCTGCCGGGGGGCAGTCTGCGGTTGCGTCGCATCGCCGTGCATGAGGCCGGCCATTGCCTGGTCGCCGCCCGGGAGGAGCTGCCGGTGAAGCGGGTGCTGGTGGGCAGTCTCGCCTGCCTGCAGGCGGGCCTGGCCAGTGGCGGCTGCACCGAATTCGACCCCCCCACCAGCGCCAAGTTGCCGCTGGAGCAGCTGCGCCGCTGGAGCAGGGTGCTGCAGGCCGGCATGGCGGCCGAGGCCTTGCTCTACGGCGAGAGTGTGGGGGGAAGCGACGACCGGGCTCTGCTGGGTCGGATCTGGGGGCTTTCCGGCCACGACGCGGACACCGCCCAGCGGGAGCAGCGCCGCGCCCGCCGCGAGGTGGAGCAGTGGTTGCGGCAGCAGCGACCCCAGCTGGAGGCGGAGGCCGAGCTGCTGCTGCGCCAGGCACCGCGCCTCGGCAGGGGCGCCCCGCCTGCGGCATGAGCCCGCTCACCCTGCTTGATTGCCCCACCGGCCTTGCGGGAAACATGCTGCTGGCCGCCCTGCTCGATCTGGGCGTGCCCCTGGCGGTGATCAAGGAGCCGTTGGCGGCCCTCGGTCTTGCCGGTCACTACCGGCTCGTGATCGAGGAGCGGCGCAGCGGCGGTCTGCGGGGCCTGCACCTCGAGGTGGAGTGCCCCGCTGGCGATCTGGTTGGCGACCTTGCTGGCGATCTCGGCGCTGAGGCGGTGCCGCGCCGCTGGCGGGAGCTGCAGCCGCTGCTGGCCGCCGCACCGCTGGAGCCGCTGCTGGCCCAGCGGGTGCTGGCCGTGTTCGGCCTGCTGGCCGATGCGGAGGCCGCCGTGCATGGCCAGGCCCCGGAGCAGGTGCATTTCCACGAACTCGGGGCCATCGATGCCCTGGTGGACATCGTGGGGGTCTGTGCCGGCCTGCATCACCTGGGGGTGGAGGAGCTGGTGTGCGGGGTGCCGCCGGCGGGCCACGGCAGCGTGGCCACCGCCCACGGCCGTCTTCCGCTGCCAGCCCCCGCCGTGCTGGAAATCGCCCGGCGCCGGGGCCTGCCGCTGGCATCCAGCGCCGACTTTCCCCCCGGTGAGCTCACCACCCCCACCGGCCTGGCGCTGGCGGCCTGCTGGGCCACACGCTTCGGGCCACCCCCGGCCTTTGTGCCGCTGCAGGTGGGGGTGGGCCTCGGCAGCCGCAGCCTGGATCGTCCCAATCTGCTGCGCCTCACCCTGGCCCAGGCCTGCGCTGCTGGAGCCGAGGGCCCGGGCGAGGGTGAGGGCTGGGGCGAGCAGGCGGAGCCCCTGCTGCAACAGCAGGCCCAGATCGATGACGCCACCGCCGAAGACCTTGCTTTCCTGGCCGAGGCCCTGCGCCAGGCAGGGGCGGTGGAGGTGTTCAGCCAGCCGAGCGCCATGAAGAAGGGGCGTACGGGCCTGCTGCTCACCGCCCTGGCGCCCCCCGCCCTCGCCCCTGCCCTGCGGCGCGTGTGGTGGAGCCACGGCACCAGCCTCGGGGTTCGGGAGCAGCTGCAGCAGCGCTGGCGCCTGCCGCGGCAGCAGCAGCGGCTGGAGACCCGTTTGGGGCCGGTGCGGATCAAGCAGGCCCGGCTGCCGGATGGCCGCTGGCGCAGCAAGCCGGAATACGAGGATCTCTCGCAGCTGGCCCGGCAGCACCACCTCTCCCTGGAGCAGGTGCGTGAAGTGGTGCAGCAGGCCCTCCGCGACCAGATCCCATGACCGCCACCCCCAAGCCCCTGGAGGCGCTGATCCGCTGGGGCCAGACCCGTCTGCTCCCCCTCGTCGGGCGATTGCCGGGCGGCGCCCGGCCCTGGATCAGCCTGGGCAGCATCGGCTTCGTGATCGCGGCCCTGCTCAGCCATGGCCGCCAGCTGCTGCAGCTCAGCCTGGATCCCCAGGGCTGGCTGTGGCTGCTGATGGGGGTCGGCCTCAGCCTGCTCAGCCTGGTGGTGAATGGTCTGGCCTGGGGCGAGGTGCTGCGCTGGCTGGGGCTGCGGCCGCGCTGGGAGGCGACTACCCGGCTCTACCTGCTCACCAATCTCCGCAAGTTCCTGCCTGGCGGTTTCTGGCACCTGGCGGCCCGGGTGCAGGCGCTGCGGGGAGGGGAGCAGGCGGCGGGGGAGGTGCCGCTGGCGGCGCCGGTGGGCACGGCAGGGGCCCTGCTGGCGGTGCTGCTGGATCCGTTGCTGGCGGCTGTGGCGGCCCTGGCCCTGGTGCCCCTGGCCGGCTGGCAGAACGGCCTGGGCCTGCTCTGCCTGCTGCCCCTGCTGCTGTTGTTGCCCCGCTGGCTGGATCCGCTGCTGCTGCGGCTCGAGCGGCAGCGGGCCCGGCAGCTGGGCCTGGAGCAGGATCTCAACCAGGAGCTGGGGGGAGCCGCCGCAGCGGCGCCGGGCCGTTATCCCTGGAGCCCCCTGCTGGCCGAGCTGGCCTTCGTGCTGGTGCGATTCGCCGGCTTCGCCTGCTGCGTGCTGGCCTTCGATCTGCAGGGCAGCCTCGGCTGGATGCAGTGGCTGGCGGCCTTTGCCCTCGCCTGGACCGTGGGGCTGGTGGTGCCCGGCGCCCCGGGGGGGCTGGGGGTGTTCGAGGCGGTGCTGCTGCTGCGGCTCAGCGGTGCCCTGCCGGTGGGTTCCCTGCTGGCGGTGGCCCTGAGCTACCGGTTGATGTCAACCCTGGCAGAACTGCTGGCGGCCAGCCTCGCCGGCCTCGACGGTCGCCTGCGAACTTCTCAATAGCGCGGTATTGTTGAGAACCCATGCCCTGGCCTGGTGACCTTGGGTGCTCCCTCCAGTGGCAGTTCGCTGCGCAGCAGCCTGCATGACCGGGGGCAGCGGCTGACCCCCCAGCGTCAGCGGGTGCTCACCCTGTTCGAGCGGATCGGTGAGGGCAGTCATCTCAGCGCCGAAGAGGTGCACCAGCGACTGCTGGGCGACCAGGAGCGTGTTTCGCTGGCCACCGTCTATCGCACCCTGCGGCTGCTCAGTTCGATGGGGCTGCTCCAGGAGCTGGAGCTGCCCGAGGGGGGCAGGCGGTTTGAGCTGGCCAGCGACACCCATCGGGATCACCACCACCTGGTGTGTGTGCGCTGCGGACGCACCGAGGAATTCGAGAACACCGCCGTGCTCAGCGGCGGGGAGCAGGCCGCGGCGGTCTTTGGTTTCCGGTTGCTCGAATGTGTGCTCAACGTCCGGGCCCTGTGCCCCGTCTGTGCGACGGCCGAGCAGGCCTGAAGTTGCTGCACTTCTGATGCATCCCCGTCGAAGCGGTGCTGCTCATCTGCTTCCAGCTGCGTGAAGGAAGCCAAATCTGTTCATAGTTTCCGCAGCGATTGCTGCCTTCATGTCTCGCGGCATGTTCCGGAATCGTGGTTGACCATGACCTTGGTTATCTGTAGGAGCTTTGATGAGAATCGCTCAGGTTTCGCCCCTATGGGAAAGTGTGCCTCCCGTGCATTACGGAGGTACGGAACGGGTGGTTCATTACCTCACGGAAGAGTTGGTCCGCCGGGGCCATGACGTGGTTCTGTTCGCCAGCGGCGATTCACGCACCAGTGCCGAACTGCATGCCTGTGTGCCGCGATCTTTGCGTCAATTAAGGGCGGAAGGTCATGCCGAAGATGATCCCAGCATTCATGAGACGATCCAGGTGGATCGCGTGGCGGAGCAGCTCGATTGCTTCGATGTTCTTCATTTCCATACCGGTCATGTGCACCTGCCGCTCGCCACTCGGCTGCCGGTGCCCTTCCTGAACACCGTGCATGGTCCGCTGTGTGCACCGGATCAGGCCCTGCTGTACGGCCGCTTCGCACAGGCGCCGCTGGTTTCGATCTCCGAGGCCCAGCGCCGGCCCCTGCCTTCGGCCAACTGGCTCGCCACTGTGCCCCATGGCCTGCCCCCCGATCTCTATCGGCTGGAGCCGGCCCCGGATCCTTACCTCGCCTTCGTCGGTCGGGTGTCGCCCCAGAAGCGGCTGGATCGCGCCATCCTGATCGCTACGGCGGCCGGTCTGCCCCTGAAGGGTGCCGCCAAGGTGGATCCGGTGGATGCTGCCTACTTCGAGCAGACGATCCAGCCCCAGTTGCTCGGCAACCCCCTGGTGGAGTTCCTCGGGGAGCTCGATGATGCCGGCAAGCAGGAGCTGCTGGGCCGTGCCCTGGCCCTGCTGTTCCCGATCGACTGGCCGGAGCCCTTCGGGTTGGTGATGATCGAGGCCAATGCCTGTGGCACCCCCGTGATCGCCTGGTCCAACGGCTCGACGCCGGAGGTGATCCACCCTGGAGTGAACGGGGTGCTGGTGGAGTCGATCGAGGAGGCGGTGGAGGCGGTGAACAACATCGAGCGGTTCGATCGGCGCGTCGTGCGAGCCGATTTTGAGGCCCGTTTCAGTGTGCAGCGCCAGGCCGATGCCTACGAAAGGCTCTATCGCCATCTCATCCAGGCTGGTTGCAGCGCGGCCCTGGGGAATGGCGGCAGCCGTACCGGTCGCGGTCGGGGCGAACCCTTCAGCACTGGCGTGGGCATGAGTGTGGGAGCGAGCGTGGTCCCGATTCCGGAAGTGGCCTGAGGTGGCGCTGGATCAGTTGTCCCCGTTCGTCCTCAAGGACGGGGAAACCTTCGCCATGCTTGATCCCCGTGGGGAGATCTGCCCCGAGACCCATCCCGAATCGGGAATCTTCCACCGGGGTACCCGCCATGTGAGTCGGTTGCAGCTGCTGCTGTGGGACCAGCCGCCGGCGGTGCTGAGCTCCACTGAACGGGGGGAGATCGGCGTGCATGTGAGCCACCTTTCGATGGCTCCGGCTCCCCACGTGGGAGGGGATGCGCCCCCTCCCGGGGCGGTGCACCTGGAACGCAGCACCGTGCTCACCCCCACCGCCTGCCTGCAGCAGCTCTGCTTCACCAGCTATCTCGGTGGTGCGCTCAGCCTGCCGCTGACCCTGCGCTTCGATGCCGATTTCTGCGACATCTTCGAGGTGCGGGGGTTGCGGCGCCCCGGCCGTGGCCGTACTGCCCCCGGCTTCTCCAGCGAGGGGCTGGAGTGGATCTATCACGGCCTCGATGGGGAGGATCGCCGCACCGCGCTCCGGCTCGGCGCCGAGGTGGACGAGCTGGGGGAAACCCATCTGGGCCTGACGCTGCAGCTGGAGCCGCGTCGCACCAGGCGTCTCTGTCTGGTGCTCGATTTCCACCCGGGGGATGGCTGCTTCGCCGGTTCACCCGAGCTGGCCTTTGATGCGGCGCTCACGGCCACGATCGAGCGTTTCCGCGATGCCCGGCGGCTGGCGGCTGCCGTGGCCACCGACAATCCGGCCTTCAACCACTGGCTGGCGCGGTCCACCTCGGATGTGCACCTGCTGTCCACCCATCTGAACCATGGTCTCTATCCCTATGCCGGGGTGCCGTGGTTCAGCTGCCCGTTCGGGCGGGACGGCCTGATCACCGCCCGGCAGATGCTGCTGGTGGAACCGCGCCTGGCCCGGGGCGTGCTCGGGTTTCTGGCGGACCACCAGGCGCGCCATACCGATCCCGAAAGCGATGCCGAGCCCGGAAAGGTGCTGCACGAGGCGCGGCTGGGGGAGATGGCGGCCCTCGGGGAGGTGCCGTTCGGCAGGTACTACGGCAGCGTTGATGCCACGCCCCTGTTTCTGATCCTCGCCGCCGACTATCTGGAGCGCAGCGGCGACCGGCAGTTTCTCTCCGATCTGATGCCGGCCCTGGAGTCGGCCCTGGCCTGGATCCGCGCGGCTGAGGGCCGCAGTGAGGATGGATTCCTGCGGTATCTGTGCGCCGGCCACGGCGGCCTGCGCAACCAGGGCTGGAAGGATTCCGACGACGCGGTGCACCATGCCGACGGGGGGCTGGCGGAGGGGTCGATCGCCCTGTGTGAGGTGCAGGCCTATGCCTACGGGGCCCGCTGCGCCATGGCCGCCCTGCTGGAGGCCAGCGGCCGCTCCGGCCCCGCCGACGAACTGCGCCAGGAGGCGGCCCTGCTGCGGCGCCGATTCCATGGGGCCTTCTGGTGCGATGCGATCGGCACCTATGCCATGGCCCTGGATGGGAAGGGAAGGCGCTGTCAGGTGCGCAGTTCCAATGCCGGCCATTGCCTCTGGACCGGCATCGCCAGCCGCGAGGCCGCTGAGGCCGTGGCACGGCAGTTGCTGGCGCCCTCAAGTTTCAACGGCTGGGGCGTGCGCACCCTCGATGAACGGGAGATGCGCTACAACCCGATGAGCTATCACAACGGCTCGGTCTGGCCCCATGACAACGCCGTGATCGGCCTGGGGCTGGCCCGTTACGGCCACAGCGATGCGGCGATGCGGATTCTCACCGGCCTGTTCGACACGGCCCAGGCGATGCCGATGTTCCGCCTGCCGGAACTGTTCTGCGGCTTCTCCCGCCGGGAGGATGAGGGGCCCACCCATTACCCGGTGGCCTGCAGCCCCCAGGCCTGGGCCAGCGGCACGGTGTTCGGTCTGCTGGAGGCGATCACCGGCATGGCCATCGGCCGGGACCGCCAGAGCGGCAGGGTGCAGGTGCAGTTTCTCAATCCGGTGCTGCCGCAGCGCATCAACCTGCTGGAGATCTCGGCCCTGCGGCTGGGCGAGGAGGAGATCGATCTGCAGCTGCACCGCAGCGAGCACGATGTGGGGGTACTGGTGAAGCGCCGCACCAGTGGGGTGGATGTGGTGATCCGCAAGTGAGCCGATCGCTCAGCGGCGGCGCTGCTCCAGGCTCGGCACCAGCGCCAGGGAGGCCACCAACCCCAGCAGCAGGATCATCAGGGCGGGCAGCAGGGCAGCCCCCACCCGCTCGTCGCTGGCGTACTGATAAACCCGCACCGAGAGGGTGTCGAAGTCGAAGGGGCGCAGTGCGAAGGTGAGCGGCAGTTCCTTGACCACATCCACGAACACCAGCAGCGCGCCCACCAGCAGCGGCCCCCGCAGCAGGGGCAGGTGCACCCGGGTCAGCACCTCCAGCCAGCTGCAGCCGAGGCCCGTGGCCGCTTCGTCGAGGCTGGGGGGAAGGCGCTCGAAGGCCGCATCCAGCCCCTGTTTCGAGACCGCCAGGAAGCGGTCGGTGTAACCCCACACCAGCAGCAGCAGGGGGCTCAGCTGCAGGGGTCCCCCCAGCAGCATCAGGGCCAGGGCCAGCACGGCCCCCGGCACCGCATAGCCCATGCCGGCCAGGAAGCCGAGCCGGCGCAGCAGCGGCTGGGGCAGCCAGCGGCAAGCCACCGCCAGCAGCAGGCCACTGGCCACGGTGAGCAGGGCGGCCCCGAGGCCGAGGCCGAGGCTGCGCAGCCCCAGGCCGGCCAGTTCCCCTGCCGATTCCAGTTCGAGCTGATCCCGGCTGAGGAAGGCCCACAGCAGCGGCAGGCCGAGGCTGATCAGGGGTGGCAGGCCGGTGACCAGCTGGGCGGCCAGGGCCCTCCCTCCCTGCAGCGGCCAGCCCGGTGCTTCCTCCCGGCTGCCCGCCGAGCTCCAACGACGGCTGCGGCGCCGCAGCTGCCGCTCGGCCGCCACCAGCAGGCTCACGATCGCCAGGGCCAGCAGCGCCAGGGCGGCGGCGCCGCGGGGGTCGCCGTCGTTCTGCCAGCGCTGCAGGATGCCACTCGAGAGGGTGGGAACGCCGAGCAGTTCGACGGCCCCCAGTTCGTTGACCACCTCCATGCCGCTGAGGGCGATGCCGGCGCCGATCGCCGGCAGGGCCATCGGCAGCGCCACCCGCCGGAAGCAGCCCCAGGGCCCCAGCCCCAGGCTGCGGCCCGCTTCCAGCTGGCGGCTGCCACTCACCGAGAAGCTTTCGGTGGAGAGCAGGAACACGTAGCTGTAGGTGCTGAGGATCAGCACCAGGGCCGCCCAGGCGCCGCCATGGATGTGCCGGCTGGCGCGGCTGCCCAGATCGATCAGGGTGGCGGCCAGCAGGTAGGCGGGGGTGGCGAGCGGCAGCAACTGGGCAATCCGCAGCCAGCGCCGGCCCGGGAAGCGGCAGCAGGCCGTGAGCCAGCCGTTGGCGGTGCCGAGCACCGCCCCGCCGATGCCCACGGCCAGCACCAGCAGGAGGGTGTGCAGCAGTTGCTGCGCGCCGGCGGGCCCGAGGCCCAGCCCCCGGCCCTCGGGGGCCAGCAGGGCATAGGCCGCCAACACCCCCAGGGGCAGCAGGGCCAGGCCGCAGAGGCCCACCACCAGAACGCTGAGAACGGCTCGCCCGGAGAGCCGGGGCAGGGAGCGCGGCAGGGCGAAGCCCGGGGCCGGCGTCATTGCCAGCCGTTGGCGGCCATCAGGGCCACGGCCGCCTTGTTGTTCTCGCCCAGCTCCCGGGCGGAGACACCGTCATCGCGGAAGGGTCCGAAGCGGCGCAGGATCGGGTTCTCGCCGAAGCCCCGCAGCGGATATTCGTTGTTGGCCTCGGCGTAGCCCCGGCCCCCCTGCGGCGAGGCCAGGAATTCGATCAACCGGGTGGCGGCCTCGGCCTTGCGGGAATGGCGGGTCACTCCGGCGCCGCTGAGGTTCACGTGGGCCGGCTCGGGGAAGACCACCTTCAGCTTGGCCGCGAGCTCCCGGTCTTCGGCGCCGTTGGCACCGGAGACCATGCGGGCCACGTAGTAGCTGTTCACCAGGGCGGCGCCGCAGTCGCCCTTGGCCACCGCCCGGGCCAGGGGGATGTCGGAGGTGAACAGGGGTTGGCGCAGGTTGGCCACCATGCCCTTCACCCAGGCGGTGGTGGCGGCCTCGCCGCGCTGGATCAGTTGGTCGGCCACCAGCGATTGGTTGTAGACACTGCGGCTGTCCCGGAGGCAGAGCTGACCCCGGAGGGCCGGGCCGGCGAGGTCGGCGTAGCGCCGAACGGCGCCGGGTGGCACCAGGCTGGGATTCACCACCACCAGCCGCACCCGCCGGGTGAGGCCGAACCATTGGCCGTCCGGGTCCCGCAGGTTGGTGGGCACATCACGCTCGAGGGCGGCCGATCGGATCGGCTGGAACAGGCCCTGTTCCCGGGCCCGCACCAGCCGGGCCGCGTCCACCAGCACCAGCACATCGGCCGGACTCTGGCTGCCCTCGCTGCGCAGCCGTTCGATCAGGGCGTTGTCCTTGCCCTCCAGCAGGTTGACGCTGATGCCGGTCTGGGCGGTGAAGCGCCGGTACAACTCCTTATCGGTGTTGTAGTGACGGGCGGAGTAGACGCCGATGGTCTGGCGGCTGCCTCGGCCCCCGCCGCAGCCGCTGAGAACCAGGGCCAGAACGGCTCCGGCGGCCAGCAGGGTCGCCCCGCGAGGCCGGGGGGGGGAGGCCGGTGGACAGAAAACCGCCGGAGGACAAGAAACCATGGACCAGGCGTTGATTGCCTGACCCTACGCAGACGCCCGTGGGGAACAGTTGATCAAAAGAGGCGTTGGCGTGTGCCTTTTGTCACCGGTTGCCCCGTTGCACCCTCACTGGCACCAGTACGGGCTGCATCATCCCGCCGCCGCCGTTGTCGTCGTCGGAATCCATGGTGAGCCACACCATCAGACCGAACAGACCAGCAGCCGCTGCCAGAAGGAGAAGTTCGATCATGACGGAATCACGAGTGCGATCACCCTAGCGGGGAAAAACCGATTTTCTGTAGCGGGAGCGGCAATCCGACCCTGGCTTTGCCGAAGGGTCAAGGTCGGGACTGACGATGGGCGGGATCGGAAATTTCTTCTTTGATCATTTCAATGATCAAAGAAGAAAGCGTTGAATCCTTTTCAAGGGCGCGCAATTTGAAGCGCTTGTAGAGATTGCGGGGCAGACTTACGGAGAGCCTGGCCTGATCGGGAGCCGTTGAATGGGTCAGGCGCGCTGATGAATGTGAAGACTCGATTGGAGCGATAGAGCGTTGATTGGAATTCAAGGAGGAATCGTTGGTGGGCTTCACTGATCAGCACCTTTGGTAATGGATGCTGTAGCAAGGCTGGCGCATCGCCTCAGGGTCTTCCGTCGGAGTGGCCGGGCTTCACACCCAATTGGGTGCGACTTTTTTTTGATTTGGTCGCCTTCGATACCCAGGCGAAATGGTTCAGTAGTTGTGGTTACCTTCTGAGTCCTGTCATTCCCAGTGTCAGCAGCTTGGCCACTGCCTGGGCCCGGGTGGCGGCGCCCAGTTTGCGGCGCAGGTTCTTGCCGTAGCTGCGGGCCGCTTCGTAGCCCACGCCCAGCTGCTCCGCGATCTGGCGGTCGCTGAGGCCCTCCACCATCAGCGTCACGATCTCCAGCTCCCGTGGTGTGAGCTCGGGGGAGCCATCGCGCCAGGTTTTGCCTTGCTGGTTGGGGGCTGCCATAGCGGCTTTCACGGAGCTGGAGCGTTAGCGGTGAGCGAGGGCGATCATGCGGAACAGGGTGACCATCGGGGCTTCCGGCTCGAAGCAATCGGATTCACTGAATACCGCATCCGCCGAGGAGAGACCTGCGCTCACCAGATCGCCTTTCTGTCCATTCACGATCATGATCGTGCGGATGTCCGGCACCACCGAGCGGGCCTGCTCCACTAGCGCCAGGCTCGACCCCTGTTCGAGTTGGTCGACCACAAACAGCAGTCCCGGCCTGGTGCGGGCCAGCTCCTCCAATGCCTCCTGTTCGGTGGTCACCAAAAAGGCGACGCGTGACTTGCTCACCGCTGTGTGGAAAAACCCCATCAACATCAGTCGATGGCCGGAGGCAAAACCTGCGCTGGGCCGAATGTCGGTGGTGAAGAACCAGCTTCCCCAGGCAGGTATTCGTCTCTTGAGCGTATGCATCACAGGCAACAGGTTCATGCTTCAGCCGAATCCCTTGCCCGCATCCCGGGCCACACAGGCCTGGAGCTGTCGCCGCAGGGTGTCGTGATCGAGCTCCCGGCCGATCAGCACCAGTTGGTTGCGGCGCTGCCCGGGCCAGTCGGTGTCATCGATCGAGAAGCGCTTGCCCGCAAGGTGAAACACATGGCGCCGCTCGCTCTCGTTGAACCAGAGAATGCCCTTGGCGCGGAACACGTTTGCCGGCATCTGGTTGTCGAGGAAGTTCTGAAACTTCCGTAGCGCAAAGGGTCCATCACTGGCGAAGGAGAGGGAGGTGAACCCTTCGATCGCCTGGTGGTCGGCATGGTCCCCATGGTCATGGGGGTGATCGTGATGGGCGTGATCGTGATGGGCGTGATCGTGCTCGCAGTGGCCGTGATCGTGGTCGCAATGGCTGTGGTCGTGGCCGTCGGCGTGGGGGTCGCCCTCGGGGGCGGTCACCACCTTGTCGCTCTCGAACAGGCCCACGCTCAGCAGCAGCGGCAGGGGCACCTCTCCCTTCACCGACCGCAGGATGCGGGCATCCTGCTTGATGTCACGTAGTTCTGTCTCTAGGCTCGCCAGCCGGCTCTCCTCCACCAGATCGCACTTGTTGAGCAGGATCATGTCGCTGTAGACGATCTGGGCGCGCGCCACCTCCCCCTGCAGGATCTCCTCGCCGAAGTTCTCGGCATCCACCAGGGTGATGATCGAATCGAGGCGGGTGAGATCGCGCAGGTCGCTGCCCAGGAAGGTCATCGCCACCGGTAGGGGATCGGCCAGCCCCGTGGTTTCCACCACCAGGTAGTCCACCTTGTCCGGCCGTTCCAGGATCCGGTACACCGCCTCCAGCAGTTCGCCGTTGATCGAGCAGCAGATGCAGCCGTTGCTCAGCTCCACCATGTCCTCGCCGGTGGCCACCACCAGCTCGTTGTCGATCCCGATCTCCCCGAACTCGTTCACCAGCACCGCCGTCTTGAGGCCGTTCTGATTGCTGAGGATGTGGTTGAGCAGAGTCGTCTTGCCGGCGCCCAGAAAGCCGGTGAGGATCGTCACCGGCAGCCCGGAGGGGGCGGCATCGATCACGGCGGCGCTGCTGGAGCTGCTCATCAGGGCATCGGGCAGGTGGGAGTCAGTCTGGCGCAGAAGCGGTGGGAAGCAGGCCGTCAGCGCGGGACGCTGAGGCCTCCGACGGGCCCTGCTGGTGTTGCCGGCAGCTGCGGCATAGCCCGAAGAACTCCAGCGTGTGGAACAGCAGCTGGAAGCCGGCGGCCTGGTCGTCCTGCAGCGTCACCTCGTGCATCGGGCAGTGCTCCAGCAGCACCGTGCTGCCGCAGTCCACGCAGGTGAGGTGGTGATCGTCCCGATCCCTGGGGGCGAACAGGGCCTCACCGGTGGGCAGATGCCGGCAGCGCACCAGTCCCCGCTGCTGCAGCTGGCGCAGGTGCCGGTAGACGGTGGCCAGCCCCATCGACTCGGGCCGGCCCCGCAGGCGGGCGTGGAGGTCCTGGCCGCTGAGTTCCTGGTCGGCGCTCCGCAGTTCGGTGAGCAGCAGGTCCTGGCGCTGCGGCAGATCGTGGGGGGAATCGGCGGCGGCCGCCATGGGGGGTCGGCGATTGCAGCCGTTCTAGCTGGCGAAGGCCGCGGCCCGAACCGCCCCTTCGTGGTTGCAACCGGCAGGCAACTTCAACCGGCAGGCAACCAGCCCACCAGGCGCACCGGACGGCCGAGCGGCTTCAGCTGCAGGCTGGTGGCATCGATCCGCACGGCTTCGGCTCCGGCGGTGCGGTTTCGCGGCGAAGCCTCAGGCTCCAGACGCCGCAGCGCCACCACCAGGCTGTCGGTCACGGGGTCGTAGTGGAGGCCGCTGCCGGGCTCCAGCTCCCAGTCCGGCAGGGGCTGGCGACGCAGCAGCCGGCCCTGGCGATTCAGCACCACCAGGCTCAGATCCGGCCGGCCCACCCCCTCCATCAGCACCGCCCACACCCGATCCCCCCCCCGGGCGCAGGCGCTGGCCACCAACCCCTGCGATCCGACCCAGAGCTGGCGGGGGGGCTGGCCTGGTTCGATCAGCTCCAGCGAGCGCCGGTAATCGGGCCAGTGGCGCAGCAGCAGGGCCCGCCCGGCCTGGGGACAGAAGGAGCTGAGGTCGCGGCGGCCTGGCAGGGTCTGACGGCGGGGCGGCAGGGGCGGCAGGGTTTCCAGGTGGAGACCTTCCGGCCCCGGCACCACCACGGATCCCCCTTCGGGCAGCAGCCGCATCGGCCCGCTGGCGGCCAGGGTCAGCGCCTGGGGCCTGCCTTTCGGGGGCCAGAGGTTGGCGGTCGGTTCCCCGCCGCTGACGCCGCCGGCCTGCACCAGCAGCTCACCACGCCGGTTGCTGCTGAGGTGGGCGAACAGAGAGGGCTGCGGTTCGAGCGAGTCCGGTGCCAGGGCTTGGACCGGGGCCAATCC
>JBKDOV010000129.1:0-16614 GCA_046342815.1 Cyanobacteriota bacterium
AATTTGCCTGTTAGATCCAGTCGCAAGAAAGAGGGCGCCCAGGCGGCGGAGAAGGTCGATCCCAGCGGCGCCGAATCTCCAGCCCCCAGAGCTGCGACGCTGCTCCGCGCCGAGGCTTGTTGTTCTGCACTCGCCGAGGCCTGCGGCGCGGCCTGGGGCAATGGCTGCTGAGCTGGATAGAGCAGCGAGCGCAGCAGCTGCGTGTTGCCCGACAGCGATACGGCCGGCTGGCTGAACTGCGGTGGAGTGGACGCGGGCTTGAGGGGATTCGCCTCATTGGTGATCGCCTGCCATTGCCCCCCCGGCACACTGGTGGAAACCAGCTGCTCCAGCTGCGAGCCCGTGCTGTCGACCCGGTAGCGATTCACGTACAGATCGCTGTCCGGTTGGCTGCCCTGGCTGGCTGCGATCAGCTGCTCGCGCAGGGAGGCTGGATCGCTGGCCGCCGCGCTCGCCAGGGCATCAAGCACGGCGTTGGTCGGTGCCGCACCCACCTGTTTCTCCACCACCAGGTTGAGGGTGTGGTTCTCACCAGCGCTGAGGGCGAAATGCCGATCGCCGCTCTGATCATCGGTCAGCTGCACCGGCGCCGTCCAGACCAACTGCCCCTGGGCATCCCAGCGCCCAAAGCTGGCCTGGATCTCGGCCCCCGATCCCTGCCCCACCCGATAGGCCAGCACGATGGCCGGATCCCAGGCTGTCCCCGTGGTGCCGCCATTGTTGGCCGTGGTCCAGAACTGCGGCAACACCAGCGCTTGCACCTTCTCGCCGCCGAAGGCCCCCGGCACGATCGTGCCCTTGTCCCAGCGCTGGGCCTCGCTGTTCCACTGGCACTGCCAAATGGCGCCGTCCTCCACCAGGAAGGCGTGGGTGGTGCCGTTGGCGTCGTTGACGAGCTGAATATGGCTGGCGTACGGCATGGTGGCGAACCCGTCGGAGACGGACCAAAGATCTGATACCACCCTCGCTCTACAGGCTCTGTTTTGACTACCTACAGATGTAGGGGGGGTGCCCCTGTGGCAGCCCTCTGCCGTCTCCGGCAGGTTCCCCGGCGTCAGCGCAGCGGGCGGACCAGCCCCAGGGCGTGACCAGATTCCTCGTAATCTGGGCCAGGCAAACCAATAACGGAAGCCGCAGGCTCGCCGGTGCCTGCAGCAGCTTCTTTAGCAGCCCTTGCAGCCGCTGGCCGTGCCCCTTGCGCCCCAGCCAGAACTGGACCCGCGGTCGCAGCCAGCCCCGGCACAGCCGCCAGTTGAGCGCCAGCCCCAGCGCCTCCCCCGTCAGCACGGTGACCAGCCAGATCCCCGGCCCGACCCCACCACCAGCGCATAGAGGGAGGGGGGGATCGGCAGCATGGGGGGAACAGAAGTCAGGGGGAGAAGGCCCCAGTCTGTAAAGCTGAATTCTTACGGCCGCCTTCGATTGACAGCCAGTCGCCATCTCAACAGATTTATCCCGGCGTGCTGGCCACGGGCCTCAGCAAGTTGACCGCCACCGATGCCTCCAACCTGCCGCTATGGCGGCCGAGACTGGTGGTGAATTGCAAGCGGGCGGCGGGAATCGAACCCGCATCATCAGCTTGGAAGGCTGAGGTTTTACCACTAAACTACGCCCGCATCAGTACAGATGCACCAACCCTGGTCAGCGCCGGGCCGACCCTGGAGCAGCGGTGCAAGCACCGGCTGGTCTCCAGCTGCAGCATTATGACCTGCGCCGGGCCCGACAGGCTTGACTTCTCCTCCTCCCCACCGCATCACCGCTGCAGGCGCGCAGGCTGCCCCTGCCCATCCTGATCCGGTGGACCTGCCCGCAGGCCAGCAGTTGCGCATGCTGGTGGCCTACGGCCTCGGGGATGCCGGCACGGGGATGGCGGCGTCGCTGATCGGCTTCTATCTGTTCATCTTCTACACCTCAGCCGCAGGCATGCCCGCCTGGATGGCGGGGCTGGTGCTGATGCTGGCCCGCCTCTGGGATGCCATCAACGATCCTCTGGTGGGCTGGATGAGCGACAAGACGCGCACCGCCTGGGGTCCACGGCTGCCCTGGATCCTCTGGGGTGCGCTGCCGCTGGGGGTGGCCATGGCCCTGATGTGGTGGCTGCCGCCCGGCAGCCTCTGGGTGAAGTTCGCCATCTTCGTGGCCATTTCGGTGGTGGCCAACAGCCTGTACACCTGCGTCAATCTCCCCTATTCCGCCCTCGCCGCCGAACTCACCACCAGCACCAGCCTGCGCACCCGCCTGAACACCGCCCGCTTCACCGGCTCGATCACCGCCGGCCTGGTCGGCATCGTGCTGGGCGGTCTGCTGCTGCGGGACCACAGCGATGCCTCCAGCTATCTGCGGGTGGGGCTCCTCTCCGGGGTGATCATCACCGTCTCCACCCTGCTCTGCGGCTGGGGCATCGCCCCGACGGCGCGCCACTGCCAACGCCCCACCGCCGAGAGCGGCACCACCAGGCGCCTGATCGGGAGAGTGCGGGGCAACGGCCGTTTCTGGAAGGTGCTGGGGCTCTACCTGCTGCTCTGGTGCGCTCTGCAGATCATGCAGACCGCCGCCCTGATCTTCCTGCCCGTGGTGATGCGCCTGCCGGAAGGCTGGAGCAACTGGATCCTGCTGCCCTTCCAGATCAGCACCCTGGTGGGGCTCCAGATCTGGAACCGGGTCTCCGCCGTGCGCGGCCGCATCCAGGCGCTGCACTGGGGCACCTGGCTCTGGATCGGCGGCTGCCTGCTGGCGATGCTGCTTTCTCCCCTCAACCCCGCGATCGGGCCCACCGGATCCAGCGGCAACCTGCTCCATCTGACTGCCCTGATCGCCACCATCCTGATGGTGGGCCTCGGGGCCTCCACCGCCTACCTGATCCCCTGGTCGCTGCTGCCGGACGCCATCGATGCCGATCCAGAAAAACCTGCCGGTCTCTACAGCGCCCTGATGGTGTTCACCCAGAAAATCTGCATCAGCTTCGCCCTCTTTTTCTTCGGCAACCTGATGAGCCTGAGCGGTTATGTGGCCGCCCACGGAATCATGCAGCCCGGCAGCGCGCTGCTGGCCATCCGGCTGTGCATGGGCGTGATCCCCGCCACGCTCGTGGTGCTCGGCCTGGTGGTGATCCGACGATGGCCCGAGCGGAGCGCCCAGCTGGGGCAGGAGACATGAGCAGACGGAACGGCCCCCGCTGGCTCTCGCGGCTGGGCGCCAGTCTGTTGATCGGAGGCCAGGCGGTGAGCGCCATCGCCCGCGGACGCATCGGCCTCAATGATCTGCTGCAGGAGTTGCTCGAGGCTGGCCCCGGCAGCTTTCTGATCGTGCTGATCACGGGCCTGGCGGCGGGCACGGTCTTCAACATCCAGGTGGCGGCGGAGCTCTCCAAACAGGGAGCCAGTGCCGCCGTGGGGGGTCTGCTGGCCCTGGGACTTTCCCGGGAGATCGCCCCCCTGCTCACGGCCACCCTGCTCACCGGCAAGGTGGCCACCGCCTACGCAGCCCAGCTCGGCACGATGAAGGTCACCGAGCAGATCGACGCGATCACGATGCTGCGCACCGATCCGGTGGAGTACCTGGTGGTTCCCCGGGTGCTGGCCATGGTGGTGATGTCCCCGGTGCAGTGTCTGCTGTTTTTCTGGGTGGCCCTGTGGTCCGGCCAGACCAGCAGCACCCTGCTGTACAGCATCCCCCCCGCCGTGTTCTGGAACTCGGTGCGCACCTGGATGGATCCGGAGGACGTCCCTTCGATGCTGCTCAAGGCCGTGGTCTTCGGGCTGCTGATCGCCGTACTGGCCTGCGGCTGGGGACTCACCACCCGAGGCGGGCCCAAGGAGGTGGGCACCAGCACTACCGGCGCCGTGGTGATGATCCTGATCTGTGTGGCGCTGGTGGACGTGGTGCTCACCCAGATCCTTTTCGGTTAGGTCTTTCCCTCCCTTCTTCCCGATGTCCTCTTCCGCCCCCTCGGAGGCCGCTGGCTCCTCCACCCTTGCTCCCCGCTTCCATGTGCCGCTGGGCCTTCTGCTTCTGGCCCTGGCGCTGCTTGCCCTGACCAGGGTCTGGCCAGGGGCGCTCTGGGGCGCTCTGGTGGTGGCCCTGTTCGGCCTTTTCCTGATGCTTCAGGCGGCGATCCTGCGCCTGGAATTCCAGGACGATGCCCTGGTGGTGTGGCGGCAGGAAACGCTGCTGCGGCGGTTCCCGTACAGCGAATGGCGGGGATGGAAACTGTTCTTTCCTGGCCTGCCGGTGCTGTTCTATTTCCGCGAAACAGCCAGCCCCCATCTTCTGCCGGTGCTGTTCGACGCGAAGATGCTGCGCA
Source organism: Cyanobacteriota bacterium (assembly GCA_046342815.1). Lineage (GTDB taxonomy): Bacteria > Cyanobacteriota > Cyanobacteriia > PCC-6307 > Cyanobiaceae > Cyanobium. The sequence continues at coordinate 4,304 of JBKDOV010000129.1, forward strand.
ACCAGCTCGAACAGAGACTCGGGCACCTCAAGCCCCCCCTGGAGTGATCCCCCCTGGCCCCATGACCGACTTCTCCCCCGAGCCGGACAGCCTCACCCCGGCCGAATCCAGCTCCACCAGCCCCGAGGCTGGCCAGGAGGCGCTGTTCCACCTGGCCCTCACGGAGCTCCAGAGCCGCCGCGATTCCCTCCATCAGGAAATCTCCGATCTCGAACGCCAACGGGACCGGATCCGTGAAGAGGTGGAGGGCAACTTCAGCGGCAAGTCGGAGGCGATCGCCCGCAGGCTCAAGGGCTTCCAGGATTACCTGGTGGGCGCGCTGCAGGATCTGGCCGTATCGGCGGAACAGATCGAACTGGTGGCCCAACCGGTTGTGGTGCAACCTTCCCCTCTCGATCTGCAGCGCGCCAGCGAAGCCGCGGCTGCCCCCACCACCCCACCCGCCGCCGCCGGCCTTTTCGCCGACGATGAGGAACTGATCCGGAAGCTGCTGCTGCAGTTCCAGGGCCAGCCGGATTTCTATGCCGACCCCTGGAAGCTGCGCCGGACCCTGGAAGCGAGCGGGGCCTCCCTGCTGGAGGACTGGTTCCTCGGCCAGGGAGGCAGGGGTGCCCAGGCCAGCAGCGGCAGCCGCAGCCGCAACGTGCTGATCGCCGCGGCGGCGGTGGCCATACTCGGGGAGCTCTACGGCGACCGCTTCCAGACGCTCGTGCTGGCCGGCCAGCCGGAACGCCTGGGGGAATGGCGCAGGGGTCTGCAGGATTGCCTCGGCCTCAGCCGGGAGGACTTCGGTCCGAGCAGCGGCATCGTGCTGTTCGATCGCACCGATGCCCTGATCGAACGGGCAGATCGGCTGGAGGAACGCGGCGAACTGCCCTTCATCGTGATTGATGCCGCCGAGCGGGCCATCGAGATCCCGATCCTTCAGTTCCCCCTCTGGTTGGCGTTTGCGGCCGGTGCCGATGAGATCCTGCAGGAAGAGGATCTCTACTGATGCCCTTCCTGCTCCCTCTTGCCGTCCTTGGCGTCGGTTACCTGCTGGGCTCGCTGCCCAGCGGCTGGCTGGCCGGCCGCTGGCTGGCCGGCATCGATCTCCGCCAGGAGGGCTCCGGCTCCACCGGAGCCACCAATGTGCTGCGGGTGCTGGGCAAGGGTCCGGCCCTGGCCGTGTTCGTCGTTGATGTGCTCAAGGGCACGCTGGCCGTGCTGCTGGCCAAGCTGGTGCTGCAGCCGGAAGGCTTCGACGCCTCCAGCGACTGGTGGGTGGTGGCGACAGGGTTGGCAGCCCTGGCCGGCCACATCTGGCCGGTGTGGCTGGGGTGGAAAGGCGGCAAGGCCGTGGCCACCGGCCTGGGGATGCTGCTTGGGCTCACCTGGCCCGTGGGCCTGGCCTGTTTCGGGATCTTCCTGACGGTGTTGAGCCTGACGCGGATCGTTTCCCTCTCCAGCGTGGTGGCCGCCCTGGCCCTGCCGCTGCTGATGCAGGGATCCTTCGGCGAAACCGGGCTGCGGCCGGCCTACCTGGCCCTGGCTGTGCTGACCACAGTGCTGGTGATCTGGCGTCACCGCACCAACCTGCAGCGCCTGATGGCAGGAACCGAGCCCCGACTGGGGCAGAAGCGCCCGCAGGGACAAGGGGCGGAGCGCGAAAACGCTTAACCCAGCTGGCGGCTGCGCTCTGCCGCGGCCAGCACCGCTTCGAACAGGGCCGAGCGCAACCCCTGCCGCTCCAGCTGCCGCAATCCCGCGATCGTGGTGCCACCGGGGCTGCTCACCATGTCCTTGAGCTGGCCGGGATGGAGTTCCTGCTGATCCAGCAGCGCTGCGGTGCCGGCCATGGTGCGGTGGGCCAGATGGCTGGCCAGGGCACGGGGGAGACCGGCGGCCACGGCGCCATCGGCCATCGCCTCGGCCACCAGGGCAAGAAAGGCGGGCCCGGAGGAGGTGAGGGCCAGGAAGGCGTCCAGCTGGGTCTCCGGCAACTCCTGCACTTCTCCCACCTGGGCGAACAGCCGCTCCACCCAGGCCTGCCGCTCCGGCGCGATTCCGGCCCCCCAAGCCAGGCCGGTCAGGCCGGAGCGCACCAGGCAGGGGGTGTTGGGCACCGCCCGAACGCACTGCCAGCCAGGGAAAAGACTCTCCAGTCGGCGCAGGGTGACCCCCGCCAGCACCGAGATCAGCAACCGGGACCCTTCCTCCCCCGGCACGGGCTCGGACAGCACGGGCTTGGAACCGGCCTCCCGCGGGGCGAAGGCAGCGGCAGCGGCCGCCTCAAGCTGCTGGGGCTTCACGGCCAGCAGCACCACGGGAGCCCGCCAGGCCTCCCCGGGGTCGGTGCTGACAACCAGCCCATGGGCATCGGCGAGCCGGCGGGCCGAGGCCTCCCGGGCCACGACAGCCCTCACGGAGCCGCGTTCAATCAGACCGGATTCGAGCAGAGGAAAAAGCAGGGCCTGGGCCATACGGCCCAGGCCCACCACACCAAAGGTCTGCGTCACCAGAAGCAGCTCAGATCAGGGATTCGCTGCGCCCCCAGGCGGGGCTGGGGGCAGCGTCCTGCTGCTCCACGGAGCTGGCGGCACGGCTGGAGACAACGGTGGGAGAGGCCGACTCCTCACTGCCGGCCGTGGTGACGGTGACGCAGCTGGGGGCGAACAGAAAGATGCTCTCCCCCACCCTTTCCTGGTGGCCATCAATGGCGAAGGTGCCGCCCGCCACGAAATCCACGGCGCGCTGGGCCTGATCCGGCTCCATCATCGTGAGGTTGAGGATCACGGTCTTGCGTTCCCGCAGGGCCTGGATGGCGCGCGGCATCTCATCGAAACTGCGGGGCTCCATCAGGCACACCTCGGCCACGGAGCTGGAGATGCCCGGCAGGCCGATCACATTGGTGCCGGCGAAGGGATCCTCGCTGGGGGCGAAATCGGTGCTCAGGGCAAGGGCACCGCTGCTGCGGGAAGGGGTGGGGGAAGCAACGGGCTCGCCGAGGTCACCGGTGTCGTAATCCAGTTCGTCGTCGTAGGCGCCATCGAGATAGTCGTCACCGGAGACGACAGCACGCAGGCGGGAAAACAACGACACAGGACGACCTCAGTGGCTCTGAACCCTGATAGCGTCTCATGCCGCCGCTGGCAAGACCTCAGTTCGGACGACCGCCGAACAGTGCGCTGCCGAGCCGCACCCAGGTGCTGCCCTCCGCCACCGCCTCGGGCCAGTCGCCGCTCATGCCCATCGAAAGCTCCTCCAGGCCAAGCTCTTCAGCCAGGGCGGCACAGTCGTGGAAAAGGCTGCGTCGCTCCTCCTGGCTGAGCCCCAGGGGAGCGATCGTCATCAGCCCCAGGGGGCGCAGCGGCTGGAGCTGCCGCAGGCGGGGAGCTTCCCTGCGGAGCTCGGCTGGTTCGAAACCGGCCTTGGCGGCATCGGGTCGCATCTTCACCTGAAAGAACACGCCGGGGGCCAGCGCCTCCTCCGCGGCAATCCGCTGAAGTCGCTCAGCCAGCGCAAGGCTGTCGACCGAATGGATGGTGCCGAAGTGACGCAGCACGCCACGGGCTTTGTTCGCCTGGAGGCGACCGATGAAGTGCCAGTCCAGGGGGGCAAGATCCTCCAGCTCGGCCTGCTTGGCGATGGCCTCCTGAAGCCGGCTTTCCGCGAAGCTGATCTGGCCCAGTGCCACCGCTTCCCGAATGGCGGAAGACGGCTGCCCCTTGCTCACCGCCAGCAGCCGGGCCTTGGCCGGCAGTTGCCTCCGCAGCTCGGTGAGACGCTGCTCCAGCCCCTCTGGCCGGGCCGCCGGGCGGAAGCCGGCCATGGTCAGAGAAATGTCTGGTCGAAGAGCTGGCGCCAGCGGGCATGCTCCTCCTGGCCTTCCCGGCGGGCACGGGCAAGATTCTGCTCGGCGTGATGGCGGGCATCCATCAGAGGAATCACCTCAAAAGAGGCGCCCCTGGCTTGCAGCGTGACCAGGAAAAAAATGCGCTGGGCATAGAGCGTGGCGTAGAGATCACGATTCTCCGCAACCGGCGACACTCGATAGAGCATCCCGAAGGTGGGGTGGTTGAGATAACGCTCTGCGCTCACGTGGCCGTTCTGGCTAGGGCCATTAAAGGTCACCGACCTGAATGGGCTTCGGCTCAGCGTCCCCCGAGGCTGAAGCGAAGGCCGAGCAGCAGGAGCAGGGCCAGTAGCGCTCCAAGGTTCAGGGCAGGGGGAGATCCTGAGGGTTGATGCAATCGGTCCGGAGGCATCCACTGACCGCCTCTGGCGAGGAGGGCTTCGGCACCTTGCTCAGAGCGGAGCAGCACATTCGCCAGCAGCCTCTCCCCCAGGGCCAGAACGAGAGCGAGCCCTGTCTTCCAGCCGAGGTCGCGCAGGTTGACCGCGCGGGTTGCAATGGAACGCAACAGATTCTGCAGTTCCTCCTGCACCAGCGGCAGAAATCGCAGCGAGAGAAGGAGGGTGAAACCGAGTCGCTCCACCGGCCAGCCCAGGGCCTGCAACGGGCGCAGAAACCAGCTGATCGCCCAGACCAACTCCTCGGGTGGCGTGGTCAGCAGCATCAGATTGGCGCTGTGGATCAGGGTGAACAGCAAGGTGGAACCATTGAGGCCGAGCTCCGCGGAGCGGCGGGTCACCACCAGCGGGCCCACCGCCAGCGGTCCCAGCCGGACCGGCCCCCACCGCCACAGCTCCCAGGGCAGCCCCGCCCGCTCTCCCCCGTCGGTGGCCGCGGAACCCGGCGCCAGACGCAGCTCCGCCGGGGGCCTCTGCAGAGTCGCCGGCGGTGTGGAGGAGGCAGGCAGCATCGCCCCCAGAAGACCCACCAGCAGGGCCAGCCCCAGCAGCAGCGGCAGGCTGCTGCGCCAGATCCTCAGGGGAAGACCACTGCCCAGGGTGATCAACAGCAGCAGCGCCACCAGACCAAGGCGCCAGAGCGGCCCGGCGAGCACGGGGGTGACCAGAAAGGCAAGGGTCCAGGCGAGTTTGAGGCGCGGATCGAGACGCCTCAGCCAGCTGCCACCTTGATCGACGTACTGCCCGATCGGCAGCTGCCGCAGCCAGTCCATGCGCCCTCCTCAGCGCCCCCGGGACTGCTGACGGGCCAGATCCCTGTCCGCATCACGCTGTTGCTTGCCCCGCCAGAACAGTCGGATCGGGGAGCCCTCGAAGCCCAGACCCTCCCTGATCTGGCGCTCCACATAGCGGCGATAGGTCTCACCGAACAAGCGGGGTTCGTTGACGAACAGGGTGAAGCTGGGCGGCCGACTGGCCACCTGGGTGCCGTAGTAGAGGCGGCCCTGACGACCACCGCGGGTGGTGGGCGGAGAGCGCCAACGCAGGGCTTCCTGCAGCACCTCATTGACCACCGAGGTGCTGACCCGCCGGCGATGCTGTTCGACCGAAAGCTTGGCGAGCGGGAAGATCGCGGCCACCCGCTGGCCCGAGAGGGCCGAAGTGAACAACATCGGAGCCCAGTCGAGGAAGTAGAGCTTGGCCCGCAGCTCCTTCTCCATCGCCGGCAGGGTGTGGCTGTCCTTCTCGATCGCGTCCCACTTGTTCACCACCACCACGCAGGCGCGGCCGTCCTCTTCGATCCGTCCGGCCAGGCGCTGATCCTGTTCGGTCACCCCGTCGAGGGCATCGATCACAAGCACGCAGACGTCCGAACGCTCGATCGCCTTGAAACTGCGGTTGATGCCGAAGTACTCCGGGCCGTAATCCACACTGCGGCGACGGCGGATTCCGGCTGTGTCGAGCAGTTTCCAGGTGTGGCCTTCCCGTTCGATCGTGGTGTCGATCGTGTCGCGGGTGGTGCCCCGGATCGGGGAGACGATCGCTCGATTTTCACCGCAGATCGCATTGAGAAGGCTGGATTTGCCCACGTTGGGCCGGCCGATGATCGCCAGCTGGATGGGCTCCTCCTGATCCTGCTCCGGTGTTTCCGGCAGGAAGGTCACCACCTTGTCGAGGAGATCGCCGGTGCCGGCTCCGTGAATGGCGGAGATCGGGAAGGGCTCCCCCAGCCCGAGGCTCCAGAACTCGGCCGCCATCGCCAGGCCCTGATCGGGCGACTCGCACTTGTTGACGGCAAGAAGCACCGGCACACCCTGGCCCCGCAGCCATTCGGCGATCGACTGATCGGCCGCGGTGAGCCCCTGCTGGCCATCCACGATCACCAGGGCCACCGCCGCCTCAGCAAGGGCGAGGTTGGCCTGCTCGCGGATTTCCGGCAGAAATTCGCTGTCGTCATCAAAGACGAGACCACCGGTATCCACCACCCGGAACTGACGATCAGCCCAGAACCCTTCCTGGTAGGTGCGATCGCGGGTCACCCCCGGTTGATCGTGGACGATCGCCTCGCGACTGCCGCACAACCGGTTGACGAGAGTGGATTTGCCCACGTTGGGGCGGCCGATGATGGCAATGACAGGCAGCGCCAAAACGCCTTATCCCTTCTACGCAAGTCCTGGCTCGACCCTACAGCCAGGCCTGCGACGGCCTGCGGCGGATCACCCCACCGGTGCCCCCACCAATCACCCCACCGGCGGATCGCCCGGGTGACCCACCACCGGATGTGCGGGCGGATCGAGCAACTCCGGCAGGGGCCCCTCCTCAGGCAGGACCTCGCCCCGCTGCGCCAGATCGGCCAGCAGCCAGTTCACCGCCGTGGCCCGCCGGGTACGGCGCGGATAGAGCTCGCCGATGCGATACCCGCCGAACCCGAGCTGCTGCTTGAGCAGTTGCTTGTGGAGCGCCGGAATCGAGCGGGTGAGGCGCACGCTGGCGGGCCGTTCGGCGATCAGCTGGGGCGCCTCAGGGAAGGCTTCCGCCCAGGCTGCCGGGGTTTCCGGCCCGGCCCGCCAGACCGGACCGGGCTGGTAGCCGAGACGCTGCCAGACCAGCTCCGCCACGAAGCGATCGCTGATGCGGTCCGCCAGCACTGCCTCCAGCAGCGCTCGGCTGAGGGGGAAGGCAGCGGGAGCGGGGGCGACGGACACGGCAGAGGCAGGCCTGGAGTCCGCCCCAGAATGGCGCCAGATGGATCCCCTCCCCTGTCGCTCCCCCTCTCCTCCGAATTGCGGCTGCAGGGCAACGGCACGCCCCGACAGCTGCGCTGCCGGGTGCTGCAATCCCCCCTGGCCGGGGTGAGTGATCGCATCTTCCGGGGCCTGGTGCGGCGCTGGGCCCCGGATGCCCTGTTGTTCACGGAAATGGTGAACGCCACCAGCCTCGAGCTGGGGTTCGGGCGGATCAAGGTGGCGGAGCTCAGCCGCGAGAGCGGACCGATCGGGGTGCAGCTGTTCGACCACCGCCCCGCCGCCATGGCGGAGGCAGCCCGCAGGGCCGAGGCGGCCGGCGCCTTCCTGATCGACATCAACATGGGCTGCCCGGTGCGCAAGATCGCCCGCAAGGGCGGCGGCAGCGGCCTGATCCGCGAACCGGAGCTGGCGGAGCGGATCGTGGCGGCGGTGGCCGGGGCTGTGTCGATCCCCGTCACCGTCAAAACGCGGCTGGGCTGGTGCGGCAGCGCCGGCGACGCCGACAGCACCGCCGGCGCTGTGGCCTGGGCGCGCCGCCTGGAGAACGCCGGCGCCCAGCTGCTCACCCTGCACGGCCGCACCCGCGAGCAGGGCTTCAGCGGCCGGGCCGACTGGGAGTCCATTGCGGCGGTGAAGCGGGCCCTCTCCATTCCCCTGATCGCCAACGGCGATGTGAAGGGTGCCGAGGAAGCGCGGCGGTGCCTGGCGGTCACCGGCGCCGACGGCGTGATGGTGGGCCGGGGCACGATGGGCGCCCCCTGGCTGGTGGGCCGCATCGACGCCGCCCTCAGCGGCCGGCCCCTGCCGCCCCTGCCCACCCCCCAGCAACGCCTGTCCCTGGCCGCCGAACACCTCCAGGCCCTGGTGGCCGAGCGCGGCGACCACGGCCTGCTGATCGCCCGCAAGCACATGGGCTGGACCTGCCAGGGCTTCGCCGGCGCCGCAGGGTTACGCCACGCGTTGATGCGGGCCCCCACGCCGGCGGACGCGCTTGAGCTGCTGGAGCGGGCGGGCGAGGGGTTGGAGACGGGCGGCGCGGTTATTTAGTTCGCCCCGGGCCTCTTGCCCGAGCCTCCCTTAGCCTGAAATCACAAGTCGCCGGTTGCCAGACCCGGGGCAGCCCGCATCCCGTGAGCAAGAAGGGCCTCAGCGAAACCGACATCTGCGACCGGTTTATTACGCCGGCGCTTCATCAGGCAGGCTGGTTGCGCGAGCAGATCCTGCGGGAGCACAGCTTCACGGCGGGGCGGATCACGGTGCGTGGGCGCCTTGTGGCCCGTGGCAAGCCGCGGCGAGCCGACTACGTGCTGCTTGTGGGCCAGGTGGCAATCGCGGTGATCGAGGCCAAAGACAACAGCCATGCCGTAGGCGATGGCCTGCAGCAGGCGCTTGCCTATGCCGATGCGCTGCACACCCCGTTTGTGTTCGCCAGCAACGGCGACGCCTTCCTCTTCCACGACCGCACCGGCCTGAGCGAGGAGCAGGAGAGCCAGCTCAGCCTGGAGGCCTTCCCCAGCCCCGAGGACCTCTGGCGGCGCTACTGCCGTTGGAAGGGGCTCTCGGATGACGAGCAGCGGGTGGCCCTGCAGCCCTACTACGACGGTGGCGGCCGCAAAGAACCGCGCTACTACCAGCGCAACGCCATCCAAGAGGTCGTGGAGGCGATCGCCAAGGGGCGCAATCGGCTGCTGCTGGTGATGGCCACCGGCACCGGCAAAACCTTCGTGGCGTTCCAGATCATCTGGCGCCTGTGGAAGGCCAAACGCACCAGACGGGTGCTGTTCCTGGCCGATCGCAACGTGCTGGTGAACCAGACGATGACCAACGACTTCCGGCCATTTGGAGGGGCGATGGCCAAGCTGAGCACCACTTCCAACATAATCGAGAAGGCGGATGACTCGCTGGAGGAGCTAACGCTGGCGCTGGATCGGCAGCGCCGCGTGGATCCGTCTTACGAGATCTACCTGGGCCTGTACCAGGCCCTCACGGGGCCAGAGGAGCGTCAGAAGCTGTACCGCGAGTTCACGCCCGATTTCTTCGATCTGATCGTGGTGGATGAGTGCCACCGCGGCAGCGCGGCAGAGGATTCGGCCTGGCGCAAGATCCTGGCGCACTTCAGCAGTGCCGCCCAGCTGGGCCTGACGGCCACGCCGAAGGAAACGAAGTACGTGTCGAACATCCACTACTTCGGCGAGCCGATCTACAGCTACTCCCTGCGCCAGGGCATCCGCGATGGCTTCCTGGCGCCCTACAAGGTGATCCGCGTGCATCTCGACGTGGATGTGATGGGATACCGCCCCAGGCGTGATGAGGTGGATCAGTACGGAAGGGAGATCGAGGATCGCGAGTACAACCAGAAAGATTTCGATCGCGTGCTCGTGATCGACGAACGCACCAGGCGCGTGGCCCGCTGGATCAGCGACTACCTCAAGGCCAGCGGCGACCGCTTTCAGCACACCATTGTGTTCTGCGTTGACACCGAGCATGCGCTGCTGATGCGCCAGGCCCTGATCAACGAGAACCAGGATCTCGTGCAGCAGTACCCAAACTACGTGGTGCGGATCACGGGCAACGACAAAGAGGGCATGCTGCAGCTTGACAACTTCATCGATCCGATGCAGCCGATGCCGGTGATCGTCACCACCTCGCGCCTCCTATCCACCGGCGTAGATGTGCAGACCTGCCGCTTGATCGTGCTCGATCGCGAGGTGGGCTCAATGACCGAGTTCAAGCAGATCGTGGGCCGTGGCACCCGCCTGCATGCGGAGAGCGAGAAGTATTACTTCACCCTGGTGGATTTTCGCCAGGCCACCAACCACTTCGCCGATCCTGACTTTGATGGCGAACCGGTGCAGATCTATGAGCCCGGCGAGAACGATCCGCCACTCCCTCCAGAGGGCGACGACAGCCCCCAGCAGCCCGACCCGGAGGCGCTGGACGCTGACGATCCACTGCTGGGCCTTGGGCCGTCTGGGGAGAAACGCAGGAAGTACTACATCAAGGGCCGGCTGGTGCAGGTGCTCACCGAACGGGTGGAATACCTCGATGAGCAGGGCAAGTTGATCACCGAATCGCTGCGCGACTACAGCCGCCGCCTGGTGCGCCAGCAATACGCCGACCTCGATCGCGTCCTGCGCCGCTGGCGCGGTGAGGAACGCAAGCAGGTGATCCTGCAGGAGCTGGAGGAGGAGGGTCTGCTGCTGGAGGCGCTGCAGGAGGAGGTGGGCCGGGAGCTCGACCCCTTCGATCTGATCTGCCACATCGCCTACGACCAACCTCCGCTCAGCCGCTCCCAGCGGGCGGCACGGATGCGCCGGGATGTGTTCAGCCGCTACGGTCCCCAGGCACGGGCGGTGTTGGAGGGGCTGCTGGAGAAGTACGCAACGGAGGGCGTGGTGGACGACCTGGACAATGTGAAGATCCTGGCGATCCCGCCGTTCAGCCAGATGGGCACGCAGCTGCAGCTGATCCGCGAGTTCGGCGGCAAGGCCGGCTTCGAGCGGGCTGTGCACGAGCTGCAGAGCGAGCTCTACCGGGAGGCGGCCTGAGCCATGGCGACATCGGCGCGCACCGCCGTCAAGGCGATCCAGGACATCATGCGCAAGGACGTGGGCGTCGATGGCGATGCCCAGCGCCTGTCGCAGCTGTGCTGGCTGTTCTTCCTGAAGATCATCGACGACCAGGACGAAGCCCTGGAAGCCACGGAAGACAACTACCGCTCACCCCTGCCCGAGCATCTGCAATGGCGCAACTGGGCCAAGGATCCGCAGGGAATCACCGGCGAGGCGCTGCTGGAATTCATCAACCAGGAGCTGTTCCCGTATCTCAAGGAGATGCCGCTGCGGGGGTCGCATCCCAACCGTGCTCAGGTGGTGCGCGAGGTGTTCGCCGATGCCTACAACTACATGAAGTCGGGCCAGCTGCTGCGGCAGGTGATCAACAAGGTGCAGGGCATTGATTTCAACAACCTGGCCGACCGCAAGCATTTTGGCGATGTGTATGAGCAGCTGCTCAATGATCTGCAGAGTGCCGGAAATGCGGGGGAGTACTACACCCCCAGGGGCGTCACCAGCTTCATGGTGGATCGCATCGATCCCCGGCCGGGCGAAACGCTGCTCGACACCTCCGGTGGCACGGGGGGCTTCATCACCTGCTCGATCCGCCACATGCGTGAGCGTTATGTGAAAACACCCGCCGATGAGCAGGCGATGCAGGCGGCCCTGCGGCTGATCGAGAAGAAGCCGCTGCCGTTCATGCTGTGTGTCACGAACATGCTGCTGCACGGGATCGAGGATCCCAGCTTCGTGCAACACGACAACACCCTGGCCAAGCCGTTTCGCGAGTGGGGTGTGGCCGATCAGGTGAATGTGATTATTACCAATCCGCCATTCGGCGGCGTGGAGGAAGACGGCATCCAGGACAACTTCCCAGCTGAGTTCCGCACGCGTGAAACCGCCGATCTGTTTCTGGCGTTGTTCATCCGCCTGCTCAAGCCCGGCGGCCGTGCCGGCGTGGTGTTGCCCGATGGCACGTTGTTCGGCGAGGGGGTGAAAACGCGGCTGAAGCAGCAACTTCTGGCCGACTGCAACCTGCACACGATCGTGCGCCTTCCCAATTCTGTGTTCCGCCCCTACGCCAGCATCGGCACAAACCTGCTGTTTTTTGAGAAGGGAACGCCCACGGAAGAGGTCTGGTACTACGAGCTGCGTGTGCCCGAAGGCCAGAAGGCCTATTCGATGACGCGGCCGATCCGTGCCGAGCATTTCGCCGATTGCGTGGCCTGGTGGGGCGGGCCCAACCGCGAGGGGCGGGCGGAAACCGAGCAGGCCTGGCGCGTGCCGATTGCCCAGATCCAGGAGCGCAATTACAACCTCGACATCAAGAACCCCCACGTGGCTGCCGCAGAGCACGGTGACCCCGAGGAGCTGCTGGCCGAGCTGCAGACGGCCGAGGAGAAGGCCGCCGCGCTGCGGGATCAGCTCAAGGCGATTCTGGCGGAGGCGCTGCTGCGATGACCAACACCCAAGCCGCCCCCCAGCCCTCTGCCGCCAGCCTCTCCCCCTATGACGTGGCCGAGCACCTGAGAACGCCGGAGGAGAAGGCGGCCTATCTCGATGCCTGGCTGGAGGAGACGCCGGAGGACGTGGTCGGTATCGTCCGTGGCCTGGGTGACATTGCCAGGGCCAAGGGGATGACGCAGGTGGCCAGAGACGCCGGCCTCAGCCGCGAGAGTCTCTACAGGGCCCTGAGTGCCGATGGCAATCCGAGCAT
>JBKDOV010000130.1:0-3708 GCA_046342815.1 Cyanobacteriota bacterium
GGCATGAAGATCGCCCTTGAGGTGGCCCAGCATGTGGACAAGGTGCGGATCAATCCCGGTCTGTTCGTGTTCGACAAGCCCGATCCCAACCGCACCGAATTCAGCGATGCGGAGATCGCGGCGATCGGCGATCGGATCACCGAGACTTTCGAGCCCCTGGTGGAGCAGCTCAAGCGCCAGGACAAGGCCCTGCGCATCGGCGTGAACCATGGGTCCCTGGCGGAGCGGATGCTGTTCCGCTACGGCGACACGCCGCTGGGGATGGTGGAGAGCGCCCTTGAGTTCATCCGCATCTGCGACCGGCTCGACTTCCACAACATCGTGATTTCGATGAAGGCCTCCCGGGCCCCGGTGATGCTGGCCGCCTACCGGATGATGGCCGACCGGATGGATGCCGAAGGCTTCCCCTACCCCCTGCATCTGGGCGTCACCGAGGCGGGCGACGGCGATTACGGCCGGATCAAGAGCACCGCCGGCATCGCCACCCTGCTGGCAGAGGGCCTGGGCGACACGATCCGGGTTTCGCTCACCGAGGCCCCCGAGAAGGAGATTCCGGTCTGCTATTCGATCCTGCAGGCCCTGGGCCTGCGCAAGACCATGGTCGAGTACGTGGCCTGCCCCAGCTGCGGTCGCACCCTGTTCAACCTCGAGGAGGTGCTGCACAAGGTGCGGGCGGCCACGGCCCACCTCACCGGCCTCGACATCGCCGTGATGGGCTGCATCGTCAATGGCCCCGGCGAGATGGCCGATGCCGACTACGGCTATGTGGGCAAGACCCCCGGCACCATTTCCCTGTACCGCGGCCGGGAGGAGATCCGGCGGGTGCCGGAGGCCGAAGGGGTGGAAGCCCTGATCGCGCTCATCCGGGAGGACGGCCGTTGGGTTGACCCCTGAGGGCGGCTTCCCGACCGGTATTGGGCGCTACGTTATAGATACCTAAATTTCCCGAGGGCGCTCTTCATGCCCAGTGGTCGCACCTCCTTGATGGTGCTTGTCGGACTTGGAGCCTGTGCCGCGACGGCTGTCATGGCCAGGGAAATGGTCATCACCCCGGCCGGAGGCGTCTCGATCGCCGACAGCCCGAAGGAGGTGATGGATCAGGCCTGGCAGATCGTTTTCCGCGATTACCTCGATACCACTGGCAAGTACACCCCGGAGCAGTGGCGCAAACTGCGCAGCACCCTGCTGGCCAAGAGCTATGGCAGCAACAAGGAGGCCTACGAGGCGATCCGGGGAATGCTCGCCACTCTTGATGATCCCTACACCCGCTTTCTTGATCCGCGGGAATTCAAGGAGATGCAGATCGACACCTCCGGCGAACTCTCCGGGGTGGGCATTCAGCTGAGTCTCGACAAGGACACCAAGGAACTGGTGGTGATCTCGCCGATCGAGGGATCGCCCGCTTCCCGGGCCGGTGTGATGCCTAAGGATGTAATCGTTTCGATCGACGGCAAGCCCACCAAGGGCATGAGCACGGAGGATGCCGTCAAGCTGATCCGCGGCAAGGCCGGCACCACCGTGAATCTGGTGCTGCGCCGCAAGGGCCAGAACCTCACCATGCCCCTCACCCGCGAGCTGATCGAACTGCACGCGGTCAACCATCAGGTGAACACCACCCCCGATGGGATGAAGGTGGGGTACATCCGCCTCAAGCAGTTCAACGCCAACGCCACCAAGGACATGCGGGCGGCGTTGAAGGATCTGGAAAGCCAGGGGGTGCAGGGCTACGTGCTCGATCTGCGCAGCAATCCAGGCGGCCTGCTGATGGCCAGCGTCGAGATCGCCCGGCAGTGGCTCAACGAGGGCATCATCGTCTCCACCAAGACCCGCGATGGCATCCAGGATGTCAAGCGGGCCACCGGCAAGGCCGTCACCACCAAGCCCCTGGTGGTGCTGGTGAACGAGGGTTCCGCCAGCGCCAGCGAGATCCTCTCCGGCGCCCTGCAGGACAACAACCGTGCCGTGCTGGTGGGCCAGAAGACCTTCGGCAAGGGTCTGGTGCAATCGGTGCGCGGTCTCTCCGATGGTTCGGGGATGACGGTCACGATCGCCAAGTACCTCACTCCCCTCAACCACGACATCCACCACCGCGGCATCGTGCCGAACGTGCCGGTGAAGATGACCGAGGCGGAGGCCCAGAAGCTGCGGCTCGAGGACCTCGGCACCCGCAAGGACAGCCAGTACCGCACCGCCGAGACGACCCTGGTCAAGCAGCTGCGCACCGTGGGCAGCGTGCAGAAGGCCTACCAACCTGGGAAGGCGAACCTGCCGGCAGCCCTTGCCACTCCCTGATCCAGAAAAGAAAATCGACCCGGATGCCGGGTCGATCTGGGGGCTGAAACCCTGGTGGTGTCAGCCCTGGTCGATCCTGCTCACAGGGTCGGGAATGGTGGCGATCAGCTGGTGGTGGCCCCACCGTCTCTGGCTCACGCTGGGCGTGGCCGCCTTGGTGTTGCTGTGGTGGTGGCTGTTTCTGGTGGTGGTGCCAGCTGCCTATCGAGCCGAGCGGGAAGCAGCTTCGGAGGTCAGGCCACCGGCTGCATGATCCCGCCGCCGGGGCTGGAGTCATCGTCGTCGTTGTTGTTGCTGCGCTCGCCGTTGAGCAGGGCATACAAGCCCAGGGTCAGCGCGCAGAGGCCCAGCGAGAGCAGGGATCCGCCACCGAAGGCACCGCTGCCGGCCAGTCCAGTGCCCATCAGTCCACTGCCCAGGTCCATCAGCTCGCCCATGGTTTTGTAACAACGGTTCTCAGGATCTTAACGAAGTTTCGTGTCCTTTGTTGCGCCGGCGCCGGTTCCGCTGCCTCCGCCGGTTCAGACCCTCAGCACCTCTTCGTTCTGCCTGCGCAGCTCCTCCTGCCGCTCGGCTTCGGTCTTGCCATCCGCTCCGGCCAGCTGGGAGGCCATGGCCGCCAGCCATTCCATCAGCTGCTCCAGCTGCTGGGCCGGTGTCAGCGCACCCAGGCCGCGGGCCAGCACCTTGGCCGTGCTGCCGGCGCCGGCCTGATACACGAACCGGCCATGCAGATGCTGGGGCAGCCCCTGGCGCAGCAGTCGGAAGGCCGGCTCCTCCATCGGGGTCTCCAGGGCGATGTTGGGCTTTTCCGGCTTGATGCGCGAGAAGCCGCAGCGCTTCGCCAGCAGCTTCAGTTCCATCAGTTGCAGCAGGGAAAGCACCGGCGCTGGGATGGCGCCGTAGCGGTCCACCCAGCCGGCCGCCAGCTCCACCAGGGCCGCCTTGGTGGAGCAATCCGCCGCCGCCCGGTAGGCCGCCATCTTCTCGTCGTTCTCGCTGATCCAGTCCGCCGGGATGAAGGCGGTGATCGGTAGATCGATCTGGGTTTCCTCCACCGCCAGGATGTCCTGGCCCTGGATCTCCGCCAGGCATTCCTGCAGCATCTCCATGTAGAGGTCGAAGCCGATGGTCTCCATCTGGCCGCTCTGCTCCACCCCCAGCAGGTTGCCGACGCCGCGGATCTCCATGTCGCGCATGGCCAGCTGATAGCCCGACCCCAGCTGGGCGAATTCCTGGATCGCCCGCAGCCGCTGCCGCGCCGCTTCGCTCAGCGAGGCATCTCCCGGATAGAACAGCCAGGCGTGGGCCTGGATGCCGCTGCGTCCCACCCGACCGCGCAGCTGATACAGCTGGGCCAGGCCGAACTTGTGGGCGTCCTCGATCAGGATCGTGTTGACGCGCGGAATATCCAGG
>JBKDOV010000131.1:0-6503 GCA_046342815.1 Cyanobacteriota bacterium
CCGGAACCCCATGAACTGGAGCAGTGAGGCGGAACAGCAACTGCGGGAGGTGCCGTTCCTGGTGCGCCCGGTGGTGCGGCGCCGGATCGAATCGATGGCGAAGGAAGAAGGCCTCTCCACCGTGGATCTGGGCTTCTATGAGCAGGCCAAGGCTCGCTTCGGCCAGAAGTGAACCGGCGATGCGGTAAAAGGGGGGGTTGAAGTCGTACCTCATCGATGTCGCAGTCCAAGCGTGAGCAGGTGGTGAGTCATCTGCGCTACATCCGCCAGGAGCTCCGCGAAATGCACCAGGGCGTCATGGAGGACGGGCTGCTTCCCGAGGCCGGAGAAGTGCGGGGCGTGATGGCCCAGATGGAGGCCCTGCTCGAACTGCTGGAAGGCAAGGGATCCCGCAAGAAGGACAGCGAAGGCTGATCTCGCGGCGTCCCCTCCGGAGGTGCGGCCGTCAAGCCTCCTCTGGGACGCTCCCTCCAGCGGCTGCCGCCCCTTGCGGTCGGACGGATCCACTGGTTTCCTTCAGGAGTCCCCATCACCCGCCCGGGCTCCGGCCTCGGGCTTTTTTATTGGCATCCCCTATCCGTGGGGGGAAAACACTGCCAAGACGCCAGAGATGGTGTAGACAGGTCATGCAGGGTCCGGGCCGGGTGATGGGGATCACCATCGGGGACTCCGCCTCCAGGGCAGGTACCACCGAAGGGTGGGCCCTTCCCGAGGGGCTCCACGGCAACAGCCGACCCTGCACCCCTTTCCCTCCTGTCCCCCCTGATGCGCTCCCCCCAGCGTCGGGTCCGGTTTCAGCAGACCCGGTTTCAGCAACGGATCGCTGATGCCGGCGAGGGGCTGACCCGCTGGGCGACCAACCCCTGGCGGCGCCTTTCGCTGCTGTGCATCGTGCTGCTGCTCAGCTTCGCGATCGGCACCAGCCTCGGAACGATCACGGGGGCCCTGGCCTACGTGGACCTGCTGGCAGCCCTGCTCTGCGTGCTGGCGATCGAACTGAGCGCCAGGCTGCGGGGCCGGCTGATGAGCCGCCCCGGGGATCGGCTTTCCCTGCAGCTGCTGGACATGGCCCGGCTCGGCCTGCTCTATGGCCTGCTGGTCGATGGCTTCAAGTTGCTCTGAGCTCCGGGTCGGCGGCACTCAGCAGGTAGAGAAGCGCCATCCGCACCGGAATGCCGTTGCGCACCTGCTCCTCCACCAGCGAAGTTTCGGGATCATCCAGCAGCTCACCCGCCAGCTCCACCCCCCGGTTCACCGGCCCGGGATGGAGCACCGGCACCGGGCGGCCACAGAGCTCCAGACGCTTGTGGCTGAGGCCATAGCGGCGGTGATAGGACTCCAGGCTGGTGAGCAGATGCTGGTGCATCCGCTCCTTCTGAAGCCGCAGGGTCATCACGGCGTCGGCGCCGGGAAGGGCCTGCTCCAGGCTGCGGCAGAGAATCACCTTGCCCCTGCCCTCCACCGGGTCGCGCTGGAGCCCCGGCGGAGGGGCCGCCACGAATTCGGCGAATGCCTCCGGCAGCAGGGTGGCCGGACCGCAGAGCACCACATCAGCCCCGCAGGCGGTGAGGGCCCAGAGGTTGGAGCGGGCCACCCGGGAATGGAGCACATCCCCCACGATCACGATGCGGCGACCGCGCAGGCTGGCCGGTGAGGGGCTCTGGGGATCGAAGTAGCGGGCCAGGGTGAACAGATCCAGCAGGCCCTGGCTGGGGTGGCTGTGCAGGCCATCGCCTGCGTTGAGCACGGCCACCCGTTCGCCGCTGCGATCCAGATCACGGGCCAGGCTCGCCGGCACCCCGGCACAGCGATGCCGCACCACCAGCACGTTGGCCCCCATGGCCACGTAAGTGCGGGCGGTATCCAGCAGGCTCTCCCCCTTGCTGAGCGAACTGGAGGAAGGGGAAAAGCTCTGCACATCGGCCGAGAGACGCCGGGCCGCCAGCTCGAAGCTGCTGCGGGTGCGGGTGCTCGGCTCGAAGAACAGGTTGGTCATCAGCCGGCCCTGAAGGGCCGGCAGCTTGCGGGCCCCCGTCACCGGCAGGAGCCGGAAGCGCTGGGCCAGTTCCAGAACAGTGGCGAAGTCGGCGACCGAAAAGGACGCCAGGTCGAGCACATGGCGGTGGCTCCAGCCGCTCAAGTCGCACGCTTCACGAGACCTTCCAACCGTAGGCGCCGCCGGGTCCAGCGCCAGCAGGCAGCGCCCCCGGCAGCTGGGCCAACAGGGGGGCGAGGTGGTCGCTGCGGGGCCGCCGATCGCCGGGGGCCCGGCGGCTGACGCAGCGGCTGGCGGCGAGGTACCAGCGCCAGGGAAGGTCCTGCCCCTGGGAGACACCGATGCGCACCGCCTGCCGCAGGGGCTCCTGGCCCCGGCCGGCTTCCTCGGCCAGCAGCTGGGCCACGGCCGGCGGCCGCGGCGCCAGCCACAGCCCCGCCTCGCCGCTCACCGGCCGGCCGTCGTCGCCGCGATCAAAGCCGAAACAGCGGGCCAGCAGGCCGGGGCCCGCCGCCTGCCCTTCCGGCCCCGCGGGCAGGGCCGCCGCCCGCAGCAGCACCCCGCTGGCCCACTCAGCGCGGTGCGTGACCACATTCACGCAGTGGTGAATGCCATAACTCACATACACATAAAACCGGCCAGGTTCACCGAACAGGGTTTCGTTGCTCGGTGTGCGGCGCCTGTGCCCGTGACAGGCGGGCTCGCTCTGGCAATACGCCTCCGTTTCCACAATCACGCCCCACAGCAGCTCGCCACCTGCCTGGCGTTTCACCAGCAGGCAGCCGATCAGCTCGGGGGCCACCACCTCGGCGGGGCGGGCGAAGAACGATTGGGGTAGCGCTGGGGGCGTCGCGGCTGTGGGAGCAACCTGGCCAAAGACAATATGTATACTCGACAGAATCTTTCCTGAATGCAAATTTGGGACTCCTCAGACTTGCACTGGCCATCTGCGTATTTTATGCACATACTCGCTCCTCTGGCATTCCAGTGCTTAGAGCAGAGGCGGCGGTTGAGATTTTTTATATTATATCTGGATTTTACATGCAACTCATACTCGCCAATGTTTATACTCCCGCGCGCCTAGGCAAAGGGTGGCTTTTGCGATTTTATACAAACCGATATATTAGACTATACCCAACATACATAATCGTCGCCACGGCAACCATTGCATTCGCAGCAATTTATACACTGCTTCTCCCAGGGGCCGCAGAAACACCCCTTATAACGCTGGCCAGCATTTCCGAGCTGAAGCAAAACCTGCCCAACACGCTCCTAAAGGCATACATCTTGCTTACTAATATGTTCATGCTCTTTCAAGACGCTTCAATGTTCATGGGAGTGCGTGATGGAACAGCGCAACTTGTGGCCGACTTCTCCAATAGCCAAATTCAGATCTGGCAAGCACTTGCCGTTCCACAAGCTTGGAGCATAGGAATTGAGCTTTCATTCTATTTGGCTGCGCCTTTTCTACTAAGGCTTTCAAGTAAGATTTTGACCATTGTGATTATTGCCTCCTTCACATGCAAAGCCATCTTTATGGCGATTGCCACGGGCCATTCTTACACATTTACCGGAATACCAAACATCCTCCCCAACGCCGCAGGCTCGTGGGGGTACAGGTTTTTGCCATTTGAGATCGCCTATTTTCTCTCAGGCTCTCTTGCATATAGATACTACGAAAATACACGAAATAACCTGATCGCTCCGACCCCCATTTCAAAGATACTTGGATACTTTTTCGTCATAGCATCCGTGACCATAGCAAGCCTTCTATTCAACATTGAGGGACTATGCTGGATTTATCCATTCATGTTCGCAGGCTTCGTCCCCCTTCTGTTCAGCTTGTTCCGTTCCTCACCACAAGACAGAGCGATAGGGAACCTCTCCTACCCCTTCTACATGCTTCATATGCTTTGCATTCGTATATCCAGCCCTTTGGCCAAATTAGAAATTCCAGGACTTTCAACCACAGCCGCTTTTTTGATTACCCTTCTCCTTTCAGCAGCGCTCATCAAAGGCGAGGGGTGGATAGAGAAAGAAAGATTGAAGATTAAAAGCTCAGCAGCTTGAACGGGTCTCTCGTCGATACTTAGTTCCGCCGCGGCGGTGGATGCCAGGTCTGCTCGCCGTGACAGGGGCGTGAACATGGCCCCGCCGGCAGCAGATCGCCGTCAGAGTGAGGCCATGATTCCCCGCCGGCCGTGCCGGCCGCAGCCCGTGGAAACCGATGGCTTCTCGCTTGGTTCGGTGTTGCTGGTCCTGAGTGGCCTGTTCTGCCTCACCACCCTGTTCTTCGGCACCAAGGGCGGGTACTACGACACCGACGACTACGACGGCAACGGCACGGCCCACTGAGCTGGGCCTCAGGGACTGCCCAGCCGTTCGGCCTCCGGGCAGTCGCCGGTGGTGGCGATGTCCTCCACCTCGATGCTGCGACTGACGCAGGCCAGACGGGTGCTCACCGCCCCGATCGATTCCAGCCGCACGCTCTCCTCCCAGCTGTGGCGCTCGTCGTCGTCCTCGTCGTCGTAGCGGAAGGTGACCAGGTCCCCCTCGATCGAGACCACCAGCGCCTCTTCGATCCAGCGCTGCTGATCGCGCAGGAACACCCAGACGGGGCGTTGCTCGACACAGAATCGATCCAGCTTGCGGTGCAGCATCGCGGCACGGCGAATAGGGTTGATCCTAGGCAGAACGGCCTTGCCTGCCGTGTGATCCAACACCATGTCGAGTTCTTCCAGCCCCGGCTCCCCCAGCCCCGGCAGCCTCGAGGCCATCCGGCTCCAACTGCGCAGCTGGCCCGAGGTGGAGAGCTATCTCGAACGCTGCAAGGGCGTGATCGTGCCGCTCGGGTCCACCGAACAGCACGGACCCACCGGTGCGATCGGCACCGATGCCCTCACCGCGGAGGCCGTGGCCCTGGAAGTGGGCCGCCGCAGCGGTGTGCTGGTCACGCCCGCCCAATCCTTCGGCATGGCGGAGCACCATCTGGGCTTCGCCGGCACCGTGAGCCTGCAGCCCTCCACCCTGCTGGCCGTGCTCCACGACGTGGTGCTCTCCCTGGCCCGCCATGGCTTTGAGCGGATCTTCGTGATCAACGGCCATGGGGGAAACATCGCCACCGCCCGCGCCGCCTTTGCCCAGGCCTATGGCACCGCTGCAGCCCGGGGCCTGCCCGGGGCCGATCGCCTGCGCTGCCGACTCTCCAACTGGTTCATGGCGGGCCCGGTGATGCGGGAAGCCCGCGAGCTGTATGGCGATCGGGAGGGCCATCACGCCACCCCCAGCGAAATCGCCCTCACCCTCCACCTGGAGCCCACGCTGCAGGCCAAGCAACGCCCCCTGCCGGAAGCGGCGCCGGCCGGGGCGATCCACGGCCCGGGGGGTTTCCGCCGCCGCCCCCCCGCCGGGCGCATGGGTTCCGATCCCAGCCTCGCCACCGCCGCCCATGGGGCCCGCTTCCTGGATCTGGCCGCCACGGCCCTGAGCGAGGAACTGGCCGCCTTCCTGGCCGAGGAACCGGGGACCTGAGCCGAGCCGGTAAGGTTCGTGCAGCAGTGCCGAACCCGAGGCGATGACCAGGATCACAGCCGACGACGTGCGCAAGGTGGCCCAACTGGCCCGCCTCGATCTGCCGGAGGAGAAGATCAACGCCTACACCGGCCAGCTGGAGCGGATCCTCGACTACGTCGCCCATCTGGAGCAGGTGGACACCGAAGGCGTGCCGCCGACGACCAGAGCCGTGGAAGTGGTGAATGTGACCCGGGAAGATCGGGTGGATCCCACCCCGATCCGGGAGGATCTGCTTGACCTGGCCCCGCAGCGGGAAGGGGATTTCTTCCGGGTGCCGCGGATCCTGGGCGAATAGGCCGCCTCAGTGGTGAGGCGATACCGCCGTGCGGTGCAACAGCTCCAGCACCCGGCGGCGGGCATGCCGCGTGGGCATCAGGGCTGCGATCGGCCGCAAGCGGCTGCGCCGGCGCTTGTGGCTGCGCACCCCCAGGAAGATGTCGTAGAGGAAGTTGAATCCATCGGCTCGGCTCTCAAACAACCCCAGGCGCTGAGGGGATCCTTTGGCATCCAGAAGGTGCTGGGTGGCGTGGTACGCAGTGCGATATTCAAACCAGGGAATCGAAGGCCAGAGGTGATGAACGAGGTGATAGTTCTGACCCATGATCAGCCAGTTCATCAGCCTTGATGGATAGACCCTGGCGTTGTGCCAGCGGTTGCGTGAATGGAAAGGGCGATGGGGCAAATAATCAAAAAACAGGCCCAGGGTGACGCCGACCATCAGAGCCGGTGCAAACCAGCAGTTGAAGATGAACGGCAACGCATCGAAATGGGCGGCGATCAGCACGATCGCCACAAACAGCCCGCGGGCGATGCCCCACTCCAGCAGCTCCCAGCGCCGCCAGAGGCGGCGCCGGAAGAAGAACACCTCGTGATAGAAAAAGCGTGGCGCGATCAGCCAGAGCGGCCCGAAGGTGCTCACGATGTGATCAGGATC
>JBKDOV010000132.1:0-6893 GCA_046342815.1 Cyanobacteriota bacterium
AGCGCGGCCGCTACTACCTGGGCGGTGCCATCCAGGGCCTGGAGCTGCCGAACCGTGTGTTCCCCTGCAAGACCCCGGCTGAGGTGCGCGCCACCCTTCCCGAGGGCCAGGACGTGGTGGCCTTCCAGTGCCGCAATCCGATCCACAGGGCCCATTACGAGCTCTTCACCCGAGCCCTCCAGGCTCCCAACGTGAGCGGTGGAGGCGTTGTGCTGGTGCACCCCACCTGCGGCCCCACCCAGGAGGATGACATCGCCGGGGAGGTGCGCTTCCGCACCTACGAGCGTCTGGCGGAAGAGGTCGCCAACCCCCGAATCCGCTGGGCCTATCTGCCCTATTCGATGCACATGGCAGGTCCCCGGGAGGCCCTGCAGCACATGATTATCCGCAAGAACTACGGCTGCACCCACTTCATCATCGGCCGCGACATGGCGGGCTGTAAGTCCTCCCTGAGCGGCGAAGACTTCTACGGGCCCTACGAGGCCCAGGATTTCGCCCGCGACAATGCCCCCGAGCTCGGGATGGAGACCGTTCCCTCGCTCAATCTCGTCTACACCGAGGAGGAGGGCTACGTGACTGCCGAGCACGCCGAGGCCCGCGGCCTGCACGTCAGGAAGCTGAGCGGCACCCAGTTCCGCCAGATGCTGCGCGGCGGGGAGGAGATCCCCGAATGGTTCGCCTTCCGTAGTGTGGTGGAAGTGCTGCGGTCGGCAGGCTGAGCCCGGGCAGGCAGGCGTGCCCGCCAGGGCAACGCCTGCTCCCGAAGCCGGGTAACATTCCTTTACTTACACTCTCAGGGAGGCGGCTGCCGTGAAGAAGCGCTGGCGCAATGCGGGGCTCTATGTGCTTCTGGTGATCGTGTTCCTTGCCCTGGGCACGGCCTTCCTGGACCGCCCTGATGCCACCGTCACCCAGCGCACGCTCCGCTACAGCGATTTCGTGGAGTCGGTGGAATCCAACCAGATTTCCCGGGTGCTGATCTCCCCGGATCGGGGCACGGCCCAGGTGGTGGAGAACGACGGCCAGCGCTCGGTGGTCAACCTTGCCCCCGACAAGGACCTGCTGAAGCTGCTCACCGACCACAACGTCGACATCGCCGTGCAGCCCAGCCGCGAACCGGCTGCCTGGCAGCAGGTGGTGGGCAGCCTGCTGTTCCCGCTGCTGCTGCTCGGTGGGCTGTTCTTCCTGCTGCGTCGCGCCCAGGGCGGCGGCGGCAACCCCGCCATGAACTTCGGCAAGAGCAAGGCCAGGGTGCAGATGGAGCCCCAGACCCAGGTGACCTTCGGCGATGTGGCCGGCATCGAGGGCGCCAAGCTCGAGCTCACTGAGGTCGTCGACTTCCTCAAGAACCCCGACCGCTTCACCGCCGTTGGCGCCAAGATCCCCAAGGGTGTGCTCCTGGTGGGCCCTCCCGGAACGGGAAAGACCCTGCTCGCCAAGGCCGTGGCCGGTGAGGCCGGTGTGCCCTTCTTCTCGATCTCCGGTTCGGAGTGTGTGGAGATGTTCGTGGGCGTCGGCGCCAGCCGCGTGCGCGACCTGTTCGAGCAGGCCAAGAAGAATGCCCCCTGCATCGTCTTCATCGACGAGATCGACGCGGTGGGCCGTCAGCGCGGCGCCGGTCTCGGTGGTGGCAACGACGAGCGCGAGCAGACCCTCAACCAGCTGCTCACCGAAATGGACGGCTTCGAGGGCAACACCGGCATCATCATCGTGGCGGCCACCAACCGTCCGGATGTGCTCGATGCGGCCCTGATGCGCCCGGGCCGCTTCGACCGTCAGGTAGTGGTCGATCGCCCCGACTACAACGGCCGTCTCCAGATCCTGGGGGTTCATGCCCGCGGCAAGACCCTCGCCAAGGACGTGGATCTCGACAAGGTGGCTCGCCGTACCCCGGGCTTCACCGGTGCCGACCTGGCCAACCTGCTCAATGAGGCGGCGATTCTGGCGGCTCGTCGTCAGCTCACCGAGATCTCGATGGACGAGGTCAACGACGCCATCGAGCGGGTGATGGCCGGCCCCGAGAAGAAGGACCGGGTGATGAGCGAGCGCCGTAAACGTCTGGTGGCGTATCACGAGGCAGGCCACGCCCTGGTGGGTGCGCTGATGCCCGACTACGACCCCGTGCAGAAGATCAGCATCATTCCCCGCGGCCAGGCCGGCGGTCTCACCTTCTTCACGCCCAGTGAGGAACGGATGGAATCGGGCCTCTATTCCCGCTCCTATCTCCAGAACCAGATGGCGGTGGCGCTCGGTGGCAGGGTCGCCGAGGAGATCGTCTACGGCGAAGATGAGGTCACCACTGGAGCCTCCAACGATCTCCAGCAGGTCGCCCGGGTCGCGCGGCAGATGGTCACCCGCTTCGGGATGAGCGATCGTCTCGGCCCGGTTGCCCTCGGCCGTTCCCAGGGCGGTATGTTCCTCGGCCGCGACATCGCCGCCGAAAGGGACTTCTCCGAGGACACCGCCGCCGCCATCGACGAGGAGGTTTCCGAGCTGGTGGATGAGGCCTACAAGCGCGCCACCGCGGTGCTGGTCGCCAATCGTCCCGTCCTCGACGAACTCGCCGACCTCCTGGTGGAGAAGGAGACGGTGGATGCCGAAGAGCTCCAGGAGCTTCTGATTTCCCGTGATGTGAAGGTGGCGGCCTACGTCTGAGGCTCTCGTCCATTCCCTGCACCAGCAGCCCCTGCTGCTGGTGCTCAGGTCCCAGGATCCTGCTCTGCTCGCTCCCTTGCTGGAGCGGCTGCAGGACCTGGGCCTTCTGCATGTGGAGATCGCCTGGCAGCCCGGCCCTGGCTGGGTGGAATCCAGCCGCGAACTGCGTACTTCCTTCCCTTCCCTGCACCTGGGCGCCGCCTCGATCTGCAGCCTGGAGGCCCTTCGCTCCGTGGAAGCTGCCGGTTTCGACTACGCCGTTTCGCCGATTCTCGATCGCGCTCTACTGCAACGAGCCCAGGCCACCGGACTCACCCTGGTGCCCGGTGTGATGACTCCCACCGAAGTGCATCAGGCCCGTGCCTGGGGCAGTGGGATCGTCAAACTCTTCCCCGCCTCCAGCGTCGGTCCCGGATATTGGTCGCGCCTGGTGGCACCCCTGGGAACGCCCCTGCCGTTCTGCATCGCCGCGGGCGGGCTGGGGCCGGCGGATGTGGAACCCTGGCTGGCGGCCGGGGTGGATGCGGTGGCCCTCGGCTCCGGACTGTTCCAGGTTGCCGATGGGGCTTCCGTTGGCGCCATGGATCTACTTCCCCTGGAGCGATTGCTGGTGCGTTTGGGCCGCCGATCTGCCGACAATCGTCGCTGATCGTTGCCGTTGCGAGTCTGCAGTGCTACCCATGAGACAGTGGTTCGCTTTTCCATGTCTCAGCTCACCATTCAGCTCAGTGACAAGGCGGATGCCCTGATCGCTCAGCTTCAGAAGGAGATCTTCAACCGGCGTCGCAAGAAGGTGAGTGCCGCCGGGGTGATCGAGACGCTGGTGGAAAGCGGTGCGAAGTCTCAGTCCGACAAGCGTTTTGCCACCTCCTGGAAGAACCTGGTGGCCGATATCGAGAAGGCCGCCAAGGTGGCGGATGCCCACGGTGCCAAGCCCGCCAATCTCTCCGATGAGGAGTGGGTTCTTGTGCTCGCCCATCGCACCCGTTCCACCAAGGCCAGCACCGCCAGACCCAAGGCGGCCAAGGCTCCCGGCACCCGCGCTGCTCGCGTCGCGACCAAGAAGTCAACCTCTACCAAGGCCGCCTCTCCCAAGGCAGCATCTTCCAAAGCCGCCCCTGCCAAGGCCGCTGCTGCCAAGCCCTCTGCGAAACCCTCCTCGCAGCCGACTGCGCCTTTCGCCGCCCAGACGGTCGAGCGGGAAGCGGCCCCTGCCGCGGTCAAGCCGGTCCGTCGTCGGGCCACCCGCACGGCTGCTGCCTCCGCGGCGAAGGCAACTGCGGCAAGCGCCAAGCCGAAAAGCCGTTCGGCCCGATCCGCCGGCGGCAAAGCTTCCGTCGCCAAGACCTCCGTCGCCAAGCGAATGGCCAAGGCTGTCGGTCGCCTCAGCTCCGCCCCTGCGGCGGCTGTCCCCAACGAGCCCGTGCTGGTGGGTGTGTTCGGTGGAACCGGCAACGGCACCGGCAGGCCGGAGTCCGAGCGGAACTGAGCCCACTGAGCCCCCGCAAAACCGAGCCCCGGATGCCAGCCTCAGCTCACCAGAGGCTGCACTGACCCTGTTGGCGCAGCAGGTGGTCCGCCAGCACCAGGGCCACCATCGCCTCCACCATCGGCACGGCCCTGGGCAGCACACAGGGATCATGCCGACCCTTGGCCTCGAGGATGGTGGCGGCGCCGCTGGCGTTGATCGTCTGCTGCGCCTTTCGGATCGTCGCCGTCGGTTTGAACGCCACCCGCAGGGTGATCGGCTCGCCGTTGCTGATGCCTCCCTGGATCCCGCCGGAGTTGTTGGTGGCCGTGCGCAGCCTCCCCTCCTCGCTGGGCAGGAAGGCGTCGTTGTGTTCGCTGCCCTTGAGCAGCGTTCCCCCGAATCCCGAACCGATCTCAAAGCCCTTGGTGGCCGGCAGCGACATCACCGCCTTGGCGAGATCGGCCTCGAGCTTGTCGAACACCGGCATGCCAAGCCCCACCGGAGCGTTGCGCACCACGCATTCGATCACGCCGCCGCAGGAATCCCCTTCACGGCCGATGGCTTCGATGCGCTCGATCATCCGATCGGCGGCAGAGGCATCGGGACAACGCACGATGTTGCTCTCCACGGCCGCCAGGCTCACCTGGGCCGGATCCACCTGGGCCTCGATCGTATGGATGCGCTGCACCCAGGCGACGACTTCGGTGCCATGGGCCTTGGCTAGGAGCTGTTTGGCGATCGCTCCGGCCGCCACCCTCCCGATCGTCTCGCGCGCCGAGGCCCTTCCGCCCCCACTGCGCGCCTGGATGCCGTATTTCGCCTGGTAGGTGGCATCGGCATGGGAGGGACGGAAGGCCACCTCCATTTCGCGGTAGTCCTGGGGGCGCTGGTCCTTGTTGCGCACCACCATGGCGATCGGGGTGCCCAGGGTCACGCCATCCAGCAGGCCGCTGAGGATCTCCACCCGGTCGTCCTCCTTGCGGGGGGTGGTGATCCTGCTCTGACCGGGTTTGCGCCGGTCGAGTTCGGCCTGAATCGTCTCCAGATCCAGCTCCAGGCGGGGGGGGCAGCCATCCACGATCACGCCAACGCCGCCGCCGTGGGATTCGCCGAAGGTGCTGATCCTGAAGAGTTCGCCGAAGCTGCTGCCCATGGGCTGAGTGCGCTGGCCTGAGCCTACAAACTGGGCTTCACAGGCCGGTGGCAGAACGTTGAGGAAGCAGGAGCGGGCGGCACTGATCATGCAGCGACTGGAGGAGCACTATCCCGAGACTCCGGTGCCGCTGGATCACAGCGATGCCTTCACCTTGTTGATCGCGGTGCTGCTGAGTGCCCAGTGCACCGACAAGAAGGTCAATGAGGTCACGCCGGCGCTGTTCGCCGCCGGTCCTAACCCGAGCGCGATGGCCGCCCTTGAGGAGGCCACGATCCTGGGCCATATCCGTCAGCTGGGACTGGCCCGGACCAAGGCCCGCAACGTGAAGCGCCTGGCGGAGTTGCTGTTGGAGCGTCACGGCGGCGAAGTGCCCAGCAGCTTTGCTGCCCTGGAGGCTCTGCCGGGTGTGGGCCACAAGACCGCCAGCGTGGTGATGGCCCAGGCCTTTGGGGTGCCGGCCTTCCCGGTGGATACCCACATCCATCGACTGGCGCAGCGCTGGGGGTTGAGCAGCGGCGAGAGCGTCGCCCGCACCGAAACCGATCTGAAGCGCCTGTTCCCCCGATCCGCCTGGAACAAGCTGCATCTGCAGATCATTTTTTACGGCCGCGAATTCTGCACCGCCCGCGGCTGCAACGGAACGATCTGCCCCCTCTGCCGCGAACTCTTTCCCCGCCGGCGCCGTTCGGTGCTCTGCCAGAAGGCCTGAGCCATGCTTTCCATGGCCGCAAAGCCAATAAAAAACCCCTGCCGAAGCAGGGGCAAGAAAGCTTTGGATCGAGGGTTCCCCTGGCCAGAAGCCAGGGGAAATCAGCCTCAGCCGATGGCGGGGGCGGTGAGGGCCACGGGGGTGGCTTCTGCAGCAGCCAGGTCGAGGGGGAAGTTGTGGGCGTTGCGCTCGTGCATCACTTCCATGCCGAGGCCGGCACGGTTGAGCACGTCGGCCCAGGTGTTCACCACACGTCCTTGGCCGTCGAGGATCGACTGGTTGAAGTTTAAACCGTTGAGGTTGAAGGCCATCGTGCTCACGCCGAGGGCGGTGAACCAGATGCCGATCACGGGCCAGGCAGCCAGGAAGAAGTGGAGGCTGCGACTGTTGTTGAAGGAAGCGTATTGGAAGAGCAGGCGACCGAAGTAACCGTGGGCAGCCACGATGTTGTAGGTCTCTTCCTCTTGGCCGAACTTGTAGCCGTAGTTCTGGGACTCGCTCTCGGTGGTTTCACGCACCAGGGAGGAGGTCACCAGGGAGCCGTGCATGGCGGAGAAGAGGCTGCCGCCGAACACACCGGCCACACCCAGCATGTGGAAGGGGTGCATCAGGATGTTGTGCTCGGCCTGGAACACCAGCATGTAGTTGAAGGTGCCGGAGATGCCGAGGGGCATGGCGTCCGAGAAGGAGCCCTGACCGAAGGGGTAGACGAGGAACACGGCGCTGGCAGCGGCCACAGGGGCGCTGTAGGCGACGCAGATCCAGGGGCGCATGCCGAGGCGGTAGGAGAGTTCCCACTCACGACCCATGTAGGCGTAGATGCCGATGAGGAAGTGGAAGATCACCAGCTGGAAAGGACCGCCGTTGTACAGCCACTCGTCGAGGCTGGCGGCTTCCCAGAT
>JBKDOV010000133.1:0-4842 GCA_046342815.1 Cyanobacteriota bacterium
CGTTTCCACGCTTTTCACGCCAGCCTCCTCGGCCTCCACCTCAAGCCAGAGGGCGATGGCCTCTCGGATGTTTTCCAGGGCCTCATCGCGGCTCTCCCCCTGCGAATGGCACCCGGGCAGATCCAGACAGCTCACGGCCCAGCCTTCTTCCGTTTCCAGCAGACGAATGCGATAGCTCATGGTGTGGCCCAGCCCTTTTGACCCAGTCTGGCGGGTCTCAAACCGCCAACGCCACTTTTATGCCAAGCAACAGCCTGGCAGCCAAGCCGCCGGAATCTCCCGCTCCAGCCGCCAGCGAATCGCCATCGGCCGCTCGCCCTCATGGCTTTCGTAGCGGGCAAACCCCAGGCAAACGAACGGTTCGGTGGGGGCGCCGGGGCGGCCGTCCTGTTTGCGTTGCTCGCGCACGAACAGGAGCACCCTGGAGCCGCGGGCGGCGTGGTGGATGTAGCGCTGGCCGGTGGGCGAGGAGGCGGTGGTGGTGCTCTGGCTTTCCCAGTGGAACAGGGCGGGGCCGAGGGCCAGGTCGCGGTAGCGGGTGGAGGGGGAGAAGAGGGCTTCGCTCTTGCGCAGGGTAATGAACAGCAGGTCGGTGGCGCTGGGCTGGTGCCAGAGCACCCCTTCGCGGTGGATCCAGGGGGCGTCGTCGCCCAGGATGCCGAAGGCCGCTTCGATTTCGGCGCGGCTGTAGCGGCCGTGGACCCGCAGGGGCACCGGCAGGGCCCACGGCAGCGGGTGGCGGCGGCGATCGGTGCGCTCGGCCAGCAGCTGCAGCAGCTGGCGCAGTTCGTCGCGCCAGTCGGCTGCCTGCCAGAGCAGGGCGAGGGCCTCGGGCAGGGGCCGCCAGCGCTTGCCGGTGCCGAACAGCTGGGCGGTGAGCATCAGCCACTGGCGCTGCTCACGTTCGCCCAGCTGCCCGGGATCGGGAGGTGTGGGGGCAGCGAGGGCGGCGGCGGTGGCGCGCAGGCGATCGGGATCGTCGAGGTGGAGCAGTGCCGCGCTGATGGCGCGGCTGAGCGACTCCTCCTGGGGATGGGGGGCAACCGGGAGCCAGCCCAGCTCGCGCCGCAGGCTGGTGAAGCCGGCGCCGCGCACGCCGTAGAAGTCGGCCGGCTCCATGGCCAGGGCCTCCAGCCAGTCGGCCAGGCCGGAGCCGGGGCCGATCACACCCTCGGCTGCCAGGGCGCGCAGTTCGCCGAGCAGGGCGGGCCGGCGGGTGGGGAGGCTGGCGCGCAGGCTGGCCAGCACCGCCTGCTGGGAGACGCGATCGAGCACCAGCCGGCAGCCGGGTGGCAGGAACGGAAAGCCCTGATCGAGCTGGGCTTCCAGCTGACGGCGGCTGCCACCGAGCAGGGCGCGGAAGCGCTAGTCGAAGCGGAAGCGGCGGTGCTGCTGACCGACGAAATCGAGAACGGTGAGGCAGCTCTTGCCGGTGTCTGGGGAGAGGCGCAGGCCCCGGCCCAGCTGCTGCAAGAACACCACAGCGCTCTCGGTGGGACGCAGCAGCAGCACGGTGTCGATGGAGGGGATGTCAAGCCCTTCGTTGAACAGGTCGACAGCGAAGAGGATGCGCAGCTCGCCGGCGGCCAGGCGGCGCAGGGCGTCCTGGCGCTGCTCGCGGGGGGAGTCGGCGCTGAGGGCTTCGGATGCGAGGCCGGCGGCGTTGAACCGCGACGCCATGAAGCGGGCGTGCTCAACGCTCACGCAAAACCCCAGGGCGCGCATGCGCTGGGGATCGGCGAGCTTGTCGTGGAGCTGGCGCAGGATCAGGTCCACGCGGTGGTGATCGCCGGTGTAGAGCTTCGTGAGCTCGGCGGGCACGTAACCGCCCTGGCGCCAGGCGAGGGCGGCGAGGTTGGTGTTGTCGCCGATGCCGAAGTAGTGGAAGGGGCTGAGCAGGCCCTGGTCGAGGGCGGTCCAGAGGCGCAGCTCGGCGGCGATGCGACCGTCGAACCACTGGAGGATGTCGAGCCCGTCGGCGCGCTCGGGGGTGGCGGTGAGGCCGAGCAGCAGCTTGGGACGGAGGTGATCGAGCCAGCGCCGGTAGCTGGCGGCGGCGGCGTGGTGGAACTCATCCACGATCACCACGTCGTAGGCGGTGGGGTGGAGGGTGGCGGGATCTTGCTGGGCGAGGGACTGCACGGAGGCGAACACGTGGCGCCCGTCGCTGGGCCGTTCGCCATCCACCTGCAGTTCGCCGAAGGAGCCATCGCGCAGCACCTGACGGAAGGTCAGCAGGGCCTGCTGCAGGATCTCCTTACGGTGGGCGATGAATAGCAGCCGGGGCGGTTCGGGGAAGGGGAACTGCTCGGGAAAGTCGCGGTGCAGGCGGGCCACGTCGAAGGCGGCGAGCACGGTCTTGCCGGTGCCGGTGGCGGCCACCACGAGGTTGCGGAAGCGCTGATGCAGGGAGCGCTCGGCCTCCAGCTGATCGAGCATCTCCTGCTGGTAGGCGTAGGGCCGCAGGTGGAACCAGGCGAACGGCGCGGTGGTGCTGACGCTGTCATCGCCGCGGGCGACGGCGAGCTGATGGTCGAGCCGGGCCTGGTCGTCGGGCGTGGCGGCGTAGGGCTCGAACTCGCCTTCTTCCCAGTAGGCGTCGAAGTTGGCCTGGAACCTGTGGAGCATGGCCGGCGTTTCCAGCGCCGCCAGGCGCACGTTCCACTCCAGGCCATCGAGCAGGGCAGCGCTGGAGAGGTTGGAGGAGCCGATGTAGGCGGTGCTGGCGCCGCTGCGGCGATGGAACAACCAGGCCTTGGCATGGAGCCGGGTGCGGCGGGTGTCGGCGCTGACGCGCACCTGGGCCCCACGTTCGGCCAGCCAATCGAGGGCGCGACGGTCGGTGGCACCGAGATACACGGTGCTGAGCACCCGCAGTTCACCGCCCCCCTGCAGGTAGGCGCTGAGCACGGGCTGCAGCAGCCGTAGGCCACTCCACTTGATGAAGGCGCAGAGCAGATCGATCCGATCCGCCGACGGGATCTCCGCCTGCAACGCCAACCCCACACTGGGTTCACTGGGGGCATTCACCAGCAGGGCGCCATCGGCCAGGGGGATCAACGGCCGCTGCAACGGCGTCTGCCCCGGTAGCAACGGCGCATCCCGCAGCTCCTGCAAGAGCTGGGCATGGCCATGGAGCCGATCCCCGGCCTGAATCGCCAGCGGCGCCTGCTCCTGCAACAAGGCCACCAGCCCATTCACCAAATCCAGCTGCCGCTGCTGCTTTTGGGCCACCGGCAGCGCATCCAGGGCGATCTCGCTGAGCTGGCGCAGGTAGCGGGCCAGGCGCTGGGGGGCTTCGGCGGGGTCGAGAGCCCCGAGCTGGTGCAGCTCCGCGGGCAGTTGAGCCAGGGCCTGGTGGGCGGACTCGCTGAGGGGGTGGTCGTAGAGGCCTGGGGGGAGGTCCTGCGGGGGCATGGGTGGGCAAGGCAGGGCCTGGCTTCAGTGGTAGCCATCCATCTACACGAGCACCACGAGGGAATACTCCACGTAGCCGGATCCAATGCATTGACGACAGAAGCAAAGCCTCCAGGCCTGATACAGCGCTACCGCGAGGAACTGCAGGTTCGGCACTATGCCCGCCGCACCGTCAAGACCTATGAGCAGTGGCTCCGGAGATTTCTGCGCTTTCATGCCATGCGCCATCCGCGGACGATGGGCAGTGCTGAGGTGAATGCTTTCCTCAGCCATCTGGCGGTGGATCTGCAGGTGAGCCCCTCGACCCAGAACCAGGCGCTGGCCGCGCTGCTGTTTCTGTATCGGGAACTTCTGGAGATGGATCTTGAGCTGGAGGGTGTGGTCCGAGCGCGGAAGCACAGACGGCTGCCGGTGGTGATGAGCCAGGAGGAGGTGCGGGAGGTGCTGAGGCGGTTGGATGGCAGTGAAGCGCTGGTGGCGGGGCTCCTGTACGGCAGCGGCCTTCGCTTGATGGAGGCCTTACGACTGAGGGTCCAGGATCTCGACTTCGCCGGCAACGCGATCACCGTTCGGGACGGTAAGGGGGGCAAAGACAGGAGAACCCTGCTGCCTAGGCGCCTGGCTGAGGAGCTCCGACAGCATCTGCAAGCGGTTCGACGGGTGCATCAGCAGGACCTTGCCGATGGATACGGCCGGGTGGAGTTGCCCCATGCGCTGGCCCGGAAGTACCGCTCAGCGCCTATGGAATGGGGATGGCAATGGGTGTTTCCGCAGCACCAGCGCTGGCGGGATGCCAGCAGCGGAACTCAGGGCCGCCACCATCTCGACCCCAGCGTCATACAGAAGGCGATGCGGCATGCCGTGCTTGCGGCAGGAATCCAGAAACCGGCCACACCCCATACCTTGCGCCATTCATTTGCCACCCATCTGCTGGAGCGCGGCCAGGACATCCGCACGATTCAGGAACTCCTAGGCCACCGAGACCTGAATACGACCATGATTTACACCCATGTGATCAACCGAGGACCCCTGGGCGTCAGCAGTCCCGCCGACCTTCTGTAGCCTGATGAACCGCGTTATGCGGACCCTCGTAAGTAGGGGGCTCCCTGTCTGCCGCCTCCCAGACCCCCTGCCCTGCATGGGCTGGCGTGCTCGTGGTCGTCGATGGCCCTAGGCTTATCGAACGTTGCGCAGCCCCACGGCGCTGTTCAGGGGGTCGGCCCATTCAGCGTTAGACCTCGACGAAGGAGAGAACTATGCCTATCACGCCAAACGAATTGAAAGCATACGCTACGAGATACAATCGCCTCACACCAGATGTCGAGGCAGTGTACGAGCGCCTCGCCAGCCGAAAAGATCGACTTATGTTGATAATTAACGTAATTTAAATCATTCAAATTCAATGCTATTTTATTTATCTTTGTT
>JBKDOV010000134.1:0-16010 GCA_046342815.1 Cyanobacteriota bacterium
GTGCCGTCCTTGGCCATCACCGTGATCTGGGGCAGGCCATGGCGCTGCCCGATCGCGAAGTCGTTGGGGTCGTGGGCGGGGGTGACCTTGACGCAGCCGGTGCCGAAGGCCGGATCCACATGGCCATCGGCCACGATCGGGATCTGCCGGCCCACCAGCGGCAGGGTGAGGCTGCAGCCCACCAGGTGGGCATAACGCGGATCGTCAGGGTTCACCGCCACGGCGGTGTCGCCCAGCATCGTTTCCGGACGGGTGGTGGCCACCACCAGGTGGTCCACGGAGCTGCCGTCGGGGGCAGTGCCGGCGGCGCCATCGCTCAGGGGGTAGCGGAAATGCCAGAGGTGCCCCTCCACCTCCTTCGTCTCCACCTCCAGGTCGCTCACCGCCGAACCGGAAGCCGGGCACCAGTTCACCAGGTACTCGCCCCGGTAGATCAGCCCCTGCTCGTGCAGCCGCACGAAGGCCTCCACCACCGAGCGGTTGAGGCCGGGGTCGAGGGTGAAGCGCTCCCGCTGCCAGTCCACCGAATAGCCCAGCCGGCGCAGCTGGCCCACGATCGTGCCGCCGCTCTCGGCCTTCCAGGCCCAGGCGCGCTCGAAGAAGGCATCGCGGCCGAGGTGATCCTTGCTGGTGCCCTCCGCCTTGAGCTGCTTTTCCAGGATCGTCTGCACCGCGATCGAGGCATGGTCCGTGCCCGGCAGACACAGCACGTTCCTGCCCCGCAGGCGCTGGAAGCGCACGATCGTGTCGATCAGGGCGGTGTTGAAGGCATGGCCCATGTGCAGGCTGCCGGTCACGTTCGGCGGCGGGATCACCACCGAAAAGGGCTCCCCGGGGGCGGAGGGGTCGGGGTGGAAGGCACCGGCGGCTTCCCAGGCCTGCTGCCAGCGGGCTTCCGTGCCGGCCGGGTCGTAGGTCTTGGCGAGGTCGTCGGCGGCCATGGAGGGTTGCCAGGGTGGCTCCATGGTCTCAAAGCATGGCTAAAGAGGAGCCATGGCACGAGGCTGGGAAGCACTGCTGCAGCGCTGGCGGGAGGCCGGCCTGATCGACGCCGAAACCACGGCGGCCATTGAGAGCTGGGAACAGGCGCAGGGTGGATCGAAGCGGCTGGCCGTGCCGGTGCAGATGGCGCTGTTCGTGGGGGGGCTGCTGCTGGCCGCCGGCCTGCTGCTGTTCGTTTCGGCCCATTGGGACACCCTCGGGCCGGGACAGCGGTTCGCCCTGGTGCTCAGCCTGGTGCTGGGGCTGCACGCTGCCGCCGCGGCCGTATCTCCCCGGTTCGGGCGTCTCGGCCTCACCCTGCACGGCGTGGGCACGGTGGCGCTGGGGGCCGGCATCTTTCTCACCGGCCAGATCTTCCACCTCGAGGCCCACTGGCCCGCCGGCCTGCTGCTCTGGGCCCTCGGGGCCGGCATCGGCTGGGGGGTGCTGCGTCAGTGGCCCCAGCTGCTGCTGCTGGCCCTGCTGACCCCGCTGTGGCTGAACAGTGAATGGCTGCTGGCCTGCAACCGCCTGCTGATGAGAGGACCGGGGGGAACCGACCTGGATTCCCCTTCGCTCTGGCTGGTGCCGTCCGCCGCCTGGCTGCTACTCAGCCTGGCGGCCTTCAACGGGGGCGGCCACCGCCCCGGCGCCGCGGTGGAACGGCAGGTGCCGCTCTGGCTGGGGGGGCTGGCCTTGCTGCCGGCGGCGGGCGTCTGGGCGGGGACGAGCGTGGGCATCGCGAGAATCAGCGAAAACCTGCCCCTCAACCTGCGGATCCTTGGCTGGGGCGTGGCTCTGGGCGGGCCGCTGCTGCTGGGCTGGTGGCTGCGCCGCCGGGCGTTCTGGCCACTGGGGGTGGCGACGGGCTGGATGCTGGTGGGCCTGGCCCTTGGCCAGATCTCCACGGACACCACCCCAATCCACTACCTGTGGTGGGGGACCGGCGCCCTGCTGCTGATCGGCTGGGGCGTGCTGGAGAACCATCCGACCGAGATCAACCTGGGCTCCGCCGCCGTGGCCCTGGTGGTGCTCAGCTTCTACTTCTCGGAAGTGATGGACAAGCTGGATCGTTCCGTGAGCCTGGCGGGACTCGGCGTCCTCTTCCTGGCGGGGGGTTGGGGGCTGGAGCGCTGGCGCCGCCGGCTGGTGAGCCGCACCCGCCGGGGGGCGCCATGATCAGCCGCCGCGGCCTGGCGGTGGGAGCCCTGCAGGGGGTGCTGCTGCTGGCGATCGCCGGCCAGCTGCTGCTGGATCAGGCCAGCCGGCCGCGGGGCTGGGCCCGCACCGAACCGGTGGATCCCTCCCTGCCGATCCGGGGCCGCTACATCGACCTGCGCCTGGTGGTGCCGATGGAGCCATCAGCAGCCGCGGCCGGAGCCCAGCGCAGCCCGCTGCTGAGTGGGTTCCAGATGGTGCGCCTCAGCGAACGCAACCGCAGGCTGGTGGCGCGCCCCGCGGGGGACCGGTACCGGGACCGCAACGGCTCGGGCCTCCTGGCCGCCCAGATGGAAACCCGCAACGGCATCCCGATGGCCCTGCTGCAGGACCCCCTGGCCTTCTTTCTGCCCGAGCATGCAGCGGATCCCAGCCAGCGCCGCCGCGGCGAGGAACTCTGGGTGGAGGTGACCCTGCCGGCCGAGGGAACGCCGCGGCCGATTCGCCTGGGAGTCAAGGCCACCGCCAATGCTGCCGCCGATGCTGCGATCGTTCCACTGAACCTGCGCTGAGCAAGCTCGCTGATGCCCACCGCTGCCCCCCTCACGTTCCTTCCCCCCCGGCTCGATGCCAGGGTTCTGGCCAGCGCCCGGCTGCTGCTGCCGCTGTGGCTGCGCCGGGGGGGCCTGCGGGCCGTGCAGGTGCAGGGAATCGAACGGCTGCAGCTGGCGATGGCGCAGTTTCAGGGCGGACAGAGCCGCCTGCTGCTGGCATTCCGGCACCCGAATCTCGATGATCCGGCCGTGATGGCTCACCTGCTCTGGGTCGACCTGGCCCGGGCCGGCCGGCCCGATGGCCGCCGTTTCCGGCCCCGCCCCCACGCCCAGTTCCTCTACGACCGCGGCATCCCGCTCTGGGCCGGCAGCTCGATCGGCTGGCTGCTGTCGCACCTGGGGGGCTGTTCGATCCAGCGCAGCAAACTCGACCTGCCGGCCCTGCGCACCGCCCGCGCCCTGCTGCTGGACGGCCCCCATCCCTTCGCGGTGGCCCCGGAAGGCGCCACCAACGGCCACAACGAAGTGATCAGTCCGCTGGAGCCCGGCGTGGCCCAGCTGGCCTTCTGGACCGCCGACGACCTCAACCGCGCCGGCCGCCCCGAAGCCACCCAGGTGTTGCCGATCGGCCTGCAGTACCGCTTCACCACCCCGGTGTGGTCGGCGATCGAGGCCCTGCTGCGCCAGCTGGAGGCGGATGTAGGGCTGGATGTGGGGCTGCCTGCCGGTGGCGACGAAGCCCGCGCTGGCCTGCAGGCGCCCCCCTCCCTCGACCCGCAGCACCTCTACCAGCGCCTGTTCCGGCTGGCGGAGGTGATCCTGACGCGCATGGAGGACTTCTACCGCGACGCCTACCACCAACCGCTGCCGAAACCGGAGCGCCCCGACCCGGAAAGCCCTGTCCCGGAAAGCCCTATCCAGGAAAGTCCCCTCTCGGAAAGCCGTGCCAACGCCCTGCTGGCCGAGCGCCTGGGCAGGCTGATGCAGGCGGCGCTGCGGGTGGTGGAGCAGGCCCTGGCGGTGGAACCCCACGGCACTGTCTCCGAACGCTGCCGAAGACTGGAGCAGGCGGGCTGGGAGCGCCTCTATCCCGCCAACCGTTCAAGCACTGCCCTGGACCAGGGGCTGGCCGAACGGCTGGCGGAGGAAACCGAGCTGCGCCTCTGGCACATGCGGATGGTGGAATCGTTCGTGGCGGTGAGCGGCAGCTACGTGAAGCAATGCCCCAGCCAGGAGCGCTTCGCCGACACACTGCTGATCCTCTGGGACACCCTCTGCCGGATCAAGGGCGGCAATCCCGAACAGCGGCCCCGCCTCGGTCCGCGCATGGCCCTGCTGTGCATCGGAGAACCGCTGGCAGTGACGCCCCGCCTCGCCGCCTACCGGGCCGATCGGCGCAGCGCCGTGGCAGAGCTCACGGCCGACCTGCAGGAGCGACTGGAGGGACTGATCGTTCCCTCCTTCAACCCGCCGCCAGCCGTGCCACGTAGGCATCGAGCGAACCGGCGTTGATCCAGCCGGTGGCGATGGTCTTGGTGTGCTCGTGGCTCACCCGACCCCGGTGGATGTGCGAAAGCCCGGCCGGGAAGATCACCAGCTTGCCCCGTTCGGCCTCCACATGGTGCTCCTGCCAGTGGAATTCGGTGCCGCCCTCCGGCAGGGTGTTGAGGTAAAGAATCCAGGCCAGCACCCGCCGGATCGGCTCGGTGGCCTCCTCCACGGTGCTCCAGTCGCAGTGCCAGCTGCGGAAACCCTCGCCGGGGCGGTAGCGCTGGAGGTTGAACAGAGGATTGACGAACAGGGACCGCTCCGGGCAGCACTCCAGAAACAGCGGGTGCTCAGCCAGGTAGCGCTTGAGGCCCGCCGAAACCCCGCGCATGATCACATCGGCGAGGCCATGGGCCTCGGCATCGCTGCGATCCAGCCAGACCAGGCTGATGTCGGTGGACACCTTGTCGAGTTGGGAGCCCGGATCAGCGCCGAAGGCGTTGCCGGG
Source organism: Cyanobacteriota bacterium (assembly GCA_046342815.1). Classification (GTDB taxonomy): domain Bacteria; phylum Cyanobacteriota; class Cyanobacteriia; order PCC-6307; family Cyanobiaceae; genus Cyanobium. Next base: position 4,690 of record JBKDOV010000134.1, read on the forward strand.
TCGCTGCAGATCCGGCCGGCGGTCGAAGAAGGCCAGGGCGGCATCGGCCAGGGCTTCGTACCCGGGATCGCGATAGGTGCCGATCAGGCGCATCGGGGAACACGGCGGCACAGCTTCCATGCTGACAGCCCCGCAGCAGGGCAGGGCCGACGGCCTCAGGAGCGCCAGGGCAGGGCCACCAGGCTCTCGTGCCGCTGCCACAGGCCGGGCTCGGCCACGAGGCCCGCCAGGGCGACCCGTTCCAGGGCCTCGCCGATCCGTTCCGGAGCGAAGGGGAGGGAGGCATCGAGGGGCAGGGCCAGCACCAGCCGTTCGGCCGGATCGGCCATCAGCTGCAGGTTGAGGTCCTCCAGTTCGCGCTCGAAGAACAGACGCCGCAACCGGCCGGTGAGAACCGGTCCGAGGGCGGCAGCGAAGGCCTCCAGGGCGGCGGTGCCGGTGGAGCAGCCGCAGTTGAGGGCCAGCCAGATCAGCAGCTTGGCCCAGCTTTCGGTGCTCCAGAGCGGCGGAAAACTCTCGCGGTGCTGGCGCACCAGTTCGGCGATGGCGAAATCGAACAGGGTGGCCTGGAGGCTGAGCGGCGATGGCACGCCAGCCACTGCGGGGGAATCGGAATCCATCCGGCCATCTTCCCCGGCAGGGGGCAAACTGCAGAAGCAACGTTCAGGAGTGGCCCGATGGCCCTGGATCTCAACGACCCGGAGCTCGAGTTCGCCGACCTCGTCACCGCCTATCAGAGCTGGGTGATGGCCGTGATCAACGACGAGAAGCTCGGGGGCGACAAGCTGCTCACCGACGACATCGCCGACGACGCGCTCAACGCGATGCGCTTTCTGCCGGATGTGGTGACCAGCGCCATCGAAACCACCCTCGCCCGCGTCTACGACGTGGATCCCGACGAGCTGGCCGAGCTGCTCTATCCGGAGGGCTGAGGCTGCGGGAGGGGGTTGCCCCCTCCCTCCCCTCCCGGACCGGGGCCGGGTAAGGGATCAGAAGTAGCCCGACGGGCTGATCTGGGTTCCGCCGATCAGGGCGATGGAACCAGCCTGAAGGGTGTGGAAGAGCTGCTGGGCTTCCTGCCAGGAGCTGACCTCACCCACCTGGTCCAGAGCGGTTTGCAACAGCTCGAAATCGGACCGATCGCCCTGCAGGCCCAGCCCGAAGGACCCGACCACGGACGCATCCATCCCCCACTGGGCGTTGCTCCACTGGCTGTAGGCGGAAAGCAGACCCACCCGGTGGCGATCCAGGCCCTGGGTGCTCTGGAGGAGGAAGAGGGGCAGATCCTCCTTGCTGAGCCCCTGAGCCACGGCCACCTCCGCCTGGGCAAGATCGGTGGGGGTGGCGGCCCGGCCGTAGAGGGTGGCCGAGGTGATCTCCACAATGCTGGCGACACTCTTGCTGCTGAGGCTCCCATGGAAATGGGCGTTGACCTGCGGACCGGTGATCGGATCGGCAAGAAACTGCTCCACCAGGGTGGAGGGGGTCTCCCCCTGACCCAGGGAAGCCGCGGCCCAGAAGGCGCCGACCCCCGGTGGCGTGATGCCGCCGCAATAGGCGGTGAAGATCAGATTGGCGAGGTTGTTGCGGCCTTCCACCTGGGAAGGGGTGAAGGTGGAGTTGGGGGTGCTGGTGGTGATGCCCACCAGATCTTGCTCATCGACGATATTCAGCGTGTTGAGGGGGATGACCAACTGCTGGGCGGTGTTGATCAGCTCGGAAGAGGTGGAATCAGTTCCATTGGCTCCGTTGCCCTGGGCCACCAGCAACCGGTCACCAGCCAGGAGGGCGCCGTTGGCCAAAGCTCCCGTGAACACCGGCGTGGCGGCCTGAACGTCTTCGGGCAGCAGATCGATCGCCTGGAGATGCAGGGGGTAGTTGGTGGAATCGAGATTCACCACATGGTCGCTGTCCAAAGGATGGTCGGAAGCCATGCCGTGATGCATGCCGCTGCCACTCATGGGCTCCGAAGTAGCGATGAAGTGCCCCGCATCGAGGGCGAGGGTGAACAGTTGAGTGCCCTGGTCGGTCTGGGCTGTCACGAGCAGATTTTCAATCGCAATCTGCCCATAACTGTTGAACCCGTTCGTGAGCACGACGTTGCGGAGGGAATGGAGAGATTCATCGAGCAGCAGGGCATCGGCCAGCAGCGCCTTGCTCGGGTCATACCCCCCTTCAAAAGCACCGGTCTGCAGGCTCAGCGACAACGCCTCTCCATCCAGAATTGCGATCCGCAGGCCACCATCGATGGCATAGGCCATGGCGTAGTCGGGGAAGTTATCGAGGTTGAAATCACCCACACAGAAACCGGTGAGCGCTGAAGTCAGCGGAGCCACAGGGCCATAGCCGGGATGGGCATGGTCCGTCGAAGTTGGCGGCTGATCAGCATGGTCATGGTGAGGAATCCACTCCCAGGGATGGAAGGCAAAGGCTTCGGTCCAATGCCGCCCCTGATCCGGTGACTGCCAACCCTTGATCGTGAAGTCGTGGAGATTCACCGTGCCCGCACTGCGCACAACCCCCGCAACCGGCGCAAAGCCTCCGGTAACCAGGTCCCTGGCGCCATTCCCATCGAAATCCTCGGGGAAGACCCAGGGAGCCGCCGTAACGCCGGCATAGGGAACGAAGCTGGAAAGCACCTGAGTGGTTTCCCCATTGAGCAGCGTTGCACCGTTGATCACACGCACAGCACCGTCGCCTGAAGAACCCACCAGCAGGTCCTGCACATAATCAAGGCTGATATCTCCTGCCTGGAAATTCACCAGATTCACCTCCAGATCGGTGGCGAACTCCACCCGATAGGCGGAATAATCACGGGCGAGGTGTACATCAAACCGCTGCTCTCCCTCGGACTGCCGTACCACCACACCTGCCGCCGGCACCAACCAACTGGCGTTGGTGTTCTCCACCACCATCACCGCCTGCATCATGCCCGCATCTTCGTGGGGAAGGATATGGCAATGGAAAACATAAGTACCGAGATAATCCTGAAACATCATCCGCACCGTCTGGGTATTGGCGCCATAAGTCGCCAGCTCCGTTACCGTGCTTGGATCCTGCGCCTCCTCGATAGCGCGCAACTCCCCCTTAAGTGGAGTCTGCTCAACAATCCCGATGTCATGACCAGAAATAGCCTTCGGGCTGATATTGTAGTATTTATATCCCGACGAATTGACCATGGTCACATCCTCAAGATTGCGCTTATCCCCCAACTCCGTATCACTATTTTCAACCTGAAAGTCATTAATATGAATATGGAACGGATGGCCGATGTATTGATTGGATTGGTTTCCTGATTTGCGGCTCACGGCCGCCACACTCCAGTTCGCCAACGTCCACTGCTCAACCGTACCTATCTGCGCAATCGTGAGATTGCCATTGGGAAATACATGATCGTTGATGAGAAAGGGGTTGTCATACCCCAGCCACGATGTGGGCGCCGTGAGAAAGCTTGAGGTTCCCAGTCCATTCAGCAGGCCTTGAAGCGGCAAGGGACGATAGCTCTTGTATTTGTAATGGGCAGCCTCGAATTCCGGCAGGGCCTCAATCCGAGCCAGCTCCTGCTGGGTGGCAGCGTCATAGTCCTGCTGAGGGCCCACCAAGGTGCCACGAGCCCAGTTGAACTCCCGATTGCGCACTGGCCGCCACACATCAACACCAAGGGAATCCCGGGCAAAAAGGTTGATGCTCTGCACAGCCTGCGGATTGATCTCTGCCGCGAAGGTTGTGGGGAGCACCTCCTGTACCTGAATGCCCGTATTGGCCTGGAGAATCACGGCATCCTGCTGCTGCTTACTAAGCGGAGGCACAGACTCGGCCACGTGCAGGGTTGCCAATGCCCCCGGCCCAACCAGGCCGAGATTATCCGGATCACTGGAATTGGCGAGGGTATTATCACTGGAAAGATCAGGATAAGTACCCATATTGAGAACGTTATAAACACCAGCCTCAGAGCCGGAGGCAGGCGGCTTATCAAAGCTATAGAAAGAATCAATCTCGGTAGAACCTGCAGGTAAATAAACAAGGACATCCAGGCGCTTACCAGGCGCAAGGGCAAGGAGGTCCTCGGCCTGCGAATAAGCTATGGTGACAACATTATTGGGATTGCTGCTATTGGGGATTGCGCCAAGACTCCCCAATGCACCTTGGCTGGACCAACGAATTTGAGGCAGCTGCTGTCCATCTTCCCCATAAATATAAATCGGAAGCGCCTGACCTTGATTCACGAAGGCAATATTATAAAACATATTATTGGTCTGATTGCTGAAGCTGAAAGACTGCCAACCTCCAGCACCAGCATCAACACTTGGCTGAAACTCACCATTTACGGTGGTCATCACCATCTGGTTCACCGGCAAGCCAGTGTCATAACCAGCAAGCACAACCTGACCATTCAAAAAACCCAACTGCAGATTTTTGAGCTCCACCAGGTTTCGAGGTGTGCTTCTGAAGTAGGGAATCCTGCCAAGTGTGTCTCCAAGCTCCAGGAAGCCAGACAAACCTCCGTAAAGCTGGCCATTCACCGAAGGATGGTAATGAGGGTGATACCAATAGCTACCCTGAGCCTGCTTACGGCTGAGGTCCATCAATGTGGTCCAGGATTGCCCCGTGGTATACCGAGCGACAACGTTATCCCCGAATCCAGCAGGATTGGTATGCATTCCATGCAGATGGAAATTGGTTGTCGTTGCCCCACCAAGGCCACTGCTGGCTGTGTTGCCATAGGTTGAAATCGGTACGAGGGTGGACTGCTGCAACTCCTCCAGGCTTAGATCGCCAAGCTCGATATCATTGGAAAATTGAATATTTAACCGCTCACCTGGTTGCAGCAATAGCACGGGGCCAGGCATCGATGTCTCCCGGCCGGGAACCTGGTAGGTATAGAGAATACTGGGATACCACAGGGGAGGAGAGGCCGCCGCAGAATCAGCCAAGGCTGCCAAGTTGGCACGCAACGAGGCCAAATCAAAATTCGATGAAAGGAGATCATTGTCCTGCAGATTAGCGTAATCTCCCCAAACACTGGCAGGATCATAATTGGAGAGGTTGCTGATTGCCGAGAACAGGGAATCGTTCTTCTGGCCAAGCGAGCTGAAATAGGGATCCGTGCTCGCCCCCTGATCAGCAAATAATCCAAAATACCCAATAGCCTGCAGATCAGCGATGGCATTCGCCCTGGTCTTTTTGGTGTATTGACCCAGAACACCCTGCCAGTAGTTATAGAACAAACTCTCTTGATAGCTTGGACTGGAGGGGTCATTATTTGTCATCTGCGGAATGAACCAATCGGTCAGATAATTGCTCATTCCAGGCACCCTTACAGGGTCGGTGGTGATATTCAGACTCACATCCAGGCTGCCAAGCTCCTTGTCGCCAACATAAGCCTGTATAGAAGGATCAAAGTGAATGCTGCTTGACGTCACCACATTGGGTGCACCATTCAGGTGCGGAAACAATCCGCCGATCACATACTGATAATCCGACGACGCAATCTCACTTCCCGCATCGTGAACCAAGAACGAAAAATCATTGTAATCAAAATCACTATCCTGAGACAGGAGCAAGTCTTCGAAAGCAAAGTTGTTTTGCCCAAGCACCTTGAGATGGGCAAGACCATCCATCCCTCCCATGGCACCGATGGTAAGCAGATTGCCATCGCCCGTGATCAGCACCGGGGCATAAAAACCAGCATCGGATGAGTCCAACTCCAGGATGGCGCTACCCGTCTTTCCTTCCCCTCCCAGGGAAAAGCTGAACGCAATGAGGTTCTCGCGCACCGTGGCAAGGAAATTGGCATCCGCCGCAGTCACGCCATCCACAACCAGCACACCGGTGGAGAGCTGCTGCTCCACCTTCACAAAATGGAGCGTATTGATGAGGGCCGAGTTGGTATTGACGCGCAGCTCGAGTTTCAGTCCCTCTGCATTGATGCTGGTAAAATCCAGCAGTCCAGCCGTGGCATCCAGCTGGGGAAGTCCGATCTGGTAATCGGACTGCTGCGAAGGATCAGAGCAAACGCCAATGGCGACCACCAGGTCATTGAAGTCAGCATCGCCGCCGGCGCCTCCATCCTCCAGTCGAAGCTGATAGCGAGAGGAGCCCTGAGGCGAAGGGGAGGGTGGAGGCAGCGCCTCCAACATCAAAGAGGGAGTGGGGTTGGGCAGGAGCGGACCGGTGGAAAGCACGAACCTGAGCTCTTCTCCACTCCTCAGATAAACAATGCGCTTACCACCCAGGTAACTGGTGCCTTGGGGAAGGGGGCTGGAGCCAAGGGCACCGAGGGGGAGGCCCAACGGATCCGCTGAATGTCCAACCAACACCAAGGAGTTCTGACTGGCCGCCAGGGCTTCGACGACGATGCACTCCACCCAGAGACCACTGGTGAGGGGACCCACAACCGTCAGCCCCTTGCCATCAGCGGTGAGGACCAGCTCCGGTTGCTCAGGAGGCGTGATTGAGCCTTGATCTTGGATGGCCAGCATCAGCCCAACAGAGGTCACTGGGCCAAGAGTTGCTGCTCAAAGGAGGTGCTGGAATCAACTGGTTAAAAACCAACACGATTGATTCGACTGCGTTGTTCAAGCCCGACGCAGGCGCCGGAAGGCCCGGGCCTCCAGCTGGCGGATCCGCTCCCGACTCACGCCGAAGCGGCCGGCGGCCTGCTGGAGGGTGCAGGACTGACCATCCACCAGCCCGTAGCGGAACTGCAGCAGTTCCCGCTCCCGCAGCGGCAGCCGCGCCAGCGAAGCCTCCAGATCGTCCGGCTCCGACACCGCTTCCACCGCCGGTTCCTGCCCCAGCCACCCCAGCGCCTCCCCGGGCATCAGCGACAACGGCGGCCGCAGCACCTGCGAAAAGCCGTGCAGCCGCCCGGTTTCGATTCCGAGCATGGCGGCGACCTCCCCCTTGCTGGGGGGAGGCTCTCCCTGCCGCTGCCGCTGATGCAGCGTGGATCGGACCCGAGCCATGCGGCGTTGCAGATGGGCAGGCAAGCGGATCATGCGGCCCCGGTCGGCGATGGCCTGGGAGATGGCCCGGCGGATCCACCAGTAGGCATAGGTGGAGAAACGACAGCCACGGTCGGGGGCGAAGCGATCCGCCACAGCGATCAGACCGAGATTGCCCTCCTGAATCAGGTCCGCCAGCTCGAGTCCCCTGCCTTGATAAAGGCGGGCGATGGCCACCACCAGAGGCAGATGGCCTTCCACCAGCCGCCGCCGAATCGAGCGAGCCTCCCCCTGCCGCTCCAATTGCTCCAAAGGCTCCAGCGCCAGCCAACCCTGCAGCTGCCGGGCCAACTCCATTTCCTCCTGCAGAGCGAGCGGCGGAACACGCTGAATCCGGGTTGCGTAGTCCATGGGCCCTCCGACCCCAATCATGGACGGACGCACATCAAAGCGGCCGAACTTTAGCCATATTTACTAGAATTATTTCCCTCTATTCAGGCCGGCTTAGTCGCTGACAGAGCTGGCTTCCATGTCGTCTTCAGGTTCAACTTCAGCCCCTCTCTGCAGGGTGGCGCTGGGGGATTCCCCGAACAGACGGCGGTAGTCGCGGGCGAAATGACCGGCGCTGTGAAACCCCCAGGCAGCCGCCACTTCGTGGACTCTCCCCTGCTCCGGGTGCTCCCGCAGCAGCTCCCGCCGCACCCCATGCAGGCGACGCAGCTTCAGAAACGAGATCGGGCCCAGGCCGAGGTGGTCGCGGAAACCTCGCACCAGGCTGCGACGGCTGGCGTAGACCCGGCCGGCCAGGGTGTCGAGATCGATGGCGACGGTGGGGTTCTGGCTGGCCCAGGCCTCCACCTGCTTCACCAGCTCGATCCGGGCCGGCGCCCGCACCTCGCCTTCACGCCTCCCGAGGCCATCCACGATCGACTCCAGCAACAGCCGCAGCACCAGCTCCCGGGCCTGGTCCACCCCCAGCCCCGGGTCCCCCCCCTGAAACAACTCCTCCAGCAGGGAGCGCAGGGCCTGGAGCCGCACGGGCTCCAGCTGCAACCAGTTGCTGGCCCAGCGCAGCGGCCGCTCCAGATCCGGAAAGCCGAGCAGCTGCGCCTGTTCGAACAGGTAGTCGCGGGGCATGGTGATCAGGCCGATGCCGTAATCCCCGGGAGTCACCAGATGGCCTTCACTGCGGGGCTCCAGCCCGAACAGCATGTCCTCCCCGAGGGTTGCCCCCTGGGAGCGCAGGCCGATCGAACCATCGGGGATCGGGGTGAGGCTGAGGCCCACCTGGAACCGGGCGGGATCCTTCGGGCCGATGGTGAGCACGGATCGATTGCCCCGGATGCGCATCAGCTCCAGCGGCTTCAGATCCAGCAGCAGCAGATCGCCACGGCAGGAGCCCATCTCCAGCTGCATCAGCTCCACATCAGCGCCGGTGGCCCGCACCAGCATCTCCAGCTCCTCGATGCAGGTGAAGCGATGGAAGGCGGCAGGCAGGGAAGACACGACGTTCAACCGGCGCGGCGGCCCTCCAGCTGATTGGGCAGGCCCTTGCAACCGCCGGGGATGGTGGCACGGGAGCGCGAACCACTCCAGGAGGCCAGATAGAACTGGTTCTGGGGATCGAGCCCCCGCACCCCCACCAGATTCACGTTTTCGACGATCGCGCCGGTGTCGGCCCCGGTGCCGTGATCGAGCAGGCTGCCGTGACCCGTGGGGGTGGCTGTCTGGGGACGGCCATAGAAGAAGCGGGCCTGATCGAGCCGGGCACCCTCCAGGTTGGCGCCGGCCAGGTTGGCGCCAGCCAGATTGGCCTGGGTGAGATCGGCGAAGGAAAGATCACAACCGCGCAGATCGGCGGCATTGAAATCCACGCCCCGCAGGTCGGTGCCGGCCAGATCCCCGCCGCGCAACATCGCCTGCAACTGAATCACCGGCACCCCGGCGATCCGGTCTTCCTCGTAATTGCCCTGGCCGTCGAGGATCGCCCGACCGAGGCGATGGTCGCGGCGCAGGGGGGTGAGCAGACGGGCGTGGGAGAGGAACCGCAGCACCCGGGCCTTGCCTTCCCGATCAATGCTGCCCAGCACGGCCGAAAGCCTGCCTTCCGCCAGCATCCGCTCCAGCGGCCAGTCCTCGAGCAGCCCCTCCTCATCGCTGATCATCTCCGAGATGCCGTGGATGAAGCTGTCGATCGTCTGGGCCTGGGTGATCCGGTTCGACTGGCTGGTGAGGCGCTGGTCGATCAGCACCTGGCGCCAGGCGATCGCCAGCGCCACCAGCGCCACCAGAATCTGGCCGACGGCTCCGATCACCCCTTCGCCGATGGCGCCGATCGCCTCCCAGTTGGCATTGCGGTAATAGTCGAAGTAGAAGTCCCACCAGCCGAAGGCCACCGGCAGGGCGATCGCCGCCACCAGCAGGCCGATCACTGCGAGCACCCGCACCGTGGGCAGGTCGTCGAGGCGACCGGCCAGTTGCCGCAGCAGCGGCGGCAGCAGCTGGGCCAGCGCCAGCACCACGGTGACCACCCCCGCCAGGATCGCCAGCGGAGCGAAGCCGACGGCCAGACCCACGAGCGTCAGCAGGATGCCCAGCAGCAGCTGCAGCGAGACGGACTGGTTGAGCCGGCTCCAGGTGCCCGTGGCTCGGAACGGCGGCACGGGGGGCAGTTCCTGCGCCGAGGCCGGCAGCATCAGGGGTCGTTCTTCGGGGGCACTGCTGGTCATCCGATGGGGGTCAGGGAAGGGGTGGCCTGGAAGTAGAACCCGGCCGCCAGGATTACGTAGGCCGCCAACAGAAGCACACCTTCCAGCCAGTCGGAGCGTCCGTCAAGACTGGCCAGGTTGCTCACCACCACAGCGGTGGCCACCGCCACCAGTTCGTACACCTGGAAGCTGAGATCGAGCGGATGGCCGAGCAGGGGGCCGACCAGCACCAGCACCGGCACCACCAGCAGAGCCACCAGCAGGGTGGAGCCCAGGGACACCGACACCGAGAGATCCATCTTGTTCTTGCGGGCCATCGAGACGGCCGTGAGGTATTCGGCCACGCCGCCCAGCAGCGGCAGCAGCACTACACCGGTGAACACCGAGGAGAGTCCCACCGATTCGGTGACCGACTCCACCACGCCCACGAACATCTCCGACTCGTAGGCGATGCCCACCGTGGCTCCGATCAGCACCGCCAGCCAGGGCAGCAGCGGCGGCCGATGGGCCTCCGGCTCCGCACCCTCCACCTGCAGGTCGACCTCGGCCACCTCGTACAGAGCACTGTGGGTGCGCAGCGAGAACAGCAGGGTCAGGGCATAGACCAGCAGCAGCACCCAGGCCACGAACACCGAGAACGACTCGATCGCCCGGCTGGTGTCGGCGCCGGAGGTGCCGCCCACCACCGCCAGGCTGGGGATGAGGATCGCGAGCACGGCCAGGGTCATGGCCGAGCCGTTCACCCGGGCCACCACCGGCTGGAACGTCTGCTCACGGCGACCGATGCCGCCGGCCAGCATCGAAAGGCCGAGGCAGAGCAGCAGGTTGGCCATCACCGTGCCGGTGATGCTGGCCTTGACGATCTCCACCAGTCCGGCGCGCAGGGCGGTGAGCGCGATGATCAGCTCGGTGGCGTTGCCGAACACGGCATTGAGCAGGGCGCCGAGCGAAGGCCCGAGCACGATCGAAAGCTCCTCGGTGGCCGTGCTCAGCCAGATCGCCAGGGGAATGATCGAGGCGATGGCCGTCACGAACACGGCCGTCTCGCCCCAGTGAAGGGTTTCGGCCGCCACCGACACCGGCAGCATTCCCAGCAGGCCCAGGGCCACGATCGTGCGCAGATTCATGCCCTGGGCATCCGGGAGCAGAGATGAGCGAAGTCTGGCTGGTTCAGACGCCCCGGCCCATGATTTCGAGTCCATGCATCCCCTCAAACAGGAGGTAGGCCCCCAGGGCCAGGGCCAGAACCCCCACCAGCCACTCCGCCTTGTGCTGCAGCCAGCTCTCCAGGCGACTGATCGGCTCGCGGATCGCGCCGCCGCTGATCAGCCAGGCCAGGGGGGGCAGCAGCAACAGCGAGCTGGCCATCAGGGTGAACAAGCCCGTGACCTCGGCATCGGCGGTGAAGCCGGGATCGTTGAGCAGCAGCAGGCCGGCTTCCTTGAGATAGAAAACGAGGTTCTCCGGCGTCAGCAGGGCACTGCTGGCCCCGATCAGCACCAGGGTGAAGGTGCTGAAGTCGGGCAGCTGGTTCATCAGCCGCAGGGCCATGCCCTCCTCCCCCACGGTCGCCTGGGGGGTCAGCTGGTGCAGCCCGAGGGCCAGCAGGCCGCCCGCACCCAGCAGGTCGATCAGCACCTGCTCGCGCTCGCCGTGGCTGAGGTTG
>JBKDOV010000135.1:0-2492 GCA_046342815.1 Cyanobacteriota bacterium
GTCCAGGGCCTTGGCCGGCCGCCCTGTGGCCAGGAGGTGTCGGGCCCAGGAAAGCGTTGGCGGTCCAAAACCGAGCTGGGCCTGGAGCCAGCTGCCGAAGGATTGCTCACAAAGGGAGGGTTGCCAATGGAGCAGGGAGAGCAGCTCAGCCCGCAGCCCGTTCACCCCGTCGGAGGCCGGCAGACAGTGCTCGGCCCGGCTCAACAGTTCCTCGATCTCCTGGCTGACCTCCGCGCTGGCCGCCAGCCCCATGCTGCAGCGATGGAGCAGCACGTAGGCCAGCTGGATCAGGGCGGCGCCGAAGCGGGGCTCGATCTCCAGGCTGCGGCGCAGCAGCCGCTCAGCCGTGGGAAGCAGGGCCCAGTCGCGCTCGCGAATCCGAGCCCGTCCCTCGAGGTAGAGCTCGAGGGCCCGGGGATCGAGTGTGAGCTGGGGAGTGGGATCGGGCACCGCACAGGCGACGGAATCCGGCGCACCCGTGAGCAGGGATACGGGCGCCTCAAAGGTGTAGCCGGCGCCATAGGAAGTGGAGATGGCACGACCTCCAAGGGGGCCCTGGTCGAGCACCTGGCGCAGACCATGCACGGCCCGGGCCATGCTCACATCACTGACATTGGTGTGGCCCCACACCTCGTGCATCAGTGTGTCCTTGTCCAGGAGCTGGCCGGCATGACGCACAAAGCAGAGCAGCAGGCGTCGCTGCAGCGGGCTGAGTCGGATCAGCCCACCTCCCAGCCGGAGAAGACCGTCCGGTGTGAGCGTATAAGGACCGACACGCCACATCGCCACAGAGAAAGATAACTATCAGAATATTTTCTAACTTTAAACAAAATAGGCCCAAATCAAGTGCACGAAGGGCCAACTACCAGGAAGAATCTAGTTGTATTTCAGTAAGATTCTCGGATCTGTCTTTCTTCGGGGGCTTCGGGGGCGCAAGCTCCGCGAGCACATGGCGATGCACGCCCGCCAGAGCCCTCTGTTCACCGATCCTCCCCTCCTGGCTGGGGTGATCCAGGTAGCTCTGCCATTGGGCGAGCAACGGGGCCACGCTCTGCTGGTGGTCCAGATCGTGGCAGCCACAGCCCAGGCCCTCGGCGGCGGCGGCCACCTTCGGGTCGTAGCTGAGGGCCGCACAGGGGCTGCCGGCCAGGCCCGCCAGGATCAGCGCGTGCAGCCGCATCGCCAGCACCAGCCCGGCCCGGCGGAACTCCTCCATCGCAGCCACAGGATCGGCCACCACCAGCTCCTGGCTGCAGGCCCGCAGCCTCGGACTCACCAATCCCTCCGCCGTCAGACGATCCAGCAGGCCCCGATCCTGGTCCTGGTGAAAGGGCAGCCAGCACACCGGGCGGCAGCTGCTGGCCGCCAGCTGATCCAGGGCCTCAAGATAGGGGCGCCAGCCTTCCCGATCGAGCTGGTGAACCGGCCGCCAGCAGACCACGATCGGTCCGCCGGAACCCTGCCAGGGCAGCGTCGGCAGACTCCAGACCGGATCGGAACCCTGCAGGCCCGCCACACCCCAGCCGGCGGCCAGTTCCGCCGAATCGGGATCACGCCAACTGATCGCAGAAGCCAGGGGCAGCAGAGCCCGGGCCAGCAGGCGGCTGCGGCGACGCCGCAGCGGCCCCAGCCCCTGGCCCCACAGAATCACGGGCTTGCCCTGGGCCCTGGCGGCCACGATCAGGGCGCCGTAATACACCAGGCTGCGAAAGCTGGTGCTGTCCTGCAGGAGGCTGCCGCCCCCCAGCACCAGGGCCCGGCAGCCAGCCAGGGCCCGCAGCACCCCGGGCAGGCTGCGTCGATCGGTGGTGGCGACCCCGAAGCGGCTCTGCACCTGCTGCTGGTCGAAGGCCGTCACCAGCGGCTGGACCCCCGGCGGCAACTGGCCGAGTAGGGCCTGGAGCAGGGCGTCGTCGCCGAGATTGTGTTCGCCGTAGTAGCCGCAGAGCAGCACGGGCTGAAGTGCCGACACCAGGCTATCCATGCGAAGGGACGAGCTTACGGCCGCTGCCTCCGGGGCGGGGCGGCTGTCCCTACGATCCTGCTTTCCGCCCTGGCTGATGCACGCCCTCTCCCTGCCCACCTGGTGGATTCACATCGCCTCGGTGCTGGAGTGGGTGCTGGCGATCGCCGCCGTGCAGAGCTATGGAAGGCGGCGGGGCGAAGGGGGCTGGCGCTGGCTGGCCATGGCGATGGTTCCCGCCCTGGTGAGCGCCATGGCGGCCTGCTCCTGGCATCTGTTCGACAACAGCGAAAACCTCAAGGGGCTGGTGGTGCTGCAGGCAGCCCTCACCACGCTCGGTAATGCGGCCCTGGCCGCCGCCGCCTGGAATCTGCTGCGCCAGCAGCGTCTCCGCGAGGACTCCTGATGCCTGCCCTGTGGGATCCGCTGCTGAGCCGCCTCGGCCTGATCGATCCGGCCCCCTTCTTCGTGCTCTCCCTGGTGCCCTATCTGGCCTTCCTGTGGTGGGCCCGGCAGGTGAAGGCCTTTC
>JBKDOV010000136.1:0-34498 GCA_046342815.1 Cyanobacteriota bacterium
GGCATGGAAGTGATGCACGAGCGCAACGCCCACAACTTCCCCCTCGACCTGGCTGCTGCAGAAGCCACCCCCGTGGCCCTCACCGCCCCCGCCATCGGCTGAGGCTGATTTCCCCTGGCTTCTGGCCAGGGGAACCTCAAACCCAAGGAATCCCCCAGCCGGCTCCGCCGGTAAACAGCCCCCGCCGCAAGGTGGGGGCTTTCTGCTGCAGACCGGGGTCTCAGGCCACAGCCGAGGATCCGCCGCGCGGCTTGGTGCCGGGAATCTCCGGGGCCGGCACCAGCTGGAAGCGTTCCATCGCCTCGTGCGCCCAACCGCGCAGGGCCATGTAGGCCTGCAGCCGCTTGACGGCCACTTCCGGGCTCACCAGCCGCAGAGCCATGGCCGGATCGGACGTGAAATGACCGTTGGTTCCGAGCCAGCGCCGGCGGCGGCAGCGGCTGGTTACCAGCGTCACACTCCAAAGATTGACTCCGGCCATCGGAAGGGGAAAAGGGGCGAACGTTCCCTTCAATGTGCCGCGAAATCCCAGGATTGCCAGGGGTTGTCAGCGGTCTGGTGCTCCGGCCGCCCCCATTCACCCCATGCTGGGAATGGTGCGTGCCTGCGAGCCCAGGGTCTGTATGGGTCTGCTCGAACCCACCAACCTACTGCTGTTGGCCTGTGCCCTCGTCTACGGCCTGATCGGCGAGGGGACTGATGCGGTGATTCTGCTGGTGTTCGTGGGCGCCATCGGCCTGCTCGATGCGGTGCAGCAGCGGCGCAGCCACCGCGCCCTGGCCGAACTGGCTCGCCTCTCGGCTCCCCGTGCCCGTGTGGTTCGCGAGGGGGTGGCGCTGGATCTGCCGGCGGATCAGCTGCGGATCGGGGATCTGCTGCGGTTGGAGGAGGGCGACCGGGTGGCGGCCGATGCGGAGCTGCAGGAGGCGGTGGGACTCTGGCTCGATGAATCCCTGCTCACCGGGGAATCCCTCCCGGTGGCCAGGTCTGCCCCGGGGGAGAGGATCCTGGCCGGGGCGCTGGTGGCCGGTGGCCGGGGCTGGGCTCAGGTGGTGGCCGTGGCCGGGGCCACCGAGCTGGGCCGCCTGGGCAGCAGCCTGGCCACCGTCCAGCCGCCACCCACCCGGTTGCAGTATCAGACCCATCGGCTCACGGCCCGGCTCACGCTCGTGGCCCTGGGGTTGTGCGCGCTCCTGGCCGCAATCCAGGGTCTGCGGAGCGGCCAATGGCCTCAAGCGCTGCTCGCGGCCCTGGCATTGGCGCTGGCGGTTCTGCCCAATGAGATTCCCGTGGTGGTCGCCCTGTTCCTGGCGCTGGGGGCGCTGCGGCTGGCGCGGATCGGCGTGCTGGCCCGTTGCCCCGCTGCCGTGGAGAGCCTGGGCAGTGCCACCGTGCTCGCGGTCGATAAGACCGGCACCCTCACCCAGAACCGCATGGAGGTGCAGCAGCTGCAGACCTGGCCCCAGGGCCACCGCTGGCAGGCCGGTGCCGCCCTGGAGGAGGAGTTTCACAGCCTGCTGGAGCTGGCCGTGCTGGCCAGCCGCGGGGATCCGGTGGACGCCATGGAACTGGCGATCCAGCGCCTGGCCGCTGAGCAACTCGCCGGCAGTGAGCATCTGCATCCCGACTGGCCCCTGGAGCGGGACTACCCCCTTCAGAAGGATCTGCTGGTGTTTTCCCGGTTGTGGCGGGATGGCAGGGGGCAGTGGCAGCTGGCGGCGAAGGGGGCGCCGGAGGCGATCGCCGATCTCTGCCACCTCGACCCGGCCCAGACCGCCCAGCTGCTGGCGCAGGCCGATGGTCTGGCCGCCGGCGGCCTGCGGGTGCTGGCGGTCGCCCGGGCCCTGGAGGGCCTGCCCCTGCATGGAGGCGTCCAGGCCCAGACCCTCGGCGAGCCCCCGGCTGCGGTTCAAGATGTGCTGTTCGCGCCCGTGGGCTTCGTGGGCCTCGCCGATCCCCTGCGCGCCGATGTGCCGGCGGCGATCGCCACGGCCCGCGCCGCCGGGGTGCGGGTGCTGATGATCACCGGAGATGGGCCGGTCACGGCCCGTTCGATCGCTTCCCAGGCGGGATTGCCGGCGGGGACTGTGATCACCGGTCAGGAGCTGGAGGCCCTGGATCCCCAGGCCCTGGCCCGTGGCATCGGCGAGGCGGCCGTGTTCGCCCGGGTGATGCCCCAGCAGAAGCTGCAGCTGGTGCGGGCCGTGCAGGCGGGCGGGGAGGTGGTGGCGATGACCGGCGATGGCGTCAACGATGCCCCTGCCCTCAAGGCCGCCGACATCGGCGTGGCCATGGGCCGGCGCGGTACGGCCGTGGCGCGCGAATCAGCCGATCTGGTGCTGTTGGGCGATGCCTTCGGGGATCTGGTGGGGGCGCTGGCGCTGGGGCGCAGGATCGAGGCGAACCTGCGGCGGGCGCTGGGCTACACCCTTGCCATCCATCTGCCGATCGCGGCCCTGGGCCTGGTGCCGCTGCTGCTGCCGGACCGGGGTCTGATCCTGTTGCCCGTGCACATTGCCCTGCTGCACCTGGTGATCGATCCGGCCTGCACGATGGTGTTCGAGGCCCTGCCGGCGGGGCCAGGCCTGATGCGCCAGCCGCCCCGGTCGCCGCAGGCGCCGCTGTTCTTCCCTGCCACCTGGCGTCGGGCGCTGGGGCAGGGCGGTGTGCTGATGGTGGCGGCCCTGCTGCTGGTGCTTGCGCCTGCGGCGGCCGGCGCTCCGGTGGCGTTGCTCGAGGCCCAGCGCCGCAGCCTGGCGTTCTCGTTTTTGCTGCTGACGGGCGGAGGACTGGTGTGGCTGAACGGGGATCGGCGCGGCGGGGTCACCCTGGCGGGGGCCGCCATCGGTTTCGCGCTGTGGCTGTTGCTGCTGCTGCTGCCCGGTCTGCAGCGGCTGCTCAAGCTGGCGCCGCTGGCCCCAGCCGAGGCGGCTCTGGTGTTGGCGATCAGCACCGGTGCCCTGCTGCTGGCCGGTCTGCTCACCCGGAAGGCATGAATCAGCGGAAGGCCCGCTTCCGCAGCCAGAGGGAGAGGGAAACCAGCGAGACCAGCACCGGCACCTCGATCAGGGGGCCGATCACGCCAGCCAGGGCCTGGCCGGAGTTGACTCCCCACACACTCACGCTGACGGCGATGGCCAGTTCGAAGTTGTTGCCGGCGGCGGTGAAGGCGAGGGTGGCGGCCTGGGGATAGGCGAACCCGCAACGCTGGGCCAGCAGGAAGGCCAGACCCCACATCAGGGCGAAGTAGAGCAGCAGCGGCAGGGCCACCCGGGCCACCAGCAGCGGCGAGGAGGTGATCACTTCCCCCTGCAGGGCGAACATCACCACAATCGTGAACAGCAGGCCGATCAGCGACCAGGGGCTGAGTCTGGGCAGGAACCACTGCTCGTACCAACGGCTGCCCTTGAGCCGCAGGCCGAAGTGCCGGATCAGGAAACCGAGCACCAGCGGCAGGCCCAGGAAGATCGCCACGGCCTGTCCGACCTCCAGGCTGGAGAAGCTCACGTTCTGGCTGGGCAGCCCCAGCCAGCCGGGGAGAACCTGAAGGTAGAAGCCTGCCAGCAGCGCATAACCCAGCACCTGCAGGAGCGAGTTGATCGCCACCAGCAGGGCGGCCGATTCCCGGTCGCCGCCGGCGAGGTCGATCCAGATCAGCACCATGGCGATGCAGGGGGCGAGGCCGATCAGAATCACGCCGGTGCGCAGGGCGGCCTGATCCGGCAGGAACAGCCAGGCCAGGCCGAACATCAGCAGCGGACCCACCCCCCAGACCAGCCCCAGGCAGAGGCGGAGCAGACGGGCCGTGCCGCGGGCCTGCCCCAGGTCCTCGTAGCGCACCTTGGCCAGCACCGGCACCATCATCAACAGCAACCCGAGGGCGATCGGCAGGGAGGTCTGGCCCACCTTCACGGCATCGAGCCTTCCCTGCAGCCAGGGGAAATGGCGGCCGAGCAGGAGGCCGGTGGCCATGGCCAGCAGGATCCAGAGCGGCAGCAGGCGATCCAGGAGGGAGAGTCGGGCCAGCACCGGTGGCGCGTCAGCAGGACCTTCGAGGCGGGGCGAGACCATGGTTTCCAGGGGCTTCAGGAGCAGGGGCGAGCGGGGCCGGAGAGGGCGGTGGCGGCGTGACTGGCGGCGGCCAGCTCCGCCAGCCAGTCGCGCAGCGCTTCGATCGCGGCGGGCTTGAGGCGGTAGTAACTCCAGCGCCCCTGCTGCCGGGCTTCGATCAGGCCGGCTTCCCGGAGCACCTTGAGGTGAAAGGAGAGCTTGGACTGGGCCAGACCGAGCCGGTCGGTGAGTTCGCAGACGCAGCGTTCGCCGCCGCCAAGGGCTTCGATCACCTGCAGGCGCAGCGGATCCGCCAAGGCCCGCAGCAGCAGGCGGGCCCGGGCAGGGGCCAGGACGCCAGCGGGGCTGGGGGCGGGGCTGGCCGCGGGACAGGGGGCGGGAAAGGGAGCCAGGCGCGAATCGGCCACGTGATCGGCGATACCCAACTCATCAACTTTAGTTGATTTAAGCTCCGGGGCAGTGCGTGCCGCCGCGGGCGGAGCCGGGATGAAGATCGGGATCAACGGCTTCGGCCGCATCGGAAGGCTCGTTTTCCGGGCGCTCTGGGGGCGGGCCGGCATCGAGCTGGTGCACGTCAACGACTGCGGCGGCGACGCCGCCACCGCCGCCCACCTGCTTGCCTTCGATTCGGTGCATGGGCGTTGGTCGCTGCCGGTGGCTGCCAGCCCCGTGGACCCCGGCAGCTTCCTGGTGGATGGCCGCTCGGTGGGCTACTCCCGGCAGGCCGATCCCATGGCCGTGCCCTGGCACCAGGCGGGCGTGGAGATGGTGCTCGAGTGCAGCGGCCGCTTCAAGACCCCCGAAACCCTGCAGCCCTACTTCGACCAGCTGGGCCTCCAGCGGGTGGTGGTGGCCTGCCCGGTGAAGGGGGTGATCGCCGGCGAAGAAGCGCTGAACGTGGTGTTCGGCATCAACCACCTCCTCTACGAACCCGATCGGCACCGCCTGCTCACCGCCGCCTCCTGCACCACCAACTGCCTGGCACCGGTGGTGAAGGTGGTGCACGAAGGCTTCGGCATCCGCCACGGATCGATCACCACCCTCCACGATGTGACCAACACCCAGGTGGTGGTGGATGGCTTCAAGGGCGACCTGCGCCGGGCCCGCTCCTGCCTGCAGAGCCTGATTCCCACCACCACGGGGTCGGCCCGGGCGATCGGTCTGATCTTTCCCGAACTCCAGGGCAGGCTCAATGGCCACGCGGTGCGGGTGCCGCTGCTGAATGCCTCGCTCACCGATGCGGTGTTCGAGCTGGAGCGTCCCACCACCGCCGAAGCGGTCAACGCCGCCTTTGCGGCGGCCGCCAGTGGGCCGCTGCAGGGGATCCTGGGCTACGAAACCCGTCCGCTGGTGTCGGTCGACTACGTGAACGACGATCGCAGCGCCATCGTCGATGGCCTTTCGACGATGGTGGTGAACGGCACCCAGCTCAAGGTGTTCGCCTGGTACGACAACGAATGGGGCTACAGCTGCCGCATGGCCGACCTTGTGGCCCATGTGGTGAGAAGCGGGCAGGCCTGAACCATGGCTCCCCGATTCCCGAAGCTTTCCCCCCTGCAGCAGTACGCGGTGGTGACCGGCGCCTACTGGGCGTTCACCCTCACCGACGGTGCCCTGCGGATGCTGGTGGTGTTCCATTTCCACCAGCTCGGCTACTCCACCCTGGAGATCGCTTTCCTGTTCCTCTTCTATGAGTTCTTCGGGATCGTGACCAACCTCACCGGCGGCTGGCTGGGGGCCCGCTTCGGGCTGCGGCTCACCTTGCGGGCCGGCATGGTGCTCCAGATCCTGGCCCTGTTGATGCTGGTGCCGGTGTCTGCGAGCTGGCCGAAGCTGGCTTCGGTGATCTATGTGATGGCGGCCCAGGCGATCAGCGGCATCGCCAAGGACCTCAACAAGATGGCCGCCAAGAGCTCGATCAAGGCGGTGCTGGCCACCACCCCCGCCGGCGAGGACCAGCTCTTCCGGTGGGTGGCGATCCTTACCGGCTCCAAGAATGCCCTCAAGGGGGTGGGCTTCTTCCTGGGGGGGCTGCTGCTGGCCGGCCTGGGATTCAGCGGGGCCGTGGCTGCGATGGCATCGGCGCTGGCGCTGGCCCTGCTCGGCACCCTGGTGCTCCCCGCGGAGATGGGGCGGATGAAGCAGAAGCCCGGCTTTGCCGCCCTCTTTTCCACCAGTGAGGGCATCAATGTGCTTTCGCTGGCCCGTTTCTTCCTCTTCGGCGCCCGGGACGTGTGGTTCGTGGTGGCCCTGCCGGTGTTTCTGGAGGCGGTGCTGGGCTGGAAATTCTGGGAGGTGGGTGGCTTCCTCGGCCTATGGGTGATCGGCTACGGGATCGTGCAGGGGGCCGCACCGTCTCTGCGCCGTGCCTGGGGACGCCCTGCGCCGCCAGGACCTGGCGCCGTGCGTTTCTGGAGCGCCCTGCTCACGGCGGTTCCGGCCTGGATCGCCGTGGCGCTCGGGCGCGGATGGGGACCCCCGGGCCTCACGATCGTGCTGGGGCTGGCGGTGTTCGGCGTGGTGTTCGCGATGAATTCATCGATTCACAGTTATCTGGTGCTGGCCTACACCGATTCCGAATCGGTGAGCCTCAATGTGGGCTTCTATTACATGGCCAATGCCGCGGGTCGGTTGCTGGGAACCCTGCTCTCGGGCTGGATCTACGGGATCGGGGGCATGCCGGCCTGCCTGTGGGCATCGGCGTTGCTGGTGCTGCTTTCCTGGATCACCTGCCGGCAACTGCCCCCAGTCCGCCAGGGAGGTGGTGCTGCCGTTGGCGGATACGGGCCCTGAAGGTGCTGTGCACCGGTCCGAGGTGTTCGATCAGGGCCTCGCGGGCTTCGTGGTGCAGTTCTTCGAGGGAGGGGGCGGTGATGGTGATCGGGTGCTCTTCGGCTCTGGCCTCCAGGTGGCCGGGGCTTTCGCTGAGAACGCGGAAGACGATCTCGCGCATCGGATGGATATCTCGTTCTGTCCGCCTCCATCCTTGGCGATCCGGAGCGCCGCGAAGGGTCAACTGGAATACGGGGAACCGATCCTCGGCGCACCCATGGCGCCAGGACGATGGGTGCCGTCGAGCTGCCGCAGCAGGCGCCGCGGCCTGAACCGCAAGGGGCTGGAGGAGGGGGAGGGCGGTCCCGAGGCTGATCAGGGCTGCGACGAGCCCTGCGGTGCTGGTTCGGGATGGCGGCATGGGGCTCGGCGTCTCAGCGCATGAACAGCATCTCCTGGTAGGTGGGCAGGGGCCAGCGGGCGTCATCGATCAGCAGTTCGAGGCTGTCGGCGGCGGCCCGGATGGTCTGGATCTGGCTCAGCAGGGGGCCGGCGCAGTGCCGCAGGTGATCGTTGACCCCTTCCGGGGCCTGGTGCAGGCTCTGTTCCAGGGCCTCACAACCCGCCAGCATCTCCTGACTGAGGGTGGCCGCGCGGCTGGCGATGGAGCGGTCGGTCGGCAGACCCAGTTCCTCCTGCTGGCGGAGCGAGCGGGCCAGCTGCTCGAGCGCATCGCTCACCGCCGGATAGATCTGGGTGCGGGCCATGCGCAGCACCAGGCGGGCCTCCACCTCCACCGCCAGGATGTACTGCTCGGCGTACACCTCAAAACGGCTTTCGAGTTCCAGCGGCGTGAGCACCCCCTGCCGCTCGAACAGCTCGCGGATGGCCGGCCGCTCCAGCACCGGCAGGGCATCGGCGCAGGTGGGGAGGTTTTCGAGACCCCTCTCCTCCACTGCCATCCGGTGCCATTCGGAGGAGTAGCCGTCGCCCCCGAAGACCACGGCGCCGTGCTCTTCCATCGTGCGCCGCAGCACCGAGAACGCCGCTTCCTCCAGGGGCACGCCGCTGTGGAGCTGGGGTTCCAGCTGGTCGGCGATCCATTGGATCGAGTCGGCCAGGATCGTGTTGAGGGCCACCAGCGGGCCGGCCACCGACTGGCCTGAACCCACGGCGCGGAATTCGAAGCGGTTGCCGGTGAAGGCGAAGGGGGAGGTGCGGTTGCGATCGCCGGGATCCTTGTTGAGGTCGGGCAGGGTGTCCACCCCGAGCGACATCAGGGCCGCCTGGGCGGAACCCTCCAACCGGCCGCTGCGCAGCTGTTGGAAGACGTCCTCCAGCTGGCTGCCGAGGTACACCGAGATGATCGCCGGCGGGGCCTCGTTGGCGCCGAGCCGGTGGTCATTGCTGGCTGTGGCGATCACGGCACGCATCAGCGGGCCGTAGAGATGCACGCCACGGATCACGGCCCCGCAGAAGAGCAGGAACTGCAGGTTCTCGTGGGGCGTGGAGCCGGGATCGAGCAGGTTGCCCTGGGTGGCGTTGCCGATCGACCAGTTCACGTGCTTGCCGCTGCCGTTCACGCCGGCGAAGGGCTTTTCGTGCAGCAGACAGGTGAAGCCATGGCGCTTGGCCGTGCTCCGGAGCACGGTCATCGTCAGCTGCTGGTGGTCGGTGGCCACATTGGCCGATTCGAAGTAGGGCGCGATCTCGAACTGACCGGGGGCAACCTCGTTGTGGCGCGTCTTGGCGGGGATGCCGAGCCGGTAGAGCTGCCGCTCCACGTCCTGCATGAACACCTGCACCCGTTCGGGGATGGCCCCGAAGTAGTGGTCATCAAACTGCTGACCCTTGGCCGGTGGAGCGCCGAACAGGGTGCGACCGGCCAGCTGCAGATCGGGCCTCAGGGCGGTGAAGGCCGCATCTACCAGGAAATACTCCTGTTCGGCGCCGCAGCTGGAATTCACCGGCGCGATCTCCGTTTCCCCCAGCAGTTGCAGCAGCCTCTGGGCCTGCTGGTTCATGGCGGCGTTGGAGCGCAGCAGCGGCGTCTTCTTGTCGAGGGCCTCGCCGGTCCACGACACGAACACCGTGGGGATGCAGAGGGTGATGCCGTTGGGCGTTTCCATCAGGAACGCCGGGCTGGTCACATCCCAGGCGGTGTAACCGCGGGCCTCGAAGGTGGAGCGGATGCCGCCGTTGGGGAAGGAGGAGCCATCCGGTTCCCCCTGCACCAGCAGCTTGCCGGTGAATTCGGTGATCGCGGTTCCGTCTCCCTGGGGGGAGATGAAGCCGTCGTGCTTCTCGGCGGTGAGGTTGGTGAGCGGGTAGAAGACGTGGGCGTAGTAGAGGGCGCCGCGGCTGGTGGCCCAGTCCTTCATCGCCTGGGCCACCATGTCGGCCACGGAGGTGTCGAGCTTGCTGCCCTGCTTGATCGAGCGCTGGATCGACTTGAACACGGCCTTGGGCAGGGCCGATTTCATCCGATCGAGCGTGAACACATCGCAGGCCCACAGCTCGTCGAGGCCGGCCGCCGGCGCCACGGCCACCGGGGGGCGGCTGAGGATGCGTTCGATCGCCTGGAGGCGGGGCTGGGAAGGCATGGCAGAGGGGAGGTGGTAGGCGCTGCCCTCAGCAAACGCAGTCGCCATGCCCTCTCGATGCCTCCGTTGCTACGGAATTGCCCTCGTGTCCGCTGGCCGCGGATCCGGGCCTGCATGAAGTTTCCAAAACTTGTCGCCGTTGCCACACCAGTTGGTGTGGCCTGGTGTGTGCACTGGAAGAACGTCTTGTTTGCGTTTCCTGTATGGCTGCTGCGCTCCCATTGCTCACCCTGAAGGATGATCGTGCGCCCTATAAAGGGGTGTGGAGTTTTGAGGAGATGATGCCTGGCAAGATTCATGCCTTTCACTCCACATTCAAGGGTGATTATGAGCCAGGCTGTGTGATTGAGCAGAGGTGTTTCCTGGTGCGTGACGCGGCTACGAAATTCGCGCGACACCTGATTATTCATGGCTGGGGAGTTCTGGACCTTCCGGAGGAAGGGGAGCACTTCTGGTTTGGTCTGTCCATGAATTACTGAGTTTCTGATCCATTCATCACCAATCTTCTCGCAAATGAGTTCCGTACTGAGTTCCATGGATACACCACAGGCTTTTGCCGCCATTGCCTTGGCCGCAGTCTTCTGGGATGGTGCCCTCACCATGGCCGGATCCAGGGCCCTGCGCCATGCCCTTGACTACCGCCAACCTTTCCGAGCTTATGACGATGCCCGCATGGTGAATTTGATGGATTCCCTACTTGGCCAGCTGCGACAGAAAGGAGCCCAGCATCTGATGGTGGAGGCTGCAGAGGTGCTGACGCCACAGCAGCGCGGCACCGCCTATGCAGTGGCAGCAGAGATCATGCGTTCCGATGGCCCTCTGCAGGAAGATGAGCTCAACATCCTTGGCAATCTCTCCACTGCCCTTGCTCTTGATCCTTCGCTCACCGGATCCATTCTTTCGGTGATGGATCTTCTGCATGCTGAACTCCAAGTGTGATCCCGGAGTCGCCAGGTGTGAGCAGAAGTGTGAGCAGTTCGCCGGATTTCGCCCCCTGCTGTGCCTTGGTCTCAGGGGCTGTCGGGCCTGGGGATCGAGATCGGCGCGAGCGCCAAGGAGCCGCTCGGAGGTGGTTTCCCGGGGCCGCTGAAACCCGTCGATTGCTTGGGGCTTTGGACCGTGCTCAGCGGAGCTCAGGCCGGTCATGCCCTGCTCATGGCGTGAGCGCTGCGCCGCAGCCTGGCTGCGCTCTCCCGTGCATTCGTCGCCCAGGCGGCCCTTTGGCGGCCGGGCTTCACAGCGGCACCAAAGCCGCCTAGAGTATTCCGTGGAGGGAATACTGGATGTGGGATGTCTACCAGACCACTGTCTTCGAGGACTGGTGGGGCTAGCTCAGCGAGCAGGAGCAGGACGATGTGACGGCCATCGTGGAGCTGCTCCAGGAGATGGGGCCCCAGCTGCCCTTCCCCTACTCCTCAGGTGTGGAGGGCTCCAGGCACAGCCATATGCGCGAGCTACGCATTCAGTCCCATGGCGACCCCCTGCGTGTGTTCTATGCCTTTGATCCAAACCGCAGCGCCGTCCTGTTGATCGGGGGCAACAAGACCGGCAAGGACAAACGCTTCTACAAAACGATGATCCCCAAAGCAGACGCGCTCTACGACGAACACCTCATCAATCTGCAATCCCATCCCAAGCTATGACGCGCTCCTTCTCTGAACTCACCAAGGACTTCAGCCCTGAGCGCCGGGAGCGCATCGAGCAGCGCAAAGAGCAGCTGCGGCAGGAAATGACCCTGGCAGAACTGCGCAAGGCTTTTTCCCTCACCCAGGACACGCTGGCCAAGAATCTCAACGTCAAGCAGGCCGAGATCTCCAAGATCGAGAACCGGGCCGACATGCTGATGAGCACTCTGCGCAACTTCGTCCAGGCCATGGGTGGTGAGCTGGAGGTCAGGGCTGTGTTTCCCGACCGAGCCATTGAGATCAGCACCTTTTCTTCTCTATCCGGTAAGCCCGCCAAGTCGCGCACTGGCAAGAAGAAACAGTCATTGGTCGAGGCGTAGAACCTGTATCTGGTCAGCCTGGGGAGTTGTTCCTCGCCTCTGATGCTTTACCCGCCCGATTGCGGAAGTGGCAGTGCACTCAGAGAGAGGAACAACCGCTCCGGTCGTCCTGGGAGGGGCCGGAACCCCATCGACGCGTAGAAGCTGTGCAGGCGTACGCGTTCCGCTTCACCAGCAGCGCCCGCCACATCGAGCAACATCAGCCGCACCCCCAGGATCTGCCCCGCCCGCTGGCACTGCTGCATCGCATCCACCAGCAGGATGCGGCCCAGTCCCTTTCCCTCCTGTCTCTGATCGACAGCGAGGTGACTGAGAAAAACGCCTGGGATCAGATTCGATCGCGGGGGCCGCGGGGGCCGCGGGGGCCGCGGGGCCGCATTGGAAGGCACATCGGCTACGCCAATGGCATGGGCATTGATGGCGTAGAAGCCCAGGCAGGCCCGTGGTTCGCCTGTCTGGGCGGCGTCAGTGGCGACGTAGAGCCGGGTGTAGCCATCACGCTGCTGGCGCTTGGCGGTGCGGCGCAGAAAGTTGTCCTGGCTGTCGCTGCTGCAGCGGAAGTCCTTGGTGTCGTGCAGGCCAGGGTCAAAGGCATCGATCCGAACCGCCACCAGGTCAGGAGCGCACGACGTGGTCCTGGTGCAGCCGCCAAGCCTCCAGCAAGGCGGGCGTTGGCGCGGTCTCTTCGTCGAGGGCAGCGAGCAGGGCCTGGTGATCGGCCTGGCTGAGCAGCGTCTGCTGCCGGCCAGCGAGCAGCTCCTGGGCGCGTGCATACGCCGACATCACCACGAAGGCGGAGGCCTCGATGCCAATCAGGTCTGCTGCCGCCTCAATGCTGGCCTTCACCGAGGGCTTGGTGCGCTGGTCCATCCGAGCGGAGCGGGGCTCGTCGATCGCTTCGATCGCCGCATGGAGCGAGGTCTCGACCGGTGACATGGCACACCAGGGAGCAATCTCGTCATTGTACGGAGTTTGGCCGTACGTGGCCGCCGCCTGAGATGGTCTGCCGTGCCGAGGTCAGCTCGTACCCCATCGCCCGATAGCCCCGCAACCGCCGCTCCCACATGCGCTGCGGCACGGGATGGCCGAGGTCGAGCCAGTCGATGATTCGCACGCTGGTCTTGCCGCTCTCCTGCCGGTGCAGGCGGCCGGCGTATTGCTGCAGCGTGCCCTTCCACGACACGGGCATCGCCAGCAGCAGCGTGTCGAGCGGCGGGTGATCGAATCCTTCCCCCACCAGTCGCCCGGTGGCCAGCACGATGCGAGGTGTCTCAGGGGGCAGCTGCTCCAGCGCGGCCAGGGTGGCGCTGCGCTGGCGTGTGCTAAGGCGACCATGCAGCAGAAACAGGTTTGGCACCTGCTCGGCCAGCGCGCCGGCGATCGCTGTGATGTGGTCCGTGCGCTCGCTGAGCAGCAGCAGTCGCCCATCGCCTGGCGAAACAGATCGCCGAGCAGCCCACTGCTGTCATCGCAGCGGCCCAGCACGTTGTTGCCCAGCTCCAGGAACTGCCACAGCAGCTCCCGGGCCGCCAAAGGCTCGGCCTGGGCGATGGGGCCAGTGATCGCCTCCAGCTGCAGGCCCAGCTCCTGCAGCACCGCCCGGCGTTTCTCACGCTCCAGGAAGCCCTGCGACCGCCCGATGGTGGCCAGGCGCTGGCGTACCTGCGCGGCGGCTTCCTGGGGACTGGTGGCCTGGGCTACGGCCAGGCGGATCCGCCGCTTGATCGCCGGGTCGCTGCCTGCCAGCTCCAGCAGCAGCTCTGCGAGGCGCTCGGGGCCCAGGGCGATCAGCGCCTGAGCATTCAGGCTCGATGAACGGGGCACCGGCGGGGAGCCACGAACGACGATCCAGCCTGGCGGATCCGGGCGGAGCGGCCAGACGCGATCGCCAGGGTCCCAGAACAAGCCCCAGGGCATGCCTCCTGCTTGGGCGTCATGGTGCCATCAGGCAACGCATGAGCCGCTTAAGATGTCATCGCACAACGTGTCTTGGGTGTTCCGCCGGCCTTGGCCCAGCTCAGTCCCATCGTCCAGCACCCCCCCGCGGCCCTGGAGCAGGCCCGGCAGCGGCTGGGCCGCAACATCCGTACCGCCCGGCTGCGGCGCCGCTGGCGCCTGGAGGACGTGGCCGAGCGGATGGGCGTGAGCCGCTTCACCGTGGCCGATGTGGAGCGAGGCAAGCCCGGCACCTCGATCGCCGCCTACCTCGGTGCCCTGTGGGTGCTGGGGCTGCTCGATCAGCTGGTCGAGGTGGCCGATCCTGACCGGGATGCGGAAGGCAAGGCCCTGGAGGCCGCCCGCCAGCCCGGCCAGGCCCCTCGCCGTCAACGCTTCGACGACGACTTCTGATCCTCCTCGCCCAGCCCTGGCGCTCTCCTGTCATGCCATCGGATCTCGAGTGCTACGTCTACGTGGTCCTGCCGGGCAGCACGGCGTTCGTCACGGCGGGCCGGTTTTCGCAGAGCAGTGATCGGCAGGGCCAACCGGTGGGCACGTTCGTCTATGGCCGCCGCTACCGGGAGCGGCCGGACGCGGTGGAGCTCGATCCTGTGCAGCTGAGGCTGCGCCAGGGCTCCTTCGAGACGGCCCGCCTGGGGGGCTTTTTCGGGGCGCTGCGCGATGCCTTGCCGGATCACTGGGGACGCCGGGTGATCGCTCGCCATGGCGGCCTGGGGGAGCCCAGCGATTTCGATCTGCTGCTGCTCGGACCGGACGATCGCTGCGGTGCGGTGGGCTTTGGCCGCGGCGTTGATCCACCGGCGCCGCAACGCCGCTTCCATCGCACCCTCGATCTGGAGCGCATCAAGCAGGTGGCTGATGCGATCCTCCGCGAGGAACCCCTACAAGCAGGCTCAGCCCTGGAGCAGGTGGAGGAGCTGATTGGCCAGGCCGGCACGTCGATGGGCGGCGCCCGCCCCAAGACCACCGTGGAGGCGGACAACGCCCTCTGGCTGGCCAAGTTCCCAGCGCCTTCCGACACCTGGAACCAACCGCGCGTGGAGCACGGCCTGCTGCTGCTGGCCCGCCGCTGCGGCCTGCAGGTGGCCGAAAGCCGCCTCACCAGAGTGGGCGATGCCGATGTGCTGCTGGTCAAGCGCTTTGACCGCGACTGGAGCGAGACGGGATACCGGCGCCATCGCATGGTCAGCGCCGTCACCCTGCTGCAGGCGGATGACAGTGCCACCGATCGCGGCAGGTGGTCGTATCTGCTGCTCGCCGATGAGCTGCGCCGCGTCAGTGCTCAGCCGGCGGCGGATCTGCGGGAGCTGTTCGGCCGGATCTGCTTCAACGCCGCGGTCTCGAACAACGACGACCACCCCCGCAACCATGCGCTGCTGGCCAGGTCACCAAGCTGGCAGCTCAGCCCCGCCTACGACCTCACGCCCGCACCGCTGCAAGCCGAGACCCGCCGCGACCTGGCCATGGCCTGCGGCCTGGTGGACCGCAGCCCCAGCCGCTGGGCCAACCGCAGGGCAATCCTGGCCGGGGCCGGCCGCTTTCTGCTCAAGCCGGCGGAAGCCGAAGCGATCGCCACGCGGATCTTCGACACCGTGGCCAGCAGCTGGGAGGCCACCCTGCGTGAAGCTTCGGTGAGCCCCGCCGACTGCCAGCGGCTCAGCCGCGCCTTCCTCTACCCAGGGCTGGAGCTGGATCCGGAGATGGTGGACTGATGGCAGGGCCGCTGCTCAGCACCCGGCACGGGCACAATCCCCCCATGTGCAGCTCATCCCCCACCATCGACTTCAAGCGCCTGTTCAAGCTCCGCCTGGTGGTGGCACGCCACGGGGAGATGGACGCGGCCCGCTGGTGGAACACCCAGGGGTGCTGGGACCTCGCGGCGTCTCCGTGCTGAGGCGTGGTTTCCCGAAGACCCACTGCTTTGCCCAGGCACGGATTGTGTTCGAGGTGGCCCGCAGCCGCTGCCACGAACTGTTCGACCCGCCAGGTTGCATGACCCTGTGGAGCCTGCCAGCGGCGATCGAAGAGCAGTTCCAGGAACATTGGCAGCAATGGCTGGATGAGCCGACCTCTCAGAGCTGGAGATCACCCTGGAGGAAACGGGTGAACTGGCGGCCTTCAAGGCCAAGTACCAAGAGATTTTTGGTAAGGATTGGGATGCGGGCAAAGGCTTGATCGCCATTGCGGTGCAGCAGGCCAGCCGTGTGATGCACGAATTGGAGCCGGCCACGTACCCGACGGCTGACAGCTGGCGAGAAGCGGCCATGAAGCGAGCCGACATCACCCCAGGAGATCTCGCCAAGCGCGGCATGGAGCTGATGCTGCGCCGCTGCCCTGGCAAAACGCTTCTGTTTGTGGTGGACGAGGTGGGCCAGTTTGTGGCCAGGGATGTGCAGAAGATGCTGGATCTGCAGGCCGTGGTGCAGAACCTCGGCCGGATCGGTCGCGGCAAGATGTGGCTGGTGGTCACCTCCCAGGAGAAGCTCACGGAGCTGGTGGGGGGCCTGGATGACAAACGGGTGGAGCTGGCCCGGCTGATGGACCGCTTCCCGCTGCAGGTGCACCTGGAGCCGGCCGATATTTCCGAGGTCACCAGCAAGCGGGTGCTCTCCAAGAATGCCGAAGCCGAGAAAGAGTTGCGGGAGCTGTTCACACAGCATCGCGGCAAACTCAGCGACAACACCCGCCTCTCGGCCGACAGCAAGCTCCCGGTCGCTTCGCGCAGATTCTCGCGAACATGCCCATGCAAGCCCCAGCAGCCCTGCCCCCGTCAAAGGCAGAACCCTTGTTCTGGCTTGCTTTTTGAAGACGCCCCCTGTGTGATTCGAACACACGACCGGCTGCTTAGAAGGCAGCTGCTCTATCCAGCTGAGCTAAGGGAGCTTGGCTGGCATTGTGCCAGTTCATCTCAAGGGACCCTGGGGGCAGGCAGGGAGCAGCCAGCCTTAGATTTGTCGACTGTGCGGATTTTCGCTCCATGGCAGCCACCAGGCTCAGCGAAGCCCAGAAGATCGAGCTGGTGGCTCGCTTCCGCGCTGGCGAGAGCAGTCAGGATCTGGCGGATGCCTTCGGCTGCAGTGCCAACACGGTGAGCAGGGCCGCCAAGGCCGGCATGGACCCGCAGGAATACGAACAGCTCAAACAGGAGCGCCAGCGGCGTCCCGGGCGGGTGGGAGCTGTGGTGGCTTCACCGGCTGTCTCCGCCACCGAACCTGAGGCCACAAGCTCCCCGGCCGGCTCAGCTGCCGCCGTGATCCCGGACGGCGCGGC
Source organism: Cyanobacteriota bacterium (assembly GCA_046342815.1). GTDB lineage: Bacteria > Cyanobacteriota > Cyanobacteriia > PCC-6307 > Cyanobiaceae > Cyanobium. The sequence goes on from JBKDOV010000136.1 coordinate 16,681, forward strand.
CGCAGACCCGCCGGCAAAGCCTGCCGCGGCAGTAGAGGCGGAGGCCGACAGCCCCGGGGTGCTGGCCATTGACGATGCCGACGACTTCGCCGGCGATTTCGGCGACGACGACGAGGCCGATTCCGATGACGCCGACGAAGACGATCTGGGCTTCAGTGCCGAGGAGGAGATCGATACGGCCCTGGTTCCGGCCTTGGCGGACGATTCCCGGCTTGAGATCCAGGTGCTGCCCCTGGTGGGAGCCGACCTGCCCGCCTCCGCCTACATGCTGGTGGACAAGACGGTGGAGCTGCAGGCACGTCCCCTCAGTGAATTCCCCGAGCTCGGTCGTCTGCCCCAGGAGGAGCAGGAGCGGCAGGCCCTGGCGGTCTATGCCAACCCCCGGCAGGCCAAGCGCCAGTGCGGACGCACCCAGAGGGTGATCAAGCTCCCCGATCCCAGCCTGCTGGAGCGGACGGCTCCCTACCTGCTGGCCCAGGGCATCAGCCGGGTGGTGATCGAAGGGGCCCTGTACGCCTTGCCCGGCAGCTGATCAGCCGCCCCAGGCCCCAACTGGCTTCGTGCGGGGTTTTCGTTAGGCTCGTACCAAGGCCTTGAACGCAGCCGTCTGATGGTGCGACCGCTGCAGACTCTGCATTCCTGGTGGAAGGAGGAGCAGCGCGCTGCTCCCCAGCGGTCTGTGATTCTCTCGGCGTTGGTCACCGCCCTGCTGGTGCTCACCCCCCTGCTGGCGCTGGATATCCGCCGGCGAGCCGTCGCCCTGGCCGACCAACAGAACAGCGTTCGCGGCCGTTCCATGGAGGTGGTGGCCACCTCCATGGCGGCCCTGCGGCGCACCACCCGCGACTGGGCCTTCTGGGATGACACCTACGCCTACATCACGGGCCGCTTTCCCGATTACCTGAATCGCCACATCGCCTCCTCGCCGATCTTCGAGGACGGCACGGTGATGGCGGTGTTCGGGCCGGCTGGGGATGTGCGCTTCAGCTTCGGTCGGCCTGCCGATCCCTATGTGAAGGACCGCAGGCTGATCGATTGCCTGCGCGGCAATCTCGACTCCTTCACCCTCCTCACCAGCCTCAGGCCCCTGGCGTGTCATGCCACGGACGGCAAGTTGTTCCTGGGGGTGCTCTCCCCCATCTCCAACAGCACCCAGTCGGTGCCCGCCACCGGCGCCCTCGCCCTGATCTCCCCCTTTCTGCGGTCCGATTACGGACCGCATCTGCGGGAGTCCCTCCAGGAGCTGGAGCGGGATTTCGTGTTCGAACGGCCGGCCGTGCTACCGCCCCCGGGGGAGCGGGAGGCGGGGCTGGAGGCGGCGCCTTTCGATCCCCCGTTCCATGCGAAGGAGGGCAAGGTGCTGGCGCTTCGCGCCCAGCCACTGCTGCCTTCCCTGTTGCGTTCGCTGCTGGAGCAGAGCCTGCTGCTGCTTTCGCTGCTCACCTTCCTGCTGGTGTTCCGGATACTGCTGATGCTGGAGCGGCGTCAGCAGCGCCTGGCGCAGCGGCGGATCGAGCGCCGGGGGGGGCAGCGCATCCGCCGCACCTGCCAGGAACTCGACCAGCTGCTTCTCCATTTCGGCCTTCCCCTTTCGGTGTCCAGCGGAGAGGAACGGGTGCTGGCCCGGTTGCTGCGGCAGCCCGGGGGGAGCACGGCGCCACCTCCTGCGCCAGTGCCTGCGCCACCTCTACCGCCCTCCCCGTCCCTGCCGATCCTCGAGACGGCGCCCGATCCGACGGCCACCGATCCGGCGCCCCTCGATCGGGGGGGCCACGATTCATCGGCCCTGGAGGTGGGTCTGCGGATGAAGCGGCTCACGGACCGTTTCCAGCAGTTTCTCGCCAGCGCCCGCACCCTGGCGCTCTGCGATCCGCTCACCCAGCTGCCCAATCGCCGTTATTTCATCGAACAGCTGGAACTGGAATCGGAGCGCCACCGGGAACTGGGCAAGAGCTTCGCGATCCTGTTCGTGGATGTGGATCGGTTCAAGAGCATCAACGACACCTACGGCCATGCGGTGGGCGATGGCGCCCTCGTGGCCGTGGCCACTCGGCTGCGCAGTCTGCTGCGGAGCGGCGATTTCCTCGCCCGCTATGGCGGCGACGAATTCGTGATCGTGATGACCTTCAAGCGGGAGGCGAGTGAGGAAGTGGAGCTCAGGGCCGAGGCCCATCGTTTCGCCACCCAGATCGCGGGCGAATTCCAAGGCACCACCGAAGTGGATGGGGTATCGCTGGAACTCAGCCTCAGCATCGGCATCTCCCTGGTGGATCCGCTCGAAGCCGATCCGCAGGCGGCGATGAAGCGCTCCGACATCGCCATGTATCGGGCCAAGCAGCACAAGTTCAGCCGGATTGCCATCTTCGATGTGGGCGACGACGGCAGCCAGCTCGACAGCTACCAGCTTTACGTGGATCTGCTGAAGGCGGTGCGGCAGCGGGAGCTGGAGGTGGTGTTTCAGCCGATCGTGGATGGCACCGGGGTGATGCATGCGGTGGAGGCCCTGGTGCGCTGGCAGCACCCCACCCTGGGAGCCGTGCCTCCGGAACAGATGCTCGAGCTGGCCGAGCAGCATCGCCGCATGGCCTTGCTGGGCGATGAACTGCTGCGCCTGGCGCTCGAGGCCTATGCCCTCCTCCCTCCCCTGGACGTCCCCTGCCTTCTCAGCCTCAATCTCTCTCCCAGCCAGCTCACCGATCCGGGCCTGGTGCAGCGGCTCACCAACCAGCTTCATGAGCACGGCATCGAATCACGGCAGGTCACCCTGGAGCTCACGGAGCGTTCGGTGCTGGAGCGTTCTCCCCTGGTGGAGGCCAACCTCCAGGCCCTGCGGGGGCTGGGGATGCGGCTTTCGCTCGATGACTTCGGCACCGGCTATTCCTCCCTCAACCTGCTGAATACTCTCCAGCCCGATGAGGTGAAGATCGACCAGTCGTTCGTGATGGCGATGACCACCGACAGCTATGCCCGCCAGATCGTGAGTCTGATTGCCGGGATGGCGCCTCTGCTGGGGGTGGAGCTGGTGGCGGAGGGGGTGGAGACGCCTGCCTGCCTCGCCATGCTCCAGGAGATGGGGGTGAAGCTCTACCAGGGCTATCTCTTCTCCCGGCCGTTGCCGGCGCCGCAGCTGGGCAGGGGCACCTTCGCCCCGCCGCCCCGTCAGCCGCGGGATCCTCAGCAGGCCAGCGGACGCCTGTAGCGCCTGGCGGGCTGGGCGGCAGCCGGTTTTGCGGTTCAGTTGTCGTCGTCGGCTCGATTCGGGCCCGGCAGCAGCAGCGCTGCCGTGCTGCCGCCGCTGATCACCCCCACCGCCAGGGCGATCCCCACCAGGAAGCCGGTGGGCAGGGGCACGCTGCGGCCCACGCCGAGCTGGAGGTTGGCCCGTTGCTGGAGGTTCTGGCTGCCGAGGCCGAGCATCGCCAACAGCAGCAGGCCGCCGCACAGGCTGCCGAGCAGGAGGCGCAGGCGCAGAAGCATGGCGGACTGGCTTGCAGCAGCAGGAATCGGAGCCTCAGTCTGCCGCGTCAGCGGAGCGGTGCAGCAGGGCATACAGCTCCCGCCGGCTGTGGCCGCTGCGTTCCGCCAGTTGCCGGGCCGCCTCCCGGTTGCTGAGGCCCCCCTCCACCAGAGCGAGCAGTTCGAGCCGCAGGGCCGCTTCGTCCCAGGCCGGGGCCTCCGCCGGTTCGGCGCCGCCCAGCACCAGGGTGCATTCCCCCAGGGGGGGCGTGTGGCGGAAGTGCTCCAGGGCCGTGGCCACGCTGGGGCCCACCTGCTGTTCGTGGCGTTTGGTGAGTTCGCGGGCCACCTGCAGGGGGCGATCCCCGAGCACGGCGAGCAGATCCTCCAGCAGGTCCACCAGCCGGTGGGGCGCTTCAAACAGCACGATCGTGCGGGGTTCTTCGGCGAGGGCCAGCAGCTGGCGGCGGCGCTGGCTGCTGCGGGGCGCCAGGAAACCCTCGAAGCAGAAGCGGCCGCTGGGTAGGCCGCTGCTCACCAGTGCGGTGGTCACGGCGCTGGGGCCGGGCACGCAGATCACGGCATGGCCGGCCTGGCGGGCGGCGGCCACCAGGGCTTCGCCGGGATCGGAGATCCCGGGCAGGCCGGCATCGCTGATCACCGCCACCGACTCCCCTTCCGCGAGCGCCTCCAGCAGCTGGGGCAGGCGGGCCGTCTGGTTGTGCTGGTGGAAGCTGACCAGCCGGCCCTTCAGGCCCAGGGCCTGCAGCAGCAGGCCGCTGCGGCGGGTGTCCTCGCAGGCGATTCGCTGCACTCCGGCCAGCACGCGCCGGGCCCGGGGGGAGAGGTCGTCGAGGTTGCCGATGGGGGTACCCACCAGATAAAGCACTCCAGCGGCGGGTTCGGGCGGCTGCAAGGGCCTCCAGAATGCTTGTTTGCTTTCTCATGATGCCCGTCAGTCCTGCTCTGCCTGCGGGCGTGTCGCTGGAGCCGCTGCTGACAGAACTTCGGCGGCTGAGCTGGGGAGCGGCCGACATCCTGCTGGCCTACGGCCGCGGTGAGGCCCCTCCCTACGGCTTCCCGCCGGCCCTGAGCGTGGAGGATGGCGGCGAGGGGCCGGTGAGCGCGGCGGATCTGGCGGTGAACCGCTGGCTGCTGGATGGCTTGGCGGCGGCGTTCCCTGACGCCCCCTGGACCCTGCTCAGCGAGGAGACCGCCAAGGAGCAGCTCACCGCCGGGGTGCCGCTGGCCGCCGAGTGGCTGTGGATCCTCGATCCGCTGGATGGCACCAAGGATTTCCTGCAGGGCACGGGCGAATACGCCGTGCATCTGGCCCTGGTGCGCCACGGCGAGCCGGTGCTGGGGGTGGTGCTGCTGCCGGAGATGGAGGAGCTGTGGTTCGGTCTGGTGGGTGCCGGGGCCGAAGCCCCCGGCCGGGCCTGGCGGGAGAACCGGGGCGGTGAGCAGTTCCCTGCGGCGCTCAGCCCCCGCCGCGCCCTCGGGGAGCTGGTGCTGGTGGCCAGCCGCAACCACCGCGACCAACGGCTGGAGCAGCTGCTGGAGGCCCTGGCCCTTGGGGATACCCGCGCCATCGGCAGCGTGGGCGGCAAGGTGGCCACGATCCTGCGGGGCGAGACCGACCTCTACATCTCCCTTTCGGGCAAGAGCGCCCCGAAGGACTGGGACATGGCCGCGCCGGAGGCGGTGCTGCGGGCCGCCGGCGGTGCCTTCACCCATGCCGATGGCCGGCCGCTGACTTACAACACCGGCGACGTGCGCCAGGCCGGTTGTCTGATCGCCAGCCATGGCGCCAGCCACGGCGCCCTGTGTGAGCGCGCGGCGGAGGCGATGGCGGCGATCGATCCGGGGTTTGCCGTCTGAGGCAGTCAGGAGAGGGGGGAAGCCCCCCCGGTTCGCTCAGGCGGGCAGGGGGGCGTCGGCCTGGGGCACACCCCGCAGGGTGAGGTTGATGCGCCCGCGGTTGTCGATTTCGCGCACCCGCACGGTCACCTGGTCGCCCACATTGACCACGTCTTCCACCTTCTCCACCCGGGCCTCGGAGAGCTGGGAGATGTGGATCATCCCTTCCTTGCCGGGCAGGATCTCCACGAAGGCACCGATCGGGATCACGCGGGTCACCGAACCCTGGAACACCTCCCCTTCGCTGACGCGACGGGTGAGGCCCTCGATGATGCGCTGGGCCTCTTCGGCCGCGGCACCGTCATGGCTGGCGATCGTCACGATGCCGCCGTCTTCGATGTCGATCTTGGTGTTGGTGCGCTCGGTGATGCCCTTGATCGTGCGGCCGCCGGGGCCGATCACGGTGCCGATCAGTTCGGGGTCGATGCGGAAGCTGAGCAGGCGCGGGGCGTGGGGGCTGAGCACCTCCCGGGGCTTGTCGATCGCCTCGAGCATTTTCTCGAGGATGTGCAGCCGGGCCGGACGGGCCTGGTTGATCGCTTCGGCCACGGTCTTCACCTCAAGGCCGGTGATCTTCATGTCCATCTGCAGGGCGGTGATGCCCTTCTCGGTGCCGGCCACCTTGAAGTCCATGTCGCCGAGGAAGTCCTCGATGCCCTGGATGTCGGTGAGGATGCGCACATCGGTGCCCTCCTTGATCAGGCCCATGGCGGCGCCGCTCACCGGGGCCTTGAGGGGCACGCCGGCATCCATCAGCGCCAGGGTGCTGCCGCACACCGAGCCCATCGAGGTGGAGCCATTGGAGCTGAGGCACTCCGAAACCACCCGCAGCACGTAGGGGAAGGATTCCTTGCTGGGCAGCACCGGGATCAGGGCCCGCTCGGCGAGGGCGCCGTGGCCGATCTCGCGGCGGCCGGGGGAGCGCATCGGACGGGTCTCTCCCACCGAATAGGGGGGGAAGTTGTAGTGGTGGAGGTAGGTCTTCTCGGTGGAAGGGTTGAGGTCGTCCATCTCCTGGGCGTCGCTCGGGGTGCCGAGGGTGGCGCAGGAGAGCACCTGGGTCATGCCGCGCTGGAACAGGCCCGAGCCGTGGACGCGCTTGGGCAGCACCCCGGCGGCGGCACTGATCGGACGCACCTCATCGAGGTTGCGGCCATCGACGCGCTTGCCCTCCTTGAGGATCTGCTCGCGCATCAGCTTCTTGGTGAGGCTCTTGTAGCTGTTGCCCAGCACCTTGCCGTTGCTGGACACGGCCACCTTCACAGCGTCCTCATCCTTGAGGGCGGTGATCTTCTCGCTCACTTCCGCCTTGATGGCGTCGAGCTTCTGGTCGCGCTCCGCCTTGGTCTGGGAGAACTGCTTGAGCACCTCGCCGATGCCCTTGGCGCATTCCTTCTCCAGGAATTTCGGCAGGGTGTCGTCTTCGCTGCGGGCTTCGGGGATCACCTGCTCGATGCCGAGGTCCTTGATCAGGGCCAGCTGGGCCTTGATCAGTTCGCCCACCGCTTCGTAGCCGAAGTCGATCGCTTCGATCACGTCCTGTTCGGGCAGCTGGTTGGCGCCCGCTTCCACCATGATCACGCCCTCGGGGGTGCCGGCCACCACCAGGTCGAGGTCGGAGCGCTCGATCTCGCGGTAGCTGGGGTTGAGCACGAAGTCGTCGCCCAGCAGACCCACGCGCACGGCGGCCATCGGGCCGTAGAAGGGGATCTTCGCCAGCAGGGTGGCCATCGAGGCGCCGGTCACGGCGAGCACATCGGGGGGCACGCGCTCATCGAGCGACATGCAGGTGGCCACGATCTGGAGGTCGTCGCGCATCCAGGCGGGGAACAGCGGCCGCATCGGGCGGTCGATCAGGCGGGCGATCAGGGTGGCCCGCTCGGGGGGGCGGCTCTCGCGCCGCATGAAGCTGCCGGGGATGCGACCGGCGGCATAGAGCCGCTCCTCGTAATCGCAGATCAGGGGGAGAAAATCGATGCCTTCACGGCCGCCGGAGCGCGTGGCAGTGACCAGAACCGCCGTATCACCGCACTCCACCATCACCGAACCCCCCGCCTGGGGAGCGAACCGACCTGTGGTCAGCCGGATCTCCCGACCATCGAAGGAGATCGACTGAGTTTGTCCTTGCACTGGGCTTTATGTCCGTTTTGTTGTCAGACCTATCCTGGCATCCAGGCCTCACAGCGGAGGCAAGCCTCCTGAAGTTTTAGTGTTGCCGGCCTACTGCGGGCGCTGATCAGCAGCTGTTGGTAAAGATTGTCCTCCACTTCGTAGCAGCCGAATCGCTGCAGATGGGGATTGGTCAGCTGCACATCAAACAGGGAGAATCCTCCGCGTCGCAGGGCCCGGGCCAGCTCCACCAGCACCACGTTGGAGGCGTGCGGCCTGTGGTGAAACATCGATTCGCCGATCCAGCACGAACCGATGCCGATCGCCAGCAGACCACCGGCGAGTCCCTGCTCATCCCAGGCCTCCACGCTGTGGGCCAGGCCATCGGCATGGAGCCGGAGGTAGATGGCGGCGAGCTCGTCGCTGATCCAGGTGGAGGGCCGGGCGGCGCAGCCGGCGAGCACCTCGGCGAAGGAGCGGTTGAGGCGCAACTGAAAACGACCGCTGTTCAGGACCCGCCGCAGGGAGCGGGGCACATGAAAGCGGTCGTCGAGGGGAAGCAGGGCCCGGCGGTTGCTGCGGTAGAGCTGCAGCGGACCGCCGGGATCGTTGGCCATGGGAAACCAGCCCTGGCCATAGACCCATAGCCACTGGGCGGTGGACCAGCGGGATGGGGGGGTGTGGCCAGGGGGCTGGGGCTGAATTACCAGCTGGACTTGACGACGCCGGGCAGCTCACCCTTGTGGGCACGCTCGCGCAGCTGGTTGCGGCAAAGGCCGAAATCGCGGTAGACGCCACGGGGCTTGCCGGTGGCCCAGCAGCGGTTGCGCACGCGCACCCGGGCGCTGTTGCGGGGCAGGGCCTGGATCTTGCGGTGGATCTCCAGACGCTCCATCGGGTCGGCGGCGGCTTCGAAGGAGGCCTTGAGGGCCTCACGCTTGGCGGCGAAGCGCTCCACCATCTTCTTGCGCTTCACATCGCGCGCGATCATCGACTTCTTCGCCATTCGGCCGGTTGTGCGGGTAGGAGAGTGACCTGAGCTTACCTGCCGGGGGGACGGGGGCAGGGCCTGGGTGGTTCAGCGGCCGAAAAGTTGCTGCACCACCGGCAGCTGGCTGGTGTCCTTGACGATCAGCAGCAGGCTGAGCCCCATCAGGAACACGAAGCCTGACTGCATGAACGCCATCTGGAAGCGTTCGGGCAGGGGACGACCGCGCAGGCCTTCGAGCAGCAGCAGGGCGAACTGGCCGCCGTCGAGCATCGGCAGGGGCAGGGCGTTGAGCACGGCCAGGTTGATCGAGATCAGGGCGGTGTAAAGGAAGAGGCTGTTGCCTCCCTGCTTGGCCAGGTTGGCGCCCATCTCGACGATCTTCACGGGCCCGGAAACCTGGCCGGCGGTTTCGCCGAAGTGGGTGATCAGGGTGATGAACCCCTCCACGGTGCGGCGGGTGAGGGCCAGGAAGTCGTGATTGGCCTGGCGGAAGGGTTCGAGCGGGCCGCGGGGGGCGCGGAAGGTCTCGGTGCCGTTGGGCTGCAGCTGGGCGCCGATGCGGCCGATGCCCCCCACTTCGGCGGGGGTGAGGGTGAGGGGCAGGTTGCGGTCGCCGCGGGCGGCCTCGAGCCGCAGCACGCGGCCGGGGGCCTGGCGGATCTGTTCCACAAGTTCGGCCACCGCCTGCTGGCCGCCGGCCACGGGGGTGTCGTTCACGCTCACGATCCGGTCGCCGGCCTGGAGACCGGCGGCGGCGGCGGCCTGACCCGACTGCACGCCGGTGACCAGCACGCCGGGGCTGGTGCTGAACCCGGCCGGGATGCCCACCACCAGACCCTGGCCCACCAGCACCGCATAGGCCAGCAGCAGGTTGGCCAGCACGCCGGCGGCGATCACCAGGGCCCGCTGGGGGATGGGCCGGTTGCGCATCAGGTTGGGGTCATCGGAGGGGATGGCGCTGGTTTCGTCATCGTCGGGGAAGGAGACGAAGCCGCCGAGGGGGATGGCCCGCAGGGCATAGAGCACGCCACCGCGCTGGCGTTGCAGCAGGGCGGGCCCGAAGCCCACCGAAAAGCCGCTCACCCGGATCCCCTGCCAGCGGGCCGCCAGGAAATGGCCGGCCTCATGAACCACGATCAACCCGGCCAGGATCGCCAGTGCGGTGAGAACGCCCATTCGGCCCAAGCTTTTGTGTCGAACCATTCTGGGGTGCGGCCGTTGGCGACGTGATTGGTTCAACTGGGCGGGTTCCTCGCTGTGGACCGCTGCCGATGCGGCGCCGCTTCGCTGCGCTTTTCGCCCTAGTGCTCGGCCTGCTGGCGCTGGGACAGCGCCGCGAACCCACGGCGATCTCGGTGCCTGTGGCGCCATGGCCCGGCTATGCCTATTTCCCCCTGGCGCGGGAAAAGGGGCTGGATCGACGCCATGGCCTCGATCTGAGCACCGTGGCCTTCGATGACCCGCAGGACATCGTGGCGGCCTATCTGAACGGCACCGTCAAGGTGGCCCAGCTCACCACCGTGGAGGCGGTGCAGATCTGCCATGCCAGGCCCCCGCGATGCCCGCTGGTGGTGCTGATCCTGGATGAGTCGCAGGGCGGCGACCAGGTGGTGGTGCGGCCGGAAGTGGCCACGATCGAGCGGTTGCGGGGGCAGCGGGTGGCGGTGGTGCCGTCGAGTCTGGGGCCGTACGTGCTGAGCCGGGCGCTGGCGACGGAGGGCCTGCATCTCAATGACGTGGAGCTCGTGCCCCAGGCGCCGCACCAGATGCCTGGCAGCCTGGCGCGGGGGGAGGTGGATGGCGCTGCCCTCTACCCCCCGTTCAGTGAGGAGGCGGTGCGGCTGGGGAAGGCGCGGGTGGTGTTCGACAGCCGCCGCATTCCCGGCGAGGTGTTCGACATCCTCGTGGTGGAGCCGGAGTATTTCAAGACCAACCAGGCGGCGGTGGTGAACCTGCTCAAGACCTGGCAGGAGGCCCATCGCTGGGCCCGGGCGCGGCCGCAGGAAGCGGATCGGATCCTCGGCAAGGCCCTCGGCCTCAGCCCCCAGGGGCTGCAGCGGGCCGAGCAGGGGCTGGTGTATGAGCCGCTGGAGCGGCAGCTGCCGATGCTGGCGCCTGATGGGCTGCTGGAGCGGAACCTGGCGGCGGTGCGGGCGGTGCAGGTGGAGCTGGGGTTGATGGATCGGGCGGCGCCACTGCCGCCCGTGACAAACGCTCCGCTGCGGCGGGCCCTGGGGGGGCTGGCGGGGCTGGTTCAGGCGCCGGGTTCGAGCGAGGCGCTGCCGAAGTAGGGCACGAGAGCGGCCGGCAGGCGCACGCTGCCATCGGCCTGCTGGCCGTTTTCGAGCAGGGCGGCCATGGTGCGTCCGATCGCCAGGCCGCTGCCGTTGAGGGTGTGCACCAGCTGGGTGGTCTTGCCGTCCTTGAGGCGGATGGCGGCGCGGCGGGCCTGGAAGTCGGAGCAGGTGCTGCAGCTGGAGATCTCGCGGAAGGCGCCGGCCCCAGCGAGCCATACCTCAAGGTCGAAGGTGCGGGCGGCGGAGAAGCCGAGGTCGCCGCTGCAGAGCTCGATGCGGCGATAGGGCAGTTCGAGTGCCTCGAGCACCGCCTCGGCATCGCGGGTGATCTGCTCGTGGGCGGTGTCGGATTCTTCGGGGCGGCAGAACCAGTAGAGCTCCACCTTGTTGAACTGGTGGAGGCGGATCAGGCCGCGGGTGTCGCGGCCGTAGGAACCGGCTTCGCGGCGGAAGCAGGGGGTGTAGGCGGCGTAGCGCAGCGGCAGCTGGTCGGCGGGGATCAGTTCATCGCGGTGGAGAGAGGTGATCGGCACCTCGGCGGTGGGGGTGAGCCAGAGGTCGTCGCCTTCGCAGCGGAAGCTCTCTTCGGCGAACTTGGGCAGCTGGCCGGAGCCGGTGAGGCTGGCGGTGTTCACCAGGATCGGCGGCATCACCTCGCGGTAGCCCTTGCCCGCGTGCAGATCGAGCATGAACGAGATCAGGGACCGCTCCAGCCGGGCGCCCTGACCGAGCAGGGTCACGAAGCGGCTCTGGGCGATGCGCACCGACCGCTCGGTGTCGACGATGCCGAGCCGCTCGGCGATCTGCCAGTGCTCCTGCAGGGTTTCGCCGGCGGCGGCCCGGCGGGGGGTGCCCCAGGTTTTCACCTCCACGTTGTCGGCTTCGCTGGCTCCGGCGGGGGTCTGGGCGGAGGGCAGGTTGGGCAGCACCATCAGCTGCTCCCGCAGCTGGGCCTCCAGCGCCTTCTCCTGTTCTTCGAGGCCGGCCACCTGCTGCTTGATGCCGTTGCCCTGGTTGCGCAGGGCGGCCACCTCCTCCCCGCCGGGGGCCGCCCCGGCCTGGATCCGTTGGCCCACCTCCTTGCCGATGCGATTGCCTTCCGCCTGGAGGGCATTGCGCTCCTGCTCGAGGTCGCGCAGCTGCAGGGCGAGGGCCTGGAGGGCGGAGAGATCGGGCCGGAGGCCGCGGCGGCCGAGCTGCTCGCCGATCAGTTCGGGGGACTCACGCAGCAGACGCTGATCCAGCACGGCGCAGGGGAAGGGCTGGCGCGCAGCCTAGGGGTCGGTAGTTTGAATGCCCGCCGATCCCCTGCTCCGGGCATGGAACCCTCGCCTCCGGACTCCCAGGAGCGCCTGGCCCTGGAGCAGGCGGAGCAGCGGCTTCAGCAGGGCGATTTCGCCGGAGCGATCCGCCGGCTCAGCGAAGCGGTGCAGCGCTGGCCGGAGCAGCCGGAGCTGTGGGGGAGGCTCGGGCGGTTGCTGGTGCAGGTGGGACGCCATGGCGAGGCGATCCATTGCCTGCAGCGGGCGGCGGAGCTGGATCCCGGTGATCGTGCCTGCCGCACCGAGCTCGGCCACCTGTTCCGCAACCTGGGGGAGGTGGAGGCGGCGATCCACTGGCATGGCGAGGCGCTGGCGCTGCAACCCGATTCGCTGCTGCTGCACCTCAACCACCTGTTCGTGCTGCCGGTGGTGGCGGATTCGGCGGAGCAGATCGCCTGGTGCCGCCGTCGCTGTGAGCAGGGTCTACGGGAGCTGGAGCAGCAGGGCGGGCTCCGCTTCCATCCCGACACCGCGGCGGCGTGCCATCCCTTCTATCTGCTGTACCAGGAAGCCGACGACCGCGAGCTGATGGAGCGCTACGGCAGGCTGATCGTGCGCGCGCTGCAGCCCGATCCGCCGCTCCCCCCGGAGCAGGCTGCGCTGCCGGCTGCGGGGTCGGCTCCGGGGCCGGGCCAGCGGCTGCGGATCGGCTTCCTCTCCGGCTTCTTCCACGAGCACAGCAATGCCCGGGCGTTTGAGGGGCTGATCCTGCACCTGGATCGCCAGCAGTTTGAGGTGGTGCTGATCCATCTCGCCAGCACCCCCCGCGATCGGGTCAGCGAACGCCTGGAGAGCTGGTGCGACCAGGTGGTGGTGCTGCCCGCGCCGCTGCAGGCGGCGAGCGAGGCGTTGGCCGCGCTGGGGCTGCAGCTGCTCTTCTTCACCGATCTGGGCATGCACCCCTTCCTCACGATGCTGGCGGCACGTCGCTCGGCGCCGGTGCAGGCCACCGGCTGGGGGGTGCCCCAGACCTCCGGTCTGCCCACGGTGGATTACTACGTTTCCGGGGAGCTGGTGGAGCCGGAGCAGGCGGAACACACCTACGTGGAAACCCTGGTGCGCCTGCCGGGGCTGCCGTGCTGCTACCTCTCCGAAAACCTGGCGGCGATGGCGGAAACGGCCGGGGCGCCAGCGCCGCTGGGGCTCAGCCGGGATTACTTCCTGCTGCCGCCCGATCGGCCGCTGTGGGGGATCCTGCATCGCTTCGAAAAGCTGACGCCCGAATTCGACCCGGTGCTCGAGGAGCTTGCCCGGGCGGTGCCGGAATCGCTGTTCGTGATGGTGGAGGACAAGCTGCCCTCACTCACCGCTCGCTTCCTGGAGCGCCTGGAGCGTACGGCTCCCGCGACCCGGGAGCGGCTGCTGCTGCTGGGGCGGATGCAGCGTTCCGAGTTTCTGTCGCTGGGGGGCTGCCTGGATGTGCTGCTGGATCCTTTCCCCTTCGGCAGTGGCATCACCCTCTACGAAACGATCCACACCGGCACGCCTGTGGTGACGCTGGAGGGGAGATTCCTGCGCTCGCGCTTCGTGGCGGGCGCCTACCGGCTGATGGGGGTGGAGCAGGCGCCGGTGGCCCACAGCCCCGAGCAGTACGCAGCGGTGGCGGTGGAGCTGATGCGGGATCCGGAGCGCCGCGGCAGGTTGCGGGCCGAGATCGCCGCCGGTGCCCGGGCCCACCTCTACGACCGGCGCGACTACGTCCGGGGGTTCGAGCGCTTCGCCCGGGAGGCCGTTGCTGCGGCCGCTGCGGCGGCCAAGGCGAGCTGACTCAGAGCACCTGCACCACTTCGCTCACTTCGGGGATGGCTTCGCGCAGCTTGCGTTCGATGCCCATCTTCAGGGTCATGGTGCTGCTGGGGCAGGAACCGCAGGCGCCCTGGAGGCGCACCTTCACGATCGGGCCGTCGATTTCGACGATCTCCACGTTGCCGCCATCGGCCATCAGGTAGGGGCGGAGTTCATCGAGCACGCGCTCCACGTTCTCCACGGTGAGGGCCCGGGGATCGGTGGCTTCGGGGGCGGTGGTGGTGCTTTCGGTGGTCATGGCGATCGGGGGCGTTGGAGTGAGCTTAGGAAGCGGCCTCCCGCTGCGGGTCTGTTGTGCTGCCCCTAGCGTTGCTGGGCCCCTGTGCAGGCACCCATGCCCCCCGGAGCGGATTACCGCCGGGATGTCACCTACCTGCCGACGGTGCATCGCGAGCTTTCGGTGGCCTGGCTGCGACAGGCGCTGCTGCTCGGTGGGCAGCATCAGGGCGACTTCGGAACGGGCCCTTTCCACTGGCTGGAGATCGGTTGCGGCGCGGGTCTGAATCTGATCTTCAATGCCGCCGCCCACCCGGAGGCGCACTTTTACGGCATTGATCTCCATCCCAGCCACGTGGCGGAGGCCGAGGCCCTGGCCCGGCAGCTCGACCTCGCCAACGTGAGCTTCGCCGTGGCCGATCTCACCAGCTTTCGGCAGGGGCGGCCCCCGAGCGGCCCGGCCCGGTTGTGGCCGGAGCAGTTCGACGCCGTGGTGGCCCATGGGGTGGCCAGCTGGGTGGGGCCCGAAACGCGTCAGGCGCTGCTGGAGGCTGCGGCGGCTGTGCTCAGGCCGGGCGGGGTGTTCTTCTGCTCCTACAACACCTACCCGGGCTGGCTGGGCCGCAGTGCCCTCAACATGCTGGCGCTGGAGCAGGCCCAGCGCACGGGAGGGCAGACGAGCCAAGCGGGCCTCCTGGCGTCGGCCCGGCTGCTGGAGGCCCTGCGGGGGGAGGCCGAGAAGCCGCTGCCGTTGGGCCGGGCCCTGCCGCAGCTGCGGGCCGACCTTGGCGGCCTGGAGCATCAGCCCGTCTCCTACCTGCTGGGGGAGTACCACAGCTGCCATCAGCCGCTGTATGTGGGCCCGATGCATCGCCAGGCGGCCGGCTGCGGGCTGCACTGGATCGGTTCGGCCACGCTGCCGGAGCTGTTTCCCCAGTTGCTGGATCCGCAGCGGCGCGAGCTGGTGCTCGCGGCGGCGGATGCGGAGCTGCGGGAAGTGCTGCTGGATCTGGCGATCCACCAGAGCTTCCGGCGCGATCTCTTCGCCTACGGCCGCCGGCCTCTGCCGGCCACGGAACATCGCCGCCGGTTGGAGCCGGTGCTGTTGATGCAGGTGGGAGCCGATCTGGCCGGCTTCACCGAGGTGCCCACCAGCCTGGGGCAGATGGGGCTGGAGCCGGAGTTCTGCGGGCGGTTGCAGCAGCTGCTTGGCGCGGGGCCGGTGCCGCTGGCCGTGGTGGCCTCGGAGCTGGGGGAAGACCTGCTGGCCCTGCTGCCGTGGCTGGCGCTGCTGATCACGGCAGAAGCGGTGGCCTTGACGATGCCGGGGGAGGAGGAGGGCAAGGCGGCCTTCAATCGGCAGCTGCTGGAGCGGATCACGGCAGGGGCGCCGATCGATGCGCTGCTGTCGCCAGTGCTGGGCCAACCGGTGCGGATCACGGCGGTGGAGGCGTTTCTGCTGCAGGCCTGGGAGCAGGGCATCGCGGCAGAGGAGGTGCCCCAGCTGGCGATGCTGGGGATGGGCATGGCCGGCGCCGAGCTGCGGGATGCAGAAGGGAAGCCGCTGGAGGATCCGGCGCTGGCCTGGGAGCAGCTCGAGGAGCAGTGGCGCACGTTTGCCGAAAAGCGTCTGCCGGTGCTGCGGCGGCTGGGTGTGAGCTACAGGCCTGGGTGACCCGGCCTGGGTGACTAGGATCGACCCAATACCCGGCGCCCATGACCGACGTACCCGTTTCCAGGATTCGTAATTTCTGCATCATCGCCCATATCGACCACGGTAAATCCACCCTGGCCGATCGTTTGTTGCAGGAAACGGGAACGGTGGCGGCCCGCGATATGCAGGAACAGTTCCTCGACAATATGGAGCTGGAACGGGAGCGAGGGATCACGATCAAGCTCCAGGCGGCGCGGATGGAATACAAGGCCGCCGATGGTGAAATTTATATTCTCAACCTCATTGATACGCCGGGCCATGTGGATTTTTCCTATGAGGTGAGCCGTTCGCTGCAGGCCTGCGAGGGGGCGCTGCTGGTGGTGGATGCCAGCCAGGGGGTGGAGGCCCAGACCCTGGCGAATGTGTACCTGGCGCTGGAAAATGATCTCGAGATCATTCCGGTGCTCAACAAGATCGATCTGCCCGGAGCGGATCCGGAGCGGATCGGGGCCGAGATCGAGGCGATCATCGGGCTGGATACCTCGAATGCGATCAGCTGCTCCGCCAAGACGGGATTAGGCGTGCCGGAGATCCTGCAGGCGGTGGTGGATCGGGTGCCGCCTCCACCCGACCGGGTGGCAGAACCCCTGAAGGCCCTGATCTTCGATTCCTATTACGACCCCTATCGGGGCGTGATCGTGTACTTCCGGGTGATTGCCGGTTCGATCCGCCGCAAGGACAAGGTGTTGCTGATGGCGAGCGGCAAGACCTACGAACTGGATGAGGTGGGGGTGATGGCGCCGGACCAGCGGCAGGTGGAGAGCCTGCATGCGGGCGAGGTGGGCTATCTGGCGGCTTCGATCAAGGCCGTGGCCGATGCCCGCGTCGGCGACACGATCACTCTGGTGAACCAGCCGGCTGAGGAACCCCTGCCGGGGTACACCGAGGCCAAACCGATGGTGTTCTGCGGATTGTTCCCCACTGATGCGGATCAATACCCGGATCTACGCGAAGCGCTCGACAAGCTGCAGCTTTCGGATGCGGCGTTGAAGTACGAACCGGAAACCAGCAGCGCCATGGGTTTCGGTTTCCGCTGCGGCTTCCTGGGCTTGCTGCACATGGAGATCGTGCAGGAAAGGCTGGAGCGGGAGTACGACCTTGACCTGATCGTCACGGCCCCTTCGGTGATCTATCAGGTGAACATGCTGGATGGCAGCACCGAGATGGTGGACAACCCCGCCACGCTGCCGGATCCCCAGAAGCGGGAATCGATTGAAGAGCCCTATGTGAAGTTGGAGATCTATACCCCCAATACCTACAACGGCACCTTGATGGAGCTGTGCCAGGAGCGCCGGGGTGAGTTCATCGATATGAAGTACATCACCACCGATCGCGTCACGTTGCACTACGAGATGCCGTTGGCGGAGGTAGTCACCGATTTCTTCGACCAGATGAAGAGTCGCACCAAGGGCTACGCCTCGATGGAGTACAGCCTGATCGGCTATCGGCGCAATGAGCTGGTAAGGCTGGATGTGCTGATCAATGGTGAGCGGGCCGATCCCCTCACCACAATCGTGCATCGCGACAAGGCCTACAACGTGGGCAAGGGCCTGGTGGAAAAGCTCAAGGAGCTGATCCCGAGGCAGCAGTTCAAGATCCCGATCCAGGCTTCAATTGGCAGCCGCGTGATCGCCAGCGAGAGCATCAGTGCCATGCGCAAGGACGTGCTGGCCAAGTGCTATGGCGGTGACATCAGCCGCAAGAAAAAGCTGCTGCAAAAACAAGCCAAAGGCAAGAAGCGGATGAAGGCGATGGGCAAGGTGGAAGTGCCCCAGGAAGCCTTCATGGCTGTGTTGAAGCTGAATCAGTGAGTTGTTTGGTTTAGTAACTTACTGACTAGGGAGGGTCTGAGTTGGACTGGTTTTTCTGGACAGGCCCCATCGTTAGTCTCTGAGGCGGGGTACCGCCCCTGATCGGGGCTCCCACCGATGAGCAAGCGCCGCACCCACAGCCCCGAGTTCAAGGCCAGGGTCGCCATGGAGGCGAT
>JBKDOV010000137.1:0-9522 GCA_046342815.1 Cyanobacteriota bacterium
GAACTGATCCTCACCCCGATCATCCATCGGATGATCGAAGAGAAGAAGCATCTCGCCTGAAGATTGGGGCCTTAGAGAAGCTTCCGGGTTTAAACTTTTCGCCTTAATACCCCCAAGGCCATCAGCCAGCCCGAAAGCTTCACTCCGTCCTTTCGCATCCGCGGCGCCGGCACTGCTGCCGGTGTCCAGGGTGCTGGTGGGTTCTCCACCTGGGGGCTGCGGCTGGATCGGATCAATTCCCGCGAGGTGCTGCGCCTGGCCCGCCGCATCTACTTCAACTATCTCGAAAGCTGTTCGGCACCGGCCGAACCGATCGGTGTGGTGATGGTGGGGGAATCGGTGCAGGGTCGGGTGGTGTTCGACCCCCCCGTTCTGCTGCCCGAAGAGCAGTACGTGCCGATGGAACTGCTGCGGGTCCGGAGCCAGACGCGCTCCCGCTCCGGGCGTTCCGCCGCGGCACGACCACCGGCCGACCCCAGACCCTGACCCTACGATGGCCCTGCCTGCGCCCGCCTTGATCACCCCGGGGCTTCTGCCCCCCGCCCTGGTGGCCGTACCCCTGGCCCTGTTCGGAGCCTGCATCGGCAGCTTCCTGAATGTGGTGGCCTGGCGCCTGCCGCGGCAGGAATCGGTGGTCTGGCCCGGCAGCCACTGCCCGCGCTGCGGCACCGACCTGGCCTGGTTTGAAAATGTGCCGGTGCTGAGCTGGCTGCTGCTGCGCGGCCGTTGCCGCCATTGCCACCAGCCGATCGCAGCGCGTTACCCGCTGGTGGAGCTTCTCTGCAGCGGATTGTGGGTGACCATGCTGGTGGCCCGCCCCCAGGCAATGGGAGCCATGCCACCCAGCACGGGTCTGGAGGCCTGGCTGCTGCTGGCGGCGGGAGGCCTGCTGGCCAGCTGGCTGCTGCCGCTGGTGCTGATCGATCTCGACAGCATGTGGCTGCCGGAACCCCTCTGCCGCTGGGGCGTGGTGCTGGGGCTGGCGGTGACCGCAGCGCTGGGGGGCCTGCAGGGCGAAGCCGCCGCCCGGGCCCTGCTCCTCTCCCATCTGATCGCCTGCGGCGCCGGCCTGCTCGGTTTCGAACTGCTCAGCGCCCTGGCGGAAAAGGCCTTCGGCAGACCGGCCCTGGGCCTGGGCGACGCCAAGCTGGCAGCCCTGATGGGGACCTGGCTTGGCCCCCTGGGACTGGCCCTCGCCGTGGGGGTGGCGATCTTCAGCGGCGCCCTGGTTGGGGTGGCCGGCCGGCTCAGCGGCCGGCTCGGCCCCCACCAGCCCTTCCCCTTCGGTCCCTTCCTGGCGATCGGCACCCTGGCGGTGTGGATCGGCGGCCATGGCCCCTGGCTGCAACTGGCCGGACTGGGCAGCTGATCACCCTCGCCTTAAATGGGGCCCTGGCTCCCTGACCCTCATGTCGCTGTTCGACTGGTTCGCCGATCGCCGCAAGAATCCCCCGGTGGTGCGCAACCAGGGACCGGATCCCGATGAGGGCGACGGCCTGTGGAGCAAATGCCCGGAATGCTCCCTGGTGGTCTACCGCAAGGATCTGCTGACCAACGCCAGCGTCTGCAAGGGCTGTGGCTACCACCACCGCATCGACAGCGAGGAGAGGATCCGCCTGATCGCCGACGAGGGGAGTTTCGAAAGCCTGGATTCCGATCTGGCCCCCACCGACCCCCTGGCCTTCAAGGACCGCCGCAGCTACGCCGATCGCCTGCGGGACAGCCAGCAGAGCACCGGGTTGCGCGATGCGGTGATCACCGGCCTCTGCCGCCTCGACGGCATGCCCCTGGCCCTGGGGGTGATGGATTTCCGGTTCATGGGCGGCTCGATGGGGTCGGTGGTAGGGGAAAAGCTCACCCGCCTGATCGAGGAGGCCACCGCCCGGCGCATCCCGGTGCTGATCGTGTGCGCCTCCGGGGGAGCCCGCATGCAGGAGGGCATGCTCAGCCTGATGCAGATGGCCAAGATCTCCGGCGCCCTGGAACGCCACCGTCAGGCGGAACTGCTCTACCTGCCGCTGCTGACCCATCCCACCACCGGCGGAGTCACCGCCAGCTTCGCCATGCTCGGCGACCTGATCCTGGCCGAACCCAGGGCGCTGATCGGCTTCGCGGGACGGCGCGTGATCGAGCAGACCCTGAGGGAAAAACTTCCTGAGGGATTCCAGACCGCCGAATACCTGCAGGACCACGGCTTCGTGGATGCCATCATCCCCCGCACCGAGCTGCACGCCACCCTGGCGAATCTGCTGCAGCTGCACGGCAGCGTGCGCCAACCCCAGCCCCTGGCCTCCTGATGACTCATTCCCGTGGTGGTTGGCTGCAGGGCTGGCTGCAGGCCGTACTGGTGCTGCTGGCCCTGGTCAGCGGCCTGGTGCTCTCCCCCCCGCCGGCCTCGGCAGGCCCGGTGAACTGGCAGGAAGTGGCCCCCACCGCGGAGGGGCGGCAGTGGTGGGACACGGGCAGCCTGCGCTACAGCCGCGATGGTCGGCTTTCGGTGCTGAGCCGCTTCCAGCCGACCCCCGCCGAACCTGCCTCCGAACCCCCGGCAGCGACCGCCACCGAAAACTCCAACTCCCGCTCCGGCCCCGGCAACCCGCCCAGCAGTCCCGGCACCCTCTACGTGATGCAACTCGACTGCGACGAGCATCTCTACCGCGACACCTCCGTGAACGGCCTGCCGCGCCTGCGGGCCGAATGGCAACCCACCGGCAACGATGACCTCACCGCCGAGGTGCTGGCCGAGGCCTGTGCCGCCGCCACCTCCCTGCCGCCCGTCCGACGATGAACCGACCCCTGAGGGTGGCCGTGGCCGGGCTCGGCTTCGGAGAGAAAGTCCACCTGAGCGCCCTGCGGGATTGTGCCGCCACCGAGCCGGTGGCCCTGTGGCATCCCCGCCCGGAACGGCTCGAGCGGGCCTGCCGGGCCTCCGGCCTGCCCGGCCACCAGGACTTCGACCGGCTGCTGGCCGACCCCGCGATCGATGCGGTGGTGATCGCCACCCCCCCAGGTCCCCGCTTTGAACTGGCGCGATCCGCGCTGGCGGCGGGGAAGCATCTGCTGCTGGAAAAACCGGTGGCCGTGCTCACCGAAGAAGTGGAGGAACTGCAGCGTCTGGCCCTGCAGCAGCGACTGTGCGTGGCCGTGGACTTCGAATACCGGGCGGTACCCCTGTTTCAGCAGCTCCACGGCCTGCTGGAGCAGGGCGTGCTCGGTGAACCCTGGCTGGTGAAACTCGACTGGCTGATGAGCAGCCGGGCCGATGCCAGCCGTCCCTGGAACTGGTATTCCCAGGTCTCCGCCGGGGGTGGGGTGCTGGGATCGCTGGGCACCCATGCCTTCGACACCCTGCACTGGTTGGTGGGTCCGACCCGGCAGCTGCAGGCGCGCCTGAGCACCGCGATTCCGCAGCGGCCCCTGCCCGGGGACGTCGGAACGCTGGCCACCGTGGACGCCGACGACATCGCCCTGGTGCAGCTGGATCTGGAAGATCGGCACGGCCGGCCGGTGCCGGCCCAGGTGAATCTGGCCTCGGTCACCCGAGCGGGCCGCGGTTACTGGATCGAGCTTTACGGCAGCGAGGCCACCCTGGTGCTGGGGTCGTCCAACCAGGCCGACTACGTGCATGGCTTCCAGCTGTGGATGGCCCGCCCCGGTGAGGCCCTGCGCCCGCTGCCGGCCGATCCTGCCCTGGCCTTTGGCCGCACCTGGGAGGACGGCCGGATCGCTCCGGTTCGGCGCCTGATCGAATGGTGGGCCGAGGCGATCGCCAGCGGCAGGCCGATGCAACCCGGGCTGGCGGAAGCCGTGACAAGCCAGCGCTGCTGCGACTGGGCGAGGGCCGGTGCGGGAGGGGCAGGGGGCATCCCCTAGACTCGCCGCCAGACCCGGGCGGGAAGTCCCCGCCAGCCGTCGTCCGAACCGGTTTCCGAAACCGTTCGATTCGGTTCCCCGCAACCGTTTTCCACCCCCCACGAGATTTACCCATGGCGCTCGTCCCGCTTCGGCTGCTGCTTGACCACGCCGCTGAGAACGGCTATGGCATCCCTGCCTTCAACGTGAACAACCTGGAGCAGGTGCAGTCGATCATGGAGGCTGCCCATGAAACCGACAGCCCGGTGATCCTGCAGGCCTCCCGCGGCGCCCGTCAGTACGCCGGTGAGAACTTCCTGCGCCACCTGATCCTGGCCGCCGTCGAAACCTATCCGGACATCCCGGTGGTGATGCACCAGGACCACGGCAACAGCCCCGCCACCTGCTTCGGTGCCGCCGCCAACGGCTTCACCTCGGTGATGATGGACGGCTCGCTGATGGCCGACGCCAAGACCCCCGCCAGCTACGAGTACAACGTGGCTGTCACCAAGGAAGTGGTCGACGTCGCCCACGCCATCGGCGTGAGCGTGGAGGGTGAGCTGGGCTGCCTGGGCTCCCTCGAGACCGGCATGGGTGAGGCCGAGGACGGCCATGGCTTCGAGGGCAAGCTCGACCACAGCCAGCTGCTCACCGACCCCGCAGAGGCCGCCGACTTCGTGGCCAAGACCAAGGTCGATGCCCTGGCGATCGCCATCGGCACCAGCCACGGCGCCTACAAGTTCACCCGCAAGCCCACCGGGGAAGTGCTGGCCATCAGCCGCATCGCCGAGATCCACAAGGCCATCCCCAACACCCACCTGGTGATGCACGGCTCCAGCTCCGTTCCCCAGGAGTGGCTGGACATGATCAACAAGTTCGGTGGTGCCATCCCCGAGACCTACGGCGTGCCCGTGGAGGAGATCCAGGAAGGCATCCGCAATGGCGTGCGCAAGGTGAACATCGACACCGACAACCGCCTGGCGTTCACCGCCGCCATCCGGGAGGCCGCTGCCAAGGATCCCTCCAACTTCGATCCCCGCCACTTCAACAAGCCCGCCCGGGCCTACATGAAGCAGGTCTGCCTCGATCGCTACCAGCAGTTCTGGTGCGCCGGCAACGCCAGCAAGATCAAGCAGCGCGACATCAACTACTACGCCGGGCTGTACGCCAAGGGCGAACTCGACCCCAAGACCGCCGTGGCCGCCTGAGCCACCAAGGCTTGATGCGGTTGAGACACCACGAATCGATTCCAGGGCCCCCACCGGGGCCCTTTTTCATGGCTGGCTGGGAGCAGCAGCCCGGGCGGTGCGGGCCACGAGCTTGGCCAGGGCATCCTTGAGGTTGCGCTCCATCACGAAGGTGCGGCCATCGGTGACCACCACCCGCACCAGGGTGGGCAGATCGCTGTTCTTCGACTGCAGGTAGATCGGCTCGACATAGAGCAGACCGCGACCCACCGGCAGCACCAGCATGTTGCCGTGGAGCAGTCGGGAACCCGAGCGATTCCACAGCCCGAACTGATAGCTGATCGCAGGATCCTGCTCGATCAGCGCCGCGATCTGCTGGGTGCCGAGCAGCAGACGCTGCTGGGGGAAACGCAGCAGCTGCAGCTGGCCGTAATGGGGAGCATCGTTGCGGGCCGCCAGCCAGCCCACCAGATTCGGGCGCCGCAGCGGCGAGAACGGAAGCAGCAGCACGAACTCCGGCCGGCTCTGGCCCGGCAGCTGCAGGGTGGCATGGAACGGTCGCACCTCCACGTTCTGGGAGCCGTAGATCTCCAGCGGCAACGACCACACATCGTCGCCGTTGTAGAAGGTGCGCACATCCGTCACGTGGTAACGCAGCAGCCGCTCGGCCTGGATCGCGAACTGGCTGGTGGGCACCTGGATATGGCGGGAAAGGGCTTCGGGCATCGCCGCAATCGGCCGGAACAGCTCCGGAAAGGCCCGCTGCCAGGTGCGCAGAATCGGATCGCTGGGATCGCTCACATACAGCCAGACCCGTCCGTCATAGGCATCCACCACCGCCTTCACAGGATTGCGGAAATAGCGGATGCCGCTGGGATGGGGATCGCTGTAGGGATAGGCCCGACTGTTGGTGAAACCATCCAGCAGCCAGTACTGGTGCTGCTCCGGCCGAAAACCCTGAACCGCAGGCAGACGCACGGTCACCAGATAGGGCTGGCTTTCAAAATGGAGGAACGGGGCCAGGGCGGTGAGCCGTTGATTCACCTGCCGGCGCAACAGCAAACGGCTTCGCGGAGTGATCGCGCCGGTGAGCATCAGCCGCGGTTCCCGCAGATAGACCGCGGCAAAGAAGCGCTGCCAGCCATGGGCCAGGCCGATCCCGGCCGACCCCTGGTAGTGGGTGTAGACGCTCTGATCCCCCGCCTCGGCCTGCGGGAAGTCAAACTCCTGCACCCGGGTGGGGGCGATCGCATAGGAATGGGGGGCGGCACCGAAGTAGAGCCTGGGCTGGCCCACCGGCAACGAACGGCGCACCTCCGGATCCGCCAGCCCCAGAAGCGGGATCCCCTTCACCTGGGAACTGCGTCCCAGATCCTTGACGAAATAGAACGGCAGCCCATCGGCTCCGAAGGCATTGACGGCTGAAACGGTGAAGCCGTAGCCGTGGGTGAAGATCAGGTGGCGGTTCAGCCAGGTCCGCGAGTTCTCGGGAAGCCCACCGGTATCAATCTCCCGGGCGGAGATGAACACCTGCTGGGATCCCTTTTCCGGATCCTCACTCAACGGATAACGGTCTACCGCCGCGGTGGGAAAGCTGTAGTACAGGCGCAGCTGCTGCAACTGGCGATTCGTTGCCAGAAGGGGTTTGGTATCCCAGAGGCGGATGTTGGCCAGGGTGCCCGGGGCGGCGGCCAGATCCTGGGCCGAAAGCTTCTGCTCAGGATCGAGGCCGGCGGTGACCACCTGCTCCAGCCCGAAGGCGCGGCGGGTGGCCTTGATCGTGCGCCGCAGGTAGGGAGTTTCCAGTAGCAGTTCCCGGGGTTGCACCAGGAATCGCTGCACCAGGGGGCTCACCACCCCTTCGGCCAGGGGCACCAGAGCGGCGGTGATCGCAAGGGGAATCAGGGCCCCCCGCCGCAACCAACCGCGCGGCAGGGGCACCAGCAGCCCAAAGGCGGTGAACAGCAGCAGCACCGAGAGCAGCAGGCGCAACGGCAGACGCACGTGCAGGTCCACGAAGCCGGCACCGGCCCCCACGCCACTGCCCTGCACCATCAGGTCGAAGGGAGCAAGGGCATTGCTGAGGGCCGCCATCAGGGCCAGCACCGCCAGCTGGGGCTGGAGAACCCGCTGCTGCGCCCGGCTGAGGCCGCAGAAGGAAAGGTCGGAGAGGGAACTGCCCTCACTGAAGGTGAGCCAGAGACACCCGGCCAGACCCACGACTGCCTGGGCCATCACCACACTCACCAACAGATGCAGGGCGGGCAGCTGCATCACGCTGAAGGAGAGATCGAAGCCGGTGAGCGGATCCCTCTCCCCGAAGGGAACCGCCAGCAACGCCGGCAACCACAGGCTCCAGCCTCGGGCGATGGCGGTGGCGGTGCCGGCCAGGGCCGCCGCCAGGCTGATCCGCAGGGTGGAGAGAGGCCACAGCAGCAGGGGCAGCAGCAGTCCGGCAGCCAGGGAGAGAAACAGCCAGGGCGGCAGATCGGTGAGCACGGGGATGCCGGTGATCACCTTGCCGCTGAAGGGAGCGGCGATCAGGTCGCGGGCCTGCACCATCAGGTAGGTGAGGCCACCGGCCAGCAGCAACAGCAGCGCCGCCAGCGCCAGCAGCAGCGGTCCCTGGGAAAGCCGGATCAGGGGAGCGGCAGGCAGCGTCTTACGAGGGGCTTCCTGGCGCAGCCGCCAGCAGCGCTGCAGCTGCTGGAGCTGCAGGGGCACCCCGAAGCCCATCACCACGGCGAAGGCCAGCAGCTGCAGCAACCAACGCCGCAGCAGCACGGCCTGGAAGCCGAACTGGGCGAACCACTGCCACTCGACACTCAGACGGGCCACCAGGATCAGCAGACCGAGCAGAAGCAACGGAATCGCCAACAGGCGAAGCGCCGCTGCGAGCCGGCCGGACACAGGAAGGGGAGGGAGAGCTGCCACGGCACGAGGCTAGAGAGGGCAGCGGCGGGGTCAAGAGCACAGGGGAGGACAGGGACGCCGCAGACCACCCCCAGGAACGACCGGGGCGAATAACCGACCTGCAGCATCGGGATTAAAGCGGCACTCCACAGGACGCTGCTAGCTTCAGCCAGATCGCTGTGGTACCGCCGTGACGGCCACCCTTTCCCGCTCCACCTTCACCGGTCTGCGCTGCAAGGAATGCGGCCATGGCTACGAAGCCGGAGCCCGCCACGTCTGTGAAGACGTCTGTTTCGGTCCGCTCGAGGTCGTCTACGACTACGAAGCGATCAAGGCCCGCGTCAGCCGCGCCACCCTCGAAGCCGGCCCCGCCTCGATCTGGCGCTACCGCGAATTCCTGCCGATCGAAGGCGATCCGATCGATGTGGGCACCGGCTTCACCCCCCTGCTCAAGGCCAATCGGCTGGCCCGGCGGCTTGGCCTCAAGAGCCTTTACATCAAGAACGACGGCGTCAACATGCCGACGTTGTCCTTCAAAGACCGCGTTGTCTCCGTGGCCCTGACCCGTGCCAGGGAACTGGGTTTCACCACGGTGAGCTGTGCCTCCACCGGCAACCTGGCCAACTCCACCGCCGCCATCGCCGCCCACGCCGGCCTCGAGTGCTGCGTGTTCATCCCCAGCGACCTGGAGCTCGGCAAGGTGCTCGGCACCCTGATCTACAACCCCACCCTGATGGCGGTGAAGGGCAACTACGACCAGGTGAACCGCCTCTGCTCGGAGGTGGCCAACACCTACGGCTGGGGTTTCGTCAACATCAATCTGCGCCCCTACTACTCCGAGGGCTCCAAGACCCTCGGCTACGAGGTGATCGAGCAACTCGGCTGGCAGCTGCCCGACCACATCGTGGCGCCCCTGGCCTCCGGTTCCCTGTTCACCAAGATCCGCAAGGGCTTCGACGAATTCATCAAGGTGGGCCTAGTGGAAGAGAAACCCGTGCGCTTCAGCGGTGCACAGGCCGAGGGCTGCAGCCCGATCGCCCAGGCCTTCGCCGAAGGCCGGGACTTCATCACCCCGGTGAAGCCCCACACGATCGCCAAATCGATCGCGATCGGCAATCCCGCCGACGGCCCCTACGCCATCGACATCGCCAATCGCACCAACGGCAGCATCGCCGCCGTGAGCGATAAGGAAATCATCGAGGGCATCAAGCTGCTGGCCGAAACCGAGGGAGTGTTCACCGAAACCGCCGGTGGCACCACGATCGCGGTGCTCAAGAAGCTGGTGGAGCAGGGCAAGATCAACCCCGACGAGACCACCGTCGCTTACATCACCGGCAACGGCCTCAAGACCACCGAGGCGGTGGCTTCCTCGATCGGCGAACCGTTCACGATCGAAGCCCAGCTCGACAGCTTCAACTCCGCCTGGGAGCGGGCCCAGGCCCTGCAGCGCGCCACCTGGGACACCGTGGCCTGAGTTCCACACCGGGTTCTCCCCACACCGGGGCCATCGCCCCACCCCCCCTTTCCTTTTCCCCTTCCGATCCGCCGCTTGCCATGGCCGTTCAGGTTC
>JBKDOV010000138.1:0-2849 GCA_046342815.1 Cyanobacteriota bacterium
AGACCACCCTGCTCACCCTGATCGGTGCCCTGCGGCAGGTGATGGAGGGATCGGTGCGGGTGTTCGGCCAGGAGCTCTGTGGCTCCAGCAGGGCCCAGCGCCAGGAGCTGCGCCGGGGCATCGGCATGATCTTCCAGGGCCACAATCTGCTGCGTTGTCTCACCGCCGAGCAGAACGTGCAGATGGGTTCCGACCTTCTGCCCTCCTTCAGCTACCGAGCCCGTCGGGATCAGGCGCGGGAATGGCTGCGGGCTGTGGGCCTAGCCGATCATCTCAACAAGCTGCCCCATGACCTCTCCGGCGGTCAGAAGCAGCGGGTGGCCATCGCCAGGGCCCTGGCGGCCCGACCCAGGCTGCTGTTGGCCGACGAACCCACCGCTGCCCTCGACAAGCAGACCGGCCGGGAGGTGGTGGATCTGCTCCGGCGCCTGGCCCGTGAGCAGGGATGCGCCGTTCTGATGGTCACCCACGATCCCCGCATCCTTGATGTGGCCGACCGGCTGGTCCAGATGGAGGATGGGCGCCTGTGGCAGGCCGATGCCTCCGGCAGGAGCACGGTTGAGTATGGTGAAAGCTGACGATCTCATCGGGGACACAACGCTCGCATGGCCAAGCGCAGGAATCTCAAGAAGGAAAAGCAGGAAAGGAACCGCGCTTACGCCCGCAAGTTCAAGAAGCGCAAACTCCGCAATGACGGCCGTGGTGAAGGGGCCGGCAACGGTGTGACCGGCACGGCCAACAACGGCGGCGCTGCCGACTGAGCAGCAGGCCTGATCGGCCGGCGCCCGAACGGCATGGGGGATCCCTGGGGGTCCCCCTTTTTCACGCCGCACCTTCCCGTCGTTCCCTTCCCTGTGCGCAGGACTTCGAGCCGATGTTTCTCAGCGTCGTCATCCCCACCTACAACCGGCTGCCGATCCTGCGACAGTGCCTGCAGGCCCTGGAGGCCCAGCGACTGGAGGCTCCGATCGACTGTTTTGAGGTGGTGCTGGTCGATGACGGCTCCACCGATGACACGGTGCATTGGCTCGATTCCCATGCCCGCTCCTTTCCCCATGTGCGGCTGATCCGTCAGGACCACGGCGGCCCGGCGGAGGGTCGCAACCGTGGGGTGGAGCACGCCCGGGGGGACGTGATCGTGTTCATCGACAGCGATCTGGTGGTGACGCCCGATTTTCTGGTGCGTCACGCCCGGGCCCTGCAGCAGCATTGGCAACAGGAGGGCAACCGCCTCTGTTTCACCTACGGAGCGGTGATCAATACCGCCAATTTCGAGGATCCGACCAGCGAACCCCACAAGCTGCAGGATCTCTCCTGGGCCTATTTCGCCACCGGCAATGTGGCGATCGACCGCGGAGTTCTGGAGCAGGCCGGTCTGTTTGACACGGGGTTCCGCCTCTATGGCTGGGAGGACCTCGAACTGGGAGAACGGCTGCGGCGCCTGGGGGTAAAGCTGGTGCGCTGCCCGGAGGCCGTGGGCTATCACTGGCATCCTGCCCTCAGCCTCGACCAGATTCCCGATCTGGTGCGGGTGGAGCGGGAACGGGCCAAGATGGGCCTCGTTTTCTATCGGAAGCATCCCACCCGCAGGGTGCGCTTCATCATTCAGTTCACCTGGTTGCACCGCATCCTGTGGGAGCTGTTGACCCTCGGTGGCCTGCTGAATGAGCGCAGCCTGCGCCCCCTGCTGGCCTGGCTGATCCGCCGGGGCCACGCCGGCCTCGCCATGGAATTGCTGCGCCTGCCCCTCAACCGGCTGGGGGTGCGTGCCCTGTTCGCTGAGGCCCGCAGTGCCGGGCTGCGCTAGGCCGCCCCGCCGTTTGATAGGTTGCTCCAGTACCAATCACACCGCACACCTGCACGTTTCGGGTGATGCGAGGCGCGAGAACCAAGGCTCCGGCCACGGTCTTCTCTCCCTTCATCCCTGGCAGGTGGTGGCCAACCCGAAACCCTCACCAATTTCATGGCTGTAGTCAC
The DNA here is from genome assembly GCA_046342815.1 of Cyanobacteriota bacterium. Taxonomy (GTDB): domain Bacteria; phylum Cyanobacteriota; class Cyanobacteriia; order PCC-6307; family Cyanobiaceae; genus Cyanobium. The sequence goes on from JBKDOV010000138.1 coordinate 1,978, forward strand.
TCTCGCCGAGATGATGGAAGCTGGCGCCCACTTCGGGCACCAGACGCGTCGGTGGAACCCCAAGATGTCGCGCTACATCTACTGCGCGCGCAACGGTGTTCACATCATTGATCTCGTGCAGACCGCCGTCTGCATGAACAACGCCTACAAGTGGACCCGCAGTGCCGCCCGCAGCGGCAAGCGCTTCCTGTTCGTGGGCACCAAGAAGCAGGCCTCTGAGGTGATCGCCCAGGAAGCCACCCGTTGTGGAGCCGCCTATGTGAACCAGCGCTGGCTGGGCGGCATGCTCACCAACTGGACCACGATGCGGGCCCGGATCGACCGCCTCAAGGACCTGGAGCGAATGGAAAGTTCCGGCGCCATCGCCATGCGTCCGAAGAAGGAAGCCGCCGTGCTCCGTCGTGAGCTCGATCGTCTTCAGAAGTACCTGGGCGGTCTGAAGAACATGCGCCGTCTGCCCGATGTGGTGGTGCTGGTGGACCAGCGCCGTGAAACCAACGCTGTGCTCGAGGCCCGCAAACTCGACATCCCCCTGGTGTCCATGCTCGACACCAACTGCGACCCCGATCTCTGCGACGTGCCCATCCCCTGCAACGACGACGCCGTTCGTTCGGTGCAGCTGGTGCTCGGCCGCCTGGCGGATGCGATCAATGAAGGTCGCCATGGTGCCCAGGATCAGCGCGGCAACGACGACGACGCCTGATCCGGCCGCAGGATCACGCCCATACCCACGCTGGGCTGCGCTGGGCCGCCGCTGTCGATCTGAGGCGCGGTGGCCCCCTGGCCCTTCCCATCCCTTATCTCTGTTTCCCTTCAGTTCCCCCTCCGATGGCTGAGATCACTGCCAAGCTCGTCAAGGACCTGCGCGACAA
>JBKDOV010000139.1:0-26518 GCA_046342815.1 Cyanobacteriota bacterium
CCACCGGCGCGAACACGGTGAACGGGCCCTCCCCCTCAAGGGCGGAGCGCAGGCCGGCCACCTCCACGGCGGTCAGCAGGGTGGAGAAACAGCCGGCGGCATGGGCGGTCTCGAGAATGGTGGCCATGGCAGAGCGGCAGAGGAAGCGAAGGGCCGAAGCAGTTTCAGCGGTAGTCCTGGGACTGGATCGCCCCCAGTCGGGCCTCGGGGCGCAGGAAGCGATCCATCTGGGCCTCGAAGAAGCGGCGGTTGGCGAGCAGGTGCTCCGGGTCGGTGTCGTCGAGCGGGTAGAGCAGGGCCGCCCGCAGGGCCTGAATCACCGCCGAGGTCACGTTGTACATCGAGCGTTGGAAGGTGACGCCCAGCTGGATCAGCTGATCCTCCTCCCCACGCTCATGCTTCTGATACAGCTCCTTGAGATAAGGGGGCAGAAAATGAAGCATGTCCTGCATCAGCAGGGTGGGAGGAATGCCTGCCGACCCCACGGGAAAGACGTCTGCATAGAGGATTCCATAGTGGAAATCTGCCTGGTCGGCGGGCACCTGGCCGGCCTGGGCGTTGTAGCTCTTGGTGCCCCGGAAGGGTGAGGTGCGATAAAACACCGCCTCCACATAGGGGAGCGCCGCTTCGTAGAGCCAGGTGAATCCCTCGCTCTTGGGAATGATCTCAAAGCATTCCCCGTCAATGAAGGCGTGGTGGTAGATCGGCCTGCCGGCTACGGCGAAGATGCCGTTGACCAGGAAATCCATCGCATCCGGAACCCCCTTGAACCCCCCTTCGTCGTAAATATCGCTCATCTCAAAAAATACCGGCGCCATCACTTCCCAGAAAAGACCCAGATTGGCGGTGTAGCTCAGCTGCTTCACCTTCTCCAGGAACATTTCCGGGAACAGCTTATAGAGGCCCAGCATCACCGGATTGCGCTTGAAGTAGGCCTTGATGGCGCGGTCGGCGTTGTTTCTGTAGGCGTCGCTTTCGAGGTAATCATTGAAACGACCGCCCATGTTCTGGTGCCAGAGCATCGCCTGCATGCAGGCCTCGGCAAATTCCATGTTGATGCGATCGTGCCAGAGGTGATGCAGCAGCTTGGGCATCTGGGTGGTTTCACCCTTGGCCATGAACTCCAGCAGCTCCGGATGGGCCTTCTCGCCGCCGCGCCAGATGCGCAGCTGGGACTGGTCGCCCGCATAGGCATTGGGGCGATCGAGGTATTCCTGGGAGGGGAAGTATTTGAAGGCCGGCAGCGGATCCAGGAACACCTGCTCGGCGATGTAGAGCAGATCGCGCCAGTAGAAGTCCATCGGCACGGCATAGGCCTTGTAGATGCCGATGATCTGCATCAGGTTTTCGGGGGTGTCCGGCAGCATCGAGCCGCCGGCCTCCAGCCGGTGGATCACCTCCGCCCAGCGGTGCTCGGAGGGGGGGATCAGGGGAGTGGTGGCGGGATCGGCAACCGGGGCGATCGGGGTGGTCATGACGGCAGCAGCTCCGGAGCGACGGCGACGGTGGTGAGGGGGGCGGAGGCGTAGAGGAAGGGCTGGGAACGCAGGGCCAGCGAGCGGGTGGTGGCCTCACTCCAGCCGGTGAGAGCCGTGGGCCAGATCCCCGCGGCGATCACCAGCACGGTCAGCAGCAGGGCCGGGGCCCGCTCGCTCCACCGGGTCGACTGCCAGTGGGCGCGCTCGTTGTCGAGGCGACCGAAGCCCACCCGGTTGAACAGGCGCACCGCGTAGACGGCGGTGAAGCCCGAGGCGATCAGGCTCACCAGGGTTGCCCGGGGGAACACGGTCCAGCTGCCTTCAAACACCAGAAGTTCGGCCGGGAAGCCCGCCAGGCCGGGGATGCCGGCGGCGGCCATCAGGGCCAGCAGCAGCATCCCGAGGGTGAACGGCAGTCCGCGCAGCGGATTGAGCAGGCCCGAGAGTTCGGGAATCGAGGTGGTGCCGGTGCGGCGCTCGATCAGCCCGACGCAGGCGAACAGCAGGGCCACGATCAGTCCATGGGCAAGGATCTGGGCCACGGCCCCCTGCAGGCTGAGGGGGGTGGCGGCGGCCAGGGCCAGCACCAGCAGCCCCATGTGGCCAAGCGAGCTGTAGGCCATCAGGCGTCGGATGTCGCTCTGGGCGATGGCGTTGAGGGCTCCATAGACCGCACTCAGCGCCCCGGCGGCGGCGATCCACGGGGACCAGGCCGCCCAGGTGTCGGGGAGAAAGCCCACCCCGAAGCGCAGCAGCCCATAGGCTCCGAGCTTCGAGACCGCTCCCCCCAGCAGCATCACCACCGGAGTGGGAGCCTGGCCGTAGGTGAGAGGCTGCCAGCCGTGCAGCGGCACGATCGGCAACTTCAGCCCGAAGCCGAGCAGCAGCAACGCCAGGATCCAGGCCTGGGCGGTGGGGGAGAGGTCCGCCTGGGCCAGATCGTCGAAGCCGAAGCCCAGGCCCTTGGCGTTGAGCCAGCCGAAGGCGAGCACGCCGGCCAGCAGGCTGAGGCCGGAGACGGCTCCGAACAGCAGGAAGCGGATCGCGGCGCCGGCCCTGCGCTCCCGGCCCCAAATGGCGACCAGCAGGGTGGTGGGGATCAGCACCAGCTCGAACGCCAGCACGAACAGCAGGGCATTGCGGGCCAGGAAGGCCCCCATCACCCCGAGGTTGGTGGCCAGCATCAGCGAAAAGAACAGCCGCGGGCGGCTCTGGTCGGCCGGAGCCGAAAGGATGGCCACCAGGGTGAGCAGGGCCGTGAGCAGCACCAGGGGCAGCGAAAGGCCATCGAGACCCAGTTCGAGCTCGAGGCCGAGCTTGGGCACCCACGGCAGGTGCAGATCGGCCGGGGGCTGGCGCCAGCACAGCAGCCCCACCAGCAGCTGGCCGGCGGCGGCGAGGGCGGCAAGGCTGCGCACCCGCACCGGATCCTCCCCCGGCAGAAGGGGCAGCAGCAGGGTCCCGGCCAGGGGCAGCAGCAACAGCAGCAGCAGGAAGGAGGGAGCCATCAGCGGAAGGGGTGAAGGAGCTGGAGGGGCAGGGAAAACAGGCCGGCAGACGGGCGGGCCAGCAGCCACGCCGCCATCAGCAGCACCCCCAGCACGAGGGTGAGGGCGTAGGCCTGGGAACGCCCCGAGGTGGTGAGGCTGAGTCGGCGGGCCCCCAGCAGGGCTGCTTCGCCGGTGGCTCCGCTGAAACCATCCACCAGCCGTTCGTCACACCAGGCGCTGAATCGCGCCAGGCCCACCACCAGGGCCACCACCGTGCGGTGATAGAAGCGCTCGGTCTGCATGTCCTCGGCCAGCCAGTCCTGCAGGCCGCCGAGGGTGGAGGGCAGGTGGGCCAGGGGGTGGGGGCGCAGATAGAAGAGCGCGGAGAGGCCCCCACCCACCAGGGTGGAGAGCAGCAGGGGCACGGCCATCGGCCCCCAGCCCGGCAGGGGCGCCACGGCGAAGACGCCATTGCGGGCCAGCAGCTGGGGCAGATGCAGCACCAGCCCGGTGAGCACCAGGGTGGGCAGCACCATCAGCCACAGCGCTTCAGGGGAACGGGCGGTGAACACGGTGGGCTGGCCGGCCCAGATCTGGCCGAAGATCCGGATCAGTCCGGCGCTGATCAGCGCATTGGTGAGCAGCACCAGCCCCCCCAGCAGCAAGGGGTGGGCACTGGCGGCCGTGAGCGCCATCAGTTCGCGCAGGGCGGCGAAGCCACCGAAGGGGGGCAGCCCCATCAGGCCGGCCGCGCCGGCCAGGAACGCCACCCCCATCAGGGGGCGGCGGCTCCACAGGCCGCCCAGCTGGGTGAGGTCCTGGGTGACGTTGGTGAGCACGATGGCGCCGATCGCCATCAGCATCAGCGCCATCGGCAGCGGATAGACCAGCATCAGGTGGTCGGCCACGCTGATCCCGCCCAGCCCCACGGCCACGAACAGCAGCCCCAGCCAGCTGCTCACCAGGAAGGAAAGGGCCCGTTTGACATCGATCTGGGCCAGGGCGATCAGCGACCCGACCACGGCCGTGGTGCCGCCCACCACCACCAGCACCCCCTGCACCAGGGGGCTCAGGGAGATCAACGGCTCCAGCCGCAGCAGCAGCCAGGCACCGCCCACCACCACCACCGAATTGCGCAGCACCGTGGAGGGCAGGGGGCTCTCCATCGCCTCATCCAGCCACAGGTGCAGGGGAATCTGGGCGCACTTGCCCATCGGCCCGGCGATCAGGGCCAGCAGGATCAACGGGAACCAGGCGGGCAGGGGCTGGCCGTTGTTGGTGAGGTCGGCGGCCCAGGCCTGGAGGCCATGGAAATTCCAGGTGCCGGTGAGCGGCAGCAGGGCAATGACTCCGGCCAGCAGGATCAGGTCTCCGATCCGCTTGGTCAGAAAGGCGTCGCGGGCTCCCTTCACCACCAGGGGCTGGTTGTACCAGGTGCCCACGATCAGATAGGTGCCGAGGGTCAGCAGCTCCAGGATCACGTAGCTGAAGAACAGCGAGTCGGTGAGCACCAGGGCGCAAAGGCCGGACTCGAAGAAGCTGAGCGAGCCGAAGAAGCGGGGCCAGCCCCAGTCCATCTCCAGATAGGCGATCGAATAGATCTGCACCAACACGTGCAGGCCGGTGATCAGCACCATGGCGATCAGCGCCGGCTCGGTGATCAGGCCATCGAAGCCCACCCGCAGGCCGGCCGTCTGCAGCCAGGTCCAGCCGAAGGTGAGAGGGCGGTAGATCGCCGCCGATCCTGCGGTGGAGTTGGAGTGCAGCGCCACCAGGGCGAGCACGCTGTGGGCGAAGGCCACGCTCACCAGCAGCAGGTTGAGATAACCGCAGGGCCGCGGGCCGGTGCGGCTGATCAGACCGGGGGACCAGAGCAGCGAAAGCAGCGATGCCAGCAGGGGGTACAGCGGAACCAGCCAGGCCGTCTGGGCGGGAAGCAGGGTCATGGCGAGAGGAGGAGCGGCAAGAGACCGCCCGTGGCGCGGAAAGCTAAGCAGCAGAGCGGCGTTCTGGGCGCTCTGGAGGAAAAGAACGTCTCATTGGCACACTCAGCGCCGCTTATCTGTATTAGTGGTTCGGTGACCATCGTTTCTTTCTGCTGGGCGGAGGGCTGCCAGACTTCCCTCTCCTGCCGCGGCGGCATTGACCTGTCCAAAGTGCGGTTGCCGGATGGTGGCCAAGGTGGGCCGAGGCAGGGTTCCTGGTTCCTCGATGCTGATCTGCGTCGACTGCGGCCAGCCGGTGGATGAGCGGAGCCGCTCCGAACGCAGGCTGAGAAAGCTGAAAAGCGCTCTGCTGCTCTCGTTGATGGGTCTGGTGATCGGAACTCTGATGTTTCTGGCCTCCATGAAAGAAGTCCTCACGGAGGACCCTGACCCGGGCGAGGCCGTGGAGCAGCTGGACGAGGGCGGTGCAACCGCCGGCTTCCCAAGCCCTGAACCAGTCGGACCGCCCCGAGCAGCAGCATCACCACCAAAAGCCCCATAAGCAGCCCCTGCATCCAGGCACCCAGAGGCTCCAGCCACTCGATCACCCGGCCATAGCCAGCCCCCAGCCCCTGGCCGGCCAGGGTCAGAGCCGTGACCCAGAGCAGGCTTCCGGCGATCGTCCAGCCCAGGAAGGCCGCCTGGGGCATCAGCTCGATGCCCGCCGGCAGCGACACGAACGAACGGACGGCGGGCAGCAGCCTGCCCCAGAAGATCACGGCGGCACCGTGGCGGCCGAACCAGCGCCGGCTGGCAGCGAGGGCCTGGGGCCGCAGCCCCAGCCACGATCCGTGCCGGGCCACCAGCCGCTCCAGCCGCTCCTCATTGATCAGGCGGCCGGTCCAGTACCAGAACCAGGCGCCCAGCACCGTGCCCACCAACCCGGAGACAATCACCGGCAGCAGCTCCAGCCGGCCCTGCTGAACCAGGAAGCCCCCCAGGGGCATGATCATCTCCGAGGGGATCGGCGGTGCGATCGCCTCCAGCAGCATGGCCAGCAGGATGAAGCCGTAGGCCAGCGGTGGATTGGTATCCACCGCATTGGTGATCGCTTCGGTGAGCAAGCGACCGGTACTGGCGAGATCCATGGGGGGCGCGGGGCGGGTGGATCTCAGACGTCAGCGTTGCGCTGCCGCTGCCACAGCCGCAGCACCTTCTCCAGCTCCAGATAGAGGAAGAAGATCAGGCTGACGCCGGCACAGATGGCCAGGTCATGACCGCTGAGCGGCACGGTGCCGAAGAAGTTGGCCAGCGAAGGCACGTAGAGCAGCGCCAGTTGCAGCAGGGAGGTGAGCACCACCGCCCACAACAGCCAGGGATTGCTGAACGGCGCCACCTGGAACAGGGGGCGTTCGCTGCGGGCCGAGAGGGCATGACCCATCTGGGCCAGGCAGAGGGTGGTGAACACGATCGTCTTCCAGGGGGCTCCGGTGCGGGCCGCCCACACCATCAGGGCGATCACCATCAGGGCGAAGACGATGCCGATCCGCAGGATGTAGCTGCCGACGCCGCGGGCGAAGATCGACTCGCCGGGTTTGCCGGGAGGCCTGAGCATCAGGCCCTCCTCGCCGGGTTCAAGGGCCAGGGCCAGGGCCGGCACCCCATCGGTGACCAGATTCATCCACAGGATCTGGAGCGGCGTCAGCGGTACCCCCACCAGGCCAACGAGCGGTGCCGCGGCGATGGTGATCAGCTCGCCGACATTGCTGCCGAGGATGTATTTCACGAAGCGGCGGATATTGGCATACACCAGCCTTCCTTCCTCCACCGCATTGACGATGCTGGCGAAGTTGTCATCGAGCAGCACCATGTCGGCGGCTTCCTTGCTCACCTCGGTGCCGGTGATGCCCATCGCCACGCCGATGTGGGCCTGCTTGAGGGCCGGGGCGTCGTTGACGCCGTCGCCGGTCATCGCCACCACCTCGCGCCTTCCCTGCAGGGCCTTGACGATCCGCAGCTTCTGCTCGGGAGGAACGCGGGCATAGACACTGCAGCGATTCACCACCTCGGAGAGGGCGGGTTCATCGAGGGCCTCCAGCTCGCGACCGAGCACCACCTCGGCGTTGTCAGGCACCAGGCCGATGGCGGAGCCGATGGCGCGGGCGGTGAGGGGATGGTCTCCGGTGATCATCACCGGCCGGATGCCGGCCTCGCGACAGCGGGCCACGGCGCTGGGCACCTCGGGCCGGGGCGGATCCAGCTGGGCCATCAGGCCGAGCAGCACCTGGTGCTCGAGTTCCTGTTCGGGGCTGGCATGGTGCGGGGCGCAGGCGAAGGCGAGCACCCGCAACCCGGAGGCCGCCAGCTCCCGGGCCTGCTCCAGCCACCAGCTTTGTTCCGCCTCGCCCAGGGGCGCCACGCCGCTGCCATCCAGCCAGCGATCGCAGCCGGCAAGGATCACTTCCGGCGCTCCCTTGCTGAGCATCAGGGTGCGCGACCCTTCGGCCACCGCACCAAGGGGGGCCTGCAGGGTGCCCGAGGGATCCTGCACCCACACCGCCATCAGCTGGCGCTCGGAGCTGAACGGGATCTCGGCTGCCCGCTGATAGTGGCTGCGCAGGGCGAAGGCATCGATGCCGGCCTTGGCAGCCACCACCACCAGGGCCCCTTCGGTGGGATCGCCCAGCACGTCCCATTGCCCCTGGGGATCGCGCTTCAGTTCGGCGTCGCTGCAGAGCACACCGGCCTCGAGCAGCAGCTTCCGATCCGCCTCCTGCTGGCTGGGTGAGGCGTAGACACCGGGAAGGGCAGCCACCGGCCGCTCCAGGGCCGTGGGCGTGAAGCTGCCGTTGGGCTCGTAGCCCAGACCGCCCACCGCAATCGCCTGGCTGCCGCTGCGCAGCTCCTGCACCACCTGGCGGTTCTGGGTGAGGGTGCCGGTCTTGTCGGAGCAGATCACCGTCACCGAGCCCAGGGCCTCCACCGCCGGCAGCCGGCGGATCAGGGCGGCACGCCGCACCATGCGCTGGGTGCCGATCGCCAGGGTCACGGTGATCACCGCCGGCAGGCCCTCGGGCACGATCGCCACCGCCATCGAGAGGGCCACTTCGAGCAGGTTGAGCAGCTCCTGGCCCATCAGCCAGCCGCCCAGCACCACCAGCGCCACCAGGGCCAGGGCCGAGACCACCAGCACGTTGGCCAGACCATCCAGCCGCTCCTGCAGGGGGGTGGACTCCCCGCCGGCCGTGCTGATCAGGGTGGCGATCTGGCCGAGCTCGGTGCCCATGCCGGTGGAGGTCACCACGGCGGTGGCCCGGCCCCGCACCACTTCGGTGCCTTGAAACACACAGTTCTGGCGGTCGAGCACCGGGGTGGTTTCCTCAAGCACCAGATCGGCCTGCTTGACCACCGCCTCCGCCTCGCCGGTGAGGGCCGCTTCCCGCACCCCGAATTCCGCCACCTCCAGAACGCGAGCGTCGGCCGGAACCCGATCGCCGGCCTCCAGTCGGATCAGGTCGCCCGGCACCAGCTGTTCGCTGGAGATCCGGTCCCATTCGCCGTCACGGCGCACCTGCACCTGGGGCTGGGCCATGTTGCGCAGGGCCTTGAGCGCCTGCTGGGCGCGGCTTTCCTGGAGATAACCCAGCAGGGCATTGAGCCCCACGATCAGCACGATGGCGATCGCATCCTTCGGGAACTTCTGCTCGATCCAGGCCACCCAGGCGGAAACCGCGGCCACGGCCAGCAGCATCACCAGCATCACGTTGCTGAACTGGTCCCAGAGGATGCGCAGCTGGCTGCGACCGGCCGCCAGCTCGATCCGGTTGGGCCCGAAGCGCTCCAGCCGCTCCTGGCTCTGGCTGCTGCTCAGGCCACCTTCGCGGGCTTCCAGCCTCTTGAGGCACTCCTCTGGGGAGAGGGCGTGCCACGCCTGGGGAGGGGGCGGCGTGACTGGGGCGATCGGGGCGGCCAAGAGAGACGGCATCTAACTCGGCCGCAACTTAACCATAAAAGCCCCGACTTAGGTTTGGTTTTCCCTGACCCCTCAGCATCGTCCGGAATGGAGCGTTTTCCCGGCTTCTCAGCACTCAGACGCGTGCTGATCGGCCAGCCCCTGCCCACCAGCGCCCACGCCGAGGAGCGATTCAACAACGCCGAGGCCCTGGCGATCCTCAGTTCCGATGCCCTTTCCTCCGTGGCCTACGCCACCCAGGAGATCGTGCTGGTGCTGGGCATGGCCGGGGCCGCCGCCCTTTCGTACACCCTGCCGATCACCGGCCTGATCGTGGGGCTGATGCTGATCGTGGCCACCAGCTACATGCAGACGATCAAGGCCTACCCCCATGGCGGCGGGTCCTATCGGGTGTCGCAGGAAAACCTGGGGCCCCTGCCCGGCCTGGTGGCCGGTGCCTCGCTCTCGATCGACTACGTGCTCACGGTGGCCGTGAGCGTGGCGGCGGGGATCGCCGCCCTCACCTCCTATTTCCCGGCGCTCGAAACCCATCGGGTGGAGCTCTGCCTGGTGGCGGTGGGGCTGGTGATGGTGGCCAACCTGCGCGGCGTGAGCTCCAGCGCCAAGCTGCTGAGCGTGCCCACCTATCTGTTCATGGCCGTGGTGGTGACCCTGCTGGTGGCCGGGGCCATCAAGGTGGGGCTGGGCCAGCTGCCGATGATGGAGACGGCGGAACAGACCCGCCTGCTGCAGGAGGGCCATGGCCATGGGGCCCATGCCGCCGCGGTGCTCGGGCCGCTGCTGCTGATGCGGGCTTTCAGTTCGGGTTGCGCCGCCCTCACCGGCATCGAGGCCATCAGTGACAGCGTGGCGGCCTTCCGGCCGGTGGAATGGCGCAATGCCCGCCGGGTGCTGGCGGTGATGGTGGTGATGCTGGCGGCGATGTTCACCGGCATCAGCGCCCTCGCCCACCAGACCGGGGTGGTCTACGTGGAGAACGGCCCCACGCTTCTCTACCAGCTGGGGGAGCGGATCTTCGGGAACGGACCGCTGCTGGCCGTGCTGCAGCTGGCCACCCTGCTGATCCTGCTGCTTGCCGCCAATACCGCCTATGCCGACTTCCCGAGGCTGGCGGCTTTCCTTGCCCAGGACGGCTTTCTGCCCAGGCAGCTCTCTTCGCTGGGGGATCGCCTGGTGTTCAGCAACGGCATCTTCGCCCTCAGCGGCTTTGCGGCCCTGCTGCTGATCGTGTTCAACGGCAGCGTCAGCCGGTTGATCCCCCTCTACGCCGTGGGGGTGTTCATCAGCTTCACCCTGTCCCAGGCCGGGATGGTGGTGCACTGGTGGCGCCTGCGGGGCGCCGGCTGGCTGCCGAAGGCCCTGATCAACGGGGTTGGGTGCACGATCACCGCCCTGGTGGGGCTGGTGCTGCTGTTCAGCAAGTTCACCCAGGGGGCCTGGCTGGTGGTGCTGGCGATTCCGCTGCTGGTGAGCCTGTTCCTGCGCATCCGCACCCACTACAACCATGTGGCCAGGCGGCTGCGCCTCGCCTCCGAGAAGAAGCTCAAGCTGCCCGATCCTCCTGAGGCGGGCGGTACTCCCACGGTGGTGCTGGTGGGTCAGCTGCACCGGGGCACCTTCGAGGCGATCCGGTTCGCGCGCACGATCGCCAGCGATCTGGTGGCGGTGCATGTGGATCTGGGCGGCGGCCGCACCGAAGCCTTCCGCGAGCAGTGGCAGCGCCAGGTGCCGGAGGTGAAGCTGGTGGTGCTGGATTCGCCGTTCCGGTCGCTGGTAGACCCGGTGGTCAGCTACGTGAAGGCCTTCGAGACCGAGCACCGCAAGGACCGCAATCGCTTCTGTGTGATCGTGCTGCCGGTGTTCGTGACCCGGCATCGCTGGGAGAACCTGCTCCACAACCAGTCCACGATCGTGCTGCGCAATGCGCTGCGTGCCCAGGGCACCCGGGTGGTGACCACCGTGGGGTTCTATCTCTAAGTAGCCGGTCTGTTGCGGCGGTGCCGCATCGAGTCGGCGAAGGAGAGCAGCAGCAGCACAATGCCCACCAGACCGGTGACCCATTCCGGCAGATGCACGTGCTGCTGGGCCAGCACGATGCCGGCCAGCATCAGCAGCCCAAGGGCGCCGATGGCGTAATGGGCGCCGTGCTCGAGATAGACCAGCTCATCGAGGGCCTTCTCACGGCTGAGCAGCAGGGTGAGCGAACGGATGAACAGAGCCCCCAGCCCCAGACCCGTGAGGATCAGCACCAGGTTGGAGGTGATGGCGAAGGCGCCGATGGTGCCATCGAGGCTGAAGGAGGCATCGAGCAGCTCCAGGTAGAGCAGGCTGGCCAGACCACCGCCGGCCGCCAGCCGCGCACCGGCCTGGTCCTCATCCCCGAAGGCATCCGCCAGGGAGGTGCTCAGCAGCTGCAGCACCAGGCCGACCACGCCGGCGATCATCACGGCAGCCCTCATCTCGGCGGGGATCACAAAGGAGAGGGCCAGCAGGATGATCAGGGCAAGGGCGATCTCGAGGGCCTCGATCTTTCCTGCTTCACTCAGGCGTCGCTCCAGCGGTTTGAACCAGTGCAGCGTCTTGGCTTCGTCGAAGAAGTAGCGCAGAAACACCATCAACAGGAACATGCCGCCGAAGGCGAGGATGCGGGGCTCCGCCAGTTCGAGCAGCTCGCGATAGCGCTCGGGATGGTGCAGGGCGGCATCGAGGGCCTCCCCCATGCCCACCCCACCGGCCAGGGCCACCATCACCAGCGGGCCGGCGAAGCGCACCCCGAACACGGGGATCACCAGACCCCAGGTGAGGAAGAAGCGCTGCTGCCCCGGGGTGAGCTTGTCGAGCACCCGGGCGTTGACCACGGCGTTGTCGAAGGAGAGCGAGATCTCCAGCAGCAGCAGCACCAGAGCAATCCAGGCTGCGGAGGCCCCCATGGTGCCCAGCACGATCGCCAGCCCCACCCCACAGCAGGCCAGGGGGAAGATCAGATAGCGAAGGTATCGCCAGGGCAGGGGGGGGAGCATCGGCGAGGCTGGCGAAGTGGCCCCATGATCGCTGACTGCATCTCAGGGTCTGGGGGAACGCGGCGGCGGGATCTCAGAGGCGGCCGGTCCAGAGCCAGCGGCGCCGATGCAGCGGGTTGCGATGGGGGCCGGGCCAGGTGAAGCGCGGCAGGGCCAGGGGGGAGGTGTCGCGCTCGATCGGCCGGCCATCCACGGTGGCCACCTGGCGGTAGTGGCGGCCGCAGAGCTGATCGTCGCCGGGGGCGTAACTGTTGAACGGATAGGAAAACGCCTGGGGCCTTTCCCCCAGCAGCTCGCCGAGCAGGGAGGCGGAACGCACCAGCTCCTGCTCGAAGGCTCCGTCCTCCAGGCTGCGCCGCGGATAGTGGTGGTGGCCGTGGCTGCCGATCTCATGGCCGGCCTCGCGGGCCCGCAGCAGGTCGGCCCGGCGGGGATAGAGCCGGCGGGCCTGCTCCGCCATCGCCTCCGTGCCGCCAACGCTCTGGCGGAATTCCGCCAGCAGGTTTTCCACCGCCGGGATCGGCACCTGCTCGCGCAGGGCCTCCAGCAGGGTCCTGCCCTGGAGGGGGGCCAGGGCAGGCAGCTGCCGCTGGGCGAGGGCGGCGAGCCGGGGCTGCAGCTCCCGCTGGTGCCAGATCCAGTAGAGGGCGTGCTCCCAGATCAGCTGGTCGGCATCAACCAAAGCGCTCGATTGAAAGATCGTGGCGCGGATGCCCAGCCGGCCCAGCACCTCCAGGCCGTTGGTGTAGTTGTCGAGCAGGCCGTCATCGAAGCTCACCAGCACCGCGAAGCGATCCGCAGGCGGCTGCATGCCGCGGCGCAGATCGGCGAAGGTGAGGAACAGGGCCCCCTGGCGCTGCAGGAAGGCCAGTTCGCCCTCCAGCTGCTCGGGCGGGATCGGCGGCACGCCGTAGGCGTCCAGGAAGGGCACCTGGCCTGGCAGGTCCACCCGGTGGTACAGGAGGCAATCGGTTCTGCCCCGCCGCCGCCGGCGCCAGTGGCGGTCGAGGGGGGGCACAAACAGCAGATCGCGGCCGCGGTTGGTCAGTCGGTTCAGGAGGGGCATGGCGCCTCCGGCGCGCCCACCAGGCGCACGGCCGCAGCGCTGCCAGCAGCCTGGCGCAGGTGCTCCCGCAGCAGGCCCTGCTCGATCCTGCGGTTGGCCAGCAGGCGCTGGTGGGGTTCGTAGACGTAGCCGGTGCGCCGCAGGAACAGCTTGCCCTGCTCCCATTGGGGCACCCGTTCGGCGGTGCCGGCCTCCAGCCGATGGGCCGCTTCGATCAGCAGGTCGATCCCGAGGGCGAAGCTGCGCACATCCACCGTCTCGAAGTTGTCGTCGGGCTCGTAGGGAACCTGGGCCGAAAGAATGATGTCGCCGCTGTCGATGCCGCGATCGATGTGATGCACGGTGACCCCCACCAGCTCCGGGTGGCCTTCGAGAATCATGTAGAGATTGCAATTGGCCCCCCGCGAATAGGGGGAGAGGCCGGTGTGGAGATTGATGATCCCGTGCCGAAGCGTGGGCAACAGCTCCAGAATCGGATCCCTCAGCAGCTGGGTGCCGTTCACCAGCACGATGTCGGCGGGATGGCTGCGCAGGAAGGCCACGGTTTCGGGGCCGTTGATCGAGGTGGTCTCCAGCCGGGGCACGGCCTCGGGAAGCTCTGGATAGTGTCCATCCCGGTAGAACAACTGACGCCGCAGTTCGTCTCCCCTGCGTTCATGCCGGGGCAGGGATAGGCGGCTCTGCAGCTGGCGCCAGAGACGGCGCGGATTGCGGTAGGGGGCCAGTCGCTGCAGGGGATGCCTGCTTTCGTTGCGGGGGTGCTGAAGCACCACCCCCACCAGATCGAATTCCTCGGCGGCCCTGTGGATCAGGTGGCGTTGATAGAGGCCATCACAGCAGAGAACGACGACGCGCAGAGAAGATTTCACGTGCGGGGAAGTCATCGTGCGCCCGGGGTCGGCAGACTTTATCCCAACTGGATCAGGCCCGTCCGGGCCCTTGCGCCATGGCCGTCCGCACGGTGTTGCAGATCGGAGATCCCCGCCTGCGCCGGCGTTCCGCCGAGCTGCCCGCGGCCGACTTCGGTGGTCCGGCCCTGCAGGAGCTGATCGGCGACCTGCGCGACACGATGGCGGCTTGCGATGGCGCCGGCCTGGCGGCCCCCCAGATCGGGGTGCCGCTGCGGGTGGTGATCTTCGGGATCACCCACAACCCCCGCTATCCGGAGGCTCCTCCGATTCCCGAGACGATCCTGATCAATCCCCAGCTCACCCCCCTGGGCGACGAAACCGACATCGGCTGGGAGGGCTGCCTCAGCGTGCCGGGCCTGCGGGCGCCGGTCCGGCGGCTGCGGCGGCTGCGCTACCGGGCCTTCGATCCCCAGGGGAACCTGCTGGAGCGCGAGGTGGAGGGCTTCCATGCCCGGGTGGTGTTGCACGAATGTGATCACCTCGATGGCGTGCTCTTCCCGGATCGGCAGGAGGATTCCCCCGAACCAGCAGACCCGCCTTCCGGATGACCAGCCCTGCCGCTCCCCCTGCCCCCACCGCCCGCCCCGGGCCGCGCTGGTGGGTGCCGGGGGACCTGGACGGTTTCCTCGGGCTCGGGCTCGACAACCTGATCCAGATCCTGTTGATCGTTTCGCTGTGCCGCGGGGTGCTCGGCTACCCCGATCGCCTGATCTTCGGGGTGATCCTGCCCGCCACCGGCCTCAGCCTGGTGGTGGGCAACTTCGCCTACGCCCTCCAGGCCCACCGGCTCGGCCGCGCCGAAGGGCGCGACGACCGCACGGCCCTGCCGTACGGCATCAACACCGTGAGCCTGTTCGCCTTCGTGTTTCTGGTGATGCTGCCGGTGAAGCTCACCGCCCTCGGCCAGGGCCTGGCCCCCGAGCAGGCGGTGCAGCTCTCCTGGCAGGCGGGGCTGCTGGCCTGCCTGGGTTCGGGCCTGATCGAGGCCATGGGAGCCTTCGGCGCCGGGGTGCTGCGGCGCTGGCTTCCCCGGGCCGCTCTGCTTTCCACCCTGGCGGGCATCGCCCTGGGCTACATCGGCCTCGGCTTCCTGCTGCGCACCTATGCGGTGCCTGTGGTGGGGCTGGCGGTGCTGGGGGTGATCCTGCTGGCCTATTTCGGCGAGGTGAAGCTGCCGTTGCCGGGGGGGCTGCTGGCGGTGCTGGTGGGGGTGACCCTGGCCTGGGCCACCGGATTGCTGCAGGTGGATGCCAAGGCGTGGAGCGAGGGCATGGCCCAGGTGGGTCCCCAGCTGCCGAAGTTGCAGCTGGGGGCACTCTGGGCCGGCCGGCAGCAGCTGCTGCCCTGGTTGGGGGTGACGATCCCGATGGGCCTGTTCAACGTGCTGGGGTCGCTGCAGAACCTCGAGAGTGCCGCCGCCGCCGGCGATGACTACCCGGTGCGCAGTTCGCTGCTGATCAACGGCATCGGCTCCACCGTGGCGGCCCTGCTCGGCTCCTGCTTCCCCACCAGCCTCTACATCGGCCATCCGGGCTGGAAGGCGATGGGGGCCCGCATCGGCTACTCCTGGCTCAATGGCCTGGTGATGGGTCTGGGCTGCCTGCTCGGGCTGTTCGGCGTGGTGGGGCTGCTGGTGCCGGTGGAAGCGGGGATGGCGATCGTGCTCTACATCGCCCTGGTGATGGCGGCCCAGGCGTTCCAGGCCACGGCGCCGCGCCATGCGCCGGCCGTGGCGCTGGGGCTGCTGCCCGGCCTGGCCGGCTGGGGCTCGCTGATGCTCAAGGCGGGACTGCGGGCCGGTGGCAGCGGCAGCGTGGAGAATCCCTTCGGCCCCGGGTTGCTGGCCCCGCTGCAACAGGCGGACGTGTGGGCGGCCGGAGCCTTCGCTCTGGAACAGGGCCAGATCCTGGCGGCGATGCTGCTGGCGGCGATGCTGGTGTACGTGATCGATCAGCGCTTCCGCGCCGCCGCCGCCTGCGCCCTGGTGGCTGCCGCGGGGTCCTGGGTGGGGCTGATCCATGCCTGGCGTTTCACCCCTGCGGACACGGTGCTTTCCCCTGGCTGGGGCCATGGCGCCAGCTGGGCCCTCGGCTATCTGGTGATGGCCTTGGTGTTCCTGGCCGGCCGTAAGCGCGTGCGGTGATGGTGGTGGCTGGTGTCTGCGGCTATAAGGCGCACATACACACGCGCAGATCACACCGGTGAACGCAACGCAGGGAAGCAGGGTCCATTCAGGGGCGGCCAGCGCGATCCTCGGCCTGGCCCTCACCACAGGCGCTTCCCTGCTGGTCGGCGAGCCGGCAGGGGCATCTCCTCTGGCCGCTCCCCAGGCTTCGCCTATGACCTCTCCCCGTTGTGCGGCTCCCCAGCCGGGGCGGTATGTGGTGATGGGCCAGGGGCAGGCCGCCTCCGAACCGGTGGCCCGGATCCTGCAGGAAACCTGGCAGCCCGATGGCCGTCTCAGCGGCGTGCGGCTGGAGCGGCGGGGGCTCACTTACCGCGAATCCAGCTACGGGGGGAGCTACAGGCCGATCTCGGGGTGCCGGGTGGCGATTGAACGCACCTACGGCGATGCGATCAGCCGCAGCCAGGCCGTGCTCGACAACGCCGGCGTTCCCCGCTACTCCCTCGGCACCCTCCCGGATGTGGTGGTTGTCTCCCGCTGGTTCCGGCAGCCGGGCGGCAGCTGCAGCGCCGGCCTGCTGAACGGCACCGTGGTGAGCATGCAGCAGGGGCTCGACTGGAAGGGTGGACGCTGGAGCCCGAATGCGGTGATTCAGAACGAGGGCTGGAGCGGCGGCCAGGTGAACGGCATCGCGATCGCCAGCTACGGCTCCACGATCGAGGAGGCCACCTACACCGGCTCGATCCAGGTCACGCCGGATTGCCTGGCCACGGTCAGGGAACAGGATTCCCTCGGGGTCAACTACAACTACCGGGCGGTGGTGCTCGCCGATGGCAGCGGCTACCTCTACCTCCAGACCGACCCGAACGATCTGACGGTGGGCTGGCTGGAGCGGGTCCGACCCTGAGCCCGGGCCCCTTGCGCTGGGTTCTCGCCCGGCGGTTGAGCCGGCGGTTCAGCCGGCGTCAGCAGCGGCCAGCAGGGCGGCCCGCAGCTCGCCGGCGCTGAGTCCCTCCACGCTCACCCATTTGCGTCTGCCGGTGTGCCCCCGCAGCAGCCGCACCCGGGCGGGCGCCTTGCCCAGGCGCGCCGCCAGAAACGACACCAGGGCGGCATTGGCGGCACCGTCCACCGGCGGTGCCTTCAGCCGGATGGCGATCGCCCCCTCTCGCTCCCCCACCACCTGGTCGCGGCTGCTGCGCGGCTGGATCCAGAGGGCAACGGCATCAGGGTCCATGGCTCGGGGGGTGGCTGGGGGCACAGCGCCAGCGCGAACCTACTGTTCGGAAACCCCAGGCGCCACCATGGCCAGTCCCCACTCCGGCGAGCCCGATCGGCACTCCGATCCGTACCCCGAGCGGCCCCCCGAAAGGCGCAGAGCCAAGCGGCTCGAACTCGCCTGGGAACGGTTGCTGTGGAAGTTCCGGCTGGTGGCGATCCTGCCGGTGGTGATGAGCCTGGCCAGCACCGGCGTCACCTTCGTGCTCGGCACGATCGAAGTGGCGCGAGCGATCCTGGGCCTGAGCCACAGTGCCGACGCTGACAAGGTCTACATGGCCAAGCTGCTCGGCGGCGTGGTGACCGGCATCGACCTCTATCTGATCGGCATCGCCCTGTTGATCTTCGGCTACGGCGTCTATGAGCTGCTGATCTCCCCGATCGATGCCGCCCGGGAGAAGGGGGAGGGTGGCAGTGGCCTGCTCGACATCCGCGACCTCGACCAGCTCAAGGAGAAGCTGGTGAAGGTGCTGGTGGTGGCCCTGATCGTGTCGGCCTTCAAGGCGATGCTCACCCTCCCGATCACCGATGGGCCCTCCCTGGCCTTCTTCTGCCTGAGCTTGCTGCTGCTGGCACTGAGCGGCTTCCTGGTCACCGGCCATCTGGGCACCGAAGGCGCTGGCCAGGGCCGGAAACTCTGATGTCTGCCCTCCCGAGCCGGCTCACGATTCGTCAGCCCGATGACTGGCACGTGCATCTGCGTGATGGCGCGATGCTGCAGGCCGTCGCCCCGGCCACGGCTCGCCAGTGCGGCCGGGCGATCGTGATGCCCAACCTCAGCCCGCCGATCACCACGGTGGAGGCGGCCCGCGCCTACCGGCAGCGGATTCTGGCCGCCCTGCCCGATGGCAGCCGCTTCACCCCCCTGCTCACGGCCTACCTGACCGACGCCATCGATCCGGCCGAGATCGAACGCGGCCATCGGGAGGGGGTGTTCACCGCCGCCAAGCTCTACCCCGCCCATGCCACCACCAATTCCGCCGCCGGCGTTTCCGACCTGGCCCTGATCACGCCGGTGCTGGAGACGATGGAGCGGATCGGCATGCCGCTGCTGATTCATGGCGAGGTCACCGACCCGCAGATCGACATCTTCGATCGTGAGGCGGTGTTCATCGAACGCCATCTCGCGCCCCTGTTGGAGCGCCATCCGGGGTTGCCTGTGGTGTTCGAGCACATCACCACCGCCGAAGCTGTGGCGTTCGTGGCCGCCGCCGGCCCGCGGCTGGCGGCCACGATCACCCCCCACCACCTCCACATCAACCGCAACTCTTTGTTCGCCGGGGGGCTGCGGCCCGATTTCTACTGCCTGCCGGTGGCGAAGCGGGAACGCCACCGGCTGGCCCTGCGGGCGGCGGCGGTGTCCGGCAATCCGAAGTATTTCCTCGGCACCGATTCGGCGCCCCATGCGCGCCATGCCAAGGAGGCCGCCTGCGGCTGTGCCGGCATCTTCAACGCCACCCATGCGCTCGAGAGCTACGCCGAGGTGTTTGAGCAGGAGGGAGCCCTGGATCGGCTGGAGGCGTTCGCCTCCGAGTTCGGGCCGCGCTTCTACGGCCTGCCCGCCAACAGCGGCAGCGTCACCCTGGTGCGCGAGAGCCATACGGTGCCGCCCCGGCTCCACCTCAACGATGCCGCCGGCACGGCGATCGAACTGGTGCCCTTCCACGCCGGCGAGCAGCTGCAGTGGCGGCTGCTCCCCGCGGGCGGAGAGCTTCAGGAATCCAACGAGGCACAACGACCACTGACATAGGCCCGGCTGTGGTCCACGGTTTCGCCACACCATTCGAGGTATTGGCGGTGGGTGCTGGAGGAGAACGTCAGCCCGCAGGCCTCAAACAGGGCTTCGGATGTTGCCGCGTCCACTGGCGTCGTGCGTAGCTCCTGACGCAGCCTCCTGAAGCGCAGGCGGCGCGCCTCCTCCAGGGGTGCCCGTCCCAGT
Organism: Cyanobacteriota bacterium; assembly: GCA_046342815.1. GTDB lineage: Bacteria > Cyanobacteriota > Cyanobacteriia > PCC-6307 > Cyanobiaceae > Cyanobium. The sequence goes on from JBKDOV010000139.1 coordinate 19,206, forward strand.
TCCTCGCGAAAGCAGTACTGCAGGCTTCGCGTGGACACATGCAGTGCGCTGGCCAGATCGGAGATCCGAAAGGGCTGGGCAAGATGGGCTTCCATCCACTCCCTGGCCCGCCCCAGCAAACGGCGCCGTTCGATCGGACCGAGGATCCGATCGGAGGGATCTGCTTCGGCCAGGCTCCGCCAATAAAGGAGCTGATCGGCAAGCGCCGTCACCAGCGAAGAGGGATCGGAGTGGCTGTCTACCAAGGTGGCGATCAATTCCCGAGCGATCTGGAGCAGGGTCACCACTTCGGATCCCTGGGCAAGATGCCGGTGCGGGAAATTCCGCCAGCGGTCATGCCCGCCCAGAAGGGAGAGCGGCAGAATCACTGAGAAACCTTTGAGATACGGACTGGTTTCCCCCACCAATTCGTCCCCGGGGAGACAGAGCATGGCCGTGCCTGGCTCGGCCACCAGAGGACTGCCATTCAGCGTTTCCTCCACCCAGCCGCTCTGCGGAAGCCAGAGCACCGCCTGGCCCATGTTTTGGTGCCGGTGAAGTCGCACCGAGGACCTCCCTTCCAGAGCCACCACCGAAACGCCTGCGCCCCGTGCCACCTGCATGCGGGAGAAGAAGGGAAGCTCAGGGGTCAGCAGGCTGCTGCGGTGATGGCCGATGGCCTGGCTGAGGTGGTTTTCCCACTCTTCAAATTCCCGGGTCTCCAGCAGGGTGGTGACGATGCCGTTCATCAGGTCTCGTCTGGTTGGCGGCTCAGGCGAGTGACGTGAATCGGCGTCCAGTAATGCTCGGGGGGACCATCCGAGCCATGAGAGTGGCTGTGGCTGTGGCTGTGGCTGTGGCTGTGACTGTGGCTGTGACTGTGACTGTGGCTGTGGTCGTGGTCGTGCATCTGGGCTTCGGCGTTCTCGATCTGCAGAGGCACTCCATGGGGGGTGTTGGCAATCGCCTGGGCCCAGAGATTCACCAACTGTTCATAAGCTTCCGGGGAAACCCACTCCATCTGGAAGCAGAAGGTCTCCAGGGCTGTGCACCAATGGTGGTAGTAAGTGTCTCCCTGGTCGGGATCACCGGCAGCCTGGGCGCTCTGGATGGAGGTGGCCATCAGCTCCATCCACTGCCTGCAGCTGAGTAGACCTTCTTTCACCAGGATATTTCCCATGGCAAAAGCCTCCGCTTCCCAGGAATCCTGGAAGACCGGCTCACCTCTTTTTTTAGGAAGGGGGGGGAGCGCCTCCTCGGCCAAGGCCTGATCGAGGTCGGCGGTGGTGGTGCTGTCTATATGTTTGGCGGGTGATGTGGGTTGCATCAGGCCAGCTCCAGATGGGGTTCCCAGAGATCGATGTTGACGCTCAGGCGAGGATCAACATTGGCATCACCGAAAACATCGTTGCCTTTGAAACGTACTCCATAAACCGGTGCGTAAAACCTCTGGCGCGACTGGCAGGCGATCTCCGGATAGGGGCCGTGATACTTGCCATCAAAACGTCCTTGTTTCTCCTCGCTGAGCCCATAGAAAACCGTTATCACTCCCTCGCAGCCCCGCACGTAGGGGTAGCACCGCGTGTGCCAGTTGCCCTGGATATGCCGAACGCGAACCCGATCGCCGACCTTGAAGCGTGCTTTTTCGCCGATCGCCTCGATCGACCCCGCTTGTTCAGGGTCAAAATCGCTGGATTGGTACAGGCCCGCCAGCTGCCCTTCCCCTTTGGGCCCTGACACACCCGGAACCTGCTGGCGGTAGGCGATCCGGCGGATGGCGGCATTGCGGCTGATCTCCTCCTGGCTGGTGATTTTCAGCCGGATCAGGTCTTCGACATTGATCCCGATCGCCGAGGGGCCGTAGTCATGTACGAAGCTGCAGATGGCGGCCAGCCAATAGCTGAAATAGTCGCCATTGATATAGTCCTGGGGTGCCATGGTTTCGCGGCACCAGCGCGCTGCATCAAGCCCGAAGAAAGGGGAGGTAGTACTGGGTTTGAATCCTTTGCCAGCCGTTGTGAACAGCTGCGCGTACATGGATTGCATGAACGCTTGCCATGGATGGTGCCAGGGCTGATTGATGGGTTGCTGCTTATCGGGAATCGGGCCCAGGCTGCCCCATTGCACGGAATAGTGAGGACCGTCCATGGTTTTGAATCAGTGTGGAAAGTGGTTGCGTGGCAGGGAATGACGATCGGGGTTAGCCGAGAAGAATTTCGGCTCCTAGCATCGCGTTGCGGGTTATGCGCTTGCGGAGCTCATTCTCGGAAAGACTTTTCCAGCTGGCAGGCATTTCAGGAATCACGAAAAAGCGCACTTCCGAGTTGGAGTCCCAGGTGCGAATTTCGTCCAGCCCATCCCGATATGTCTTGTATTCAGACCACTTTTTATTGTCTCCTGCTATCAGATCCTGCATGAACTCATCAACGACTCCAAGGGGATTGCTGATCACCCGGGAGCGGTATTGCTGCGATTTGTACCAGGTGGGTTGAACTCCAAGCAGGGCCTGGGGATAGCAGGAGCACACGGTACATGCCACGATGTTGTGAAATCTCTTGCCTTTGTCTGGGCCGCTGCTCTGAACCCCATTTTCGAGGATGCGGAGATATTCGCCCTCCGGCCCAATGGCTGTGCCAAGGGTGAGTTCTGGGGCGAGATAGGGATGGCCGGTATCGGGATTCGTCGTCTTGAAAAAGAAGTCCCGCAATGCGGCTGAGGCCAGGAAGGGTTGATCGGGCGGAGCGCTGATCAGTTTCTGCCGAAAATCTGGGTTCACCCAGGCATGGGCTACGGCGGCAGCACCAAGATGGGGGCCCACGAGTTTCTCGTAATAGGCAACGAAACCGTTGATCTTTTCGTCGCTCAGTACCCCCTTCTGAACCAGCAGCCCCTTGAGGGCGAGCACTCTTTGTTTGAGAGGGGGCAGCTCTTCAGCTGCTTTTGGCTCCTTGGCTGCGGCCACCGCTGGCTTGGCCTGCCCTTGGGGGAGGGAGGCCGCTGCTCCTGCCGCAAGTGCTGCCAGGCCCGTGTTGCGCAGGAAGGCCCTGCGCGGTTGCCCCCGGTTCGGCGGTTCGGGGTTGGCGGGGGGTTCATTGGAGGGCGAGGAATCGGCCATGGGGGGGAGGAGGGGGTGGTGGAGAGGAGCGTAGGAAGCGGAGGGCAGCTCAGAAAAAGAACACAGTCTTCAGCGACCAGATCCCGATCGGATCATTTTCAACATTGTTTTCGGGATTGAGTATGTAGATCACCCCAGGGACGAGGCTGATGTGATCACTGATCCGATAGTTGTAGGAAGCTTCAAGGTGCCAGGCAGGGGTGTCCTCGGTGGGAAACGCGCTGTTGGAGTGGTCAACAACGCGATAGGGGTTGCCGATGACAAACGTGAGGACGTTGCCAGGACCGAAGAGATTGTTGATTGCCAGAGCCAGGTTCCATTCAAAGATGGATGCCTGGTCGCCGGTCGTCACGTCAAAAGCGTTGTTGGAGCTCGTTGCAGTGGCGCGCACGTAGCCCACATCGCCGGTGAGATAGATATTTTCCCATACATTCCAGCCAAATCCCAGCGAAAAATGATCGCCATTGATGCCCACTGGGGTGACAGCAGACTTGGTTGGTTTCCCTTGGTTGTCTTTTAAGTAGTAGGTACCGAAGGGTTGATCTGAATATTGACTGCCGGTGTATCCGGAAAGACCGTAGAAGGAGTTTTCAGGAGCTGTGGCCTTCACGTAGGTGAGGGCAGTGCCGAATGTATGGTTTTTGGGGGAGGGAAACCAGCTCAGCTGGGCAATCGCAGCTTGGCTGGTGGAACGGCTTTTGCCTCCTGGCAGGGGGGCCTGTCCGCCACCGATCGTGCCTCCGAATTCACCAAAGTAACCACCTCCAAGGTTGAAGCCGCTACCGATCTGCCAATCGGCCGAAAATCCGGGTCGGCCGAGGGTCTGATAATAGATGGGGTCAAAGCGACCAAAACGGCTGATCGACTGAATGTATGGATAGGCAGCCTGGAAAGGCAGGCTGCTGCCAATGAGTTCATTGGATACCTCGCTGCCGGCTGCTGTGGCCTTGACGGTGATCGCATCGCCAATCTTGAAGCGATAATACAAATCAGCAACGTTTACTTGGCCATTGTATGGCGGTGCGTCAAAGGAAAGCCGTGTGGAATAGGTGCCGGTCAGGTTGGGTGTGATGCCGAAGATCGAAGAGCTATAGGGTTGAAAATTTGATGTGTATAGGTCAACGCTCAGCTGATCCTTGCCGTTGAAGCTGGTGGAAAGCCCGAGGATGGTGGAGTATTGAAACGCGAGGGCAGCATTGAGTGGTTCGGGCTCGGCGTTTGTTCGGCCCAATTTTCCAGGCTGCAGTACCTCAATGGCTGAGCTCACCGCCTTATTCGGGCCGCTGGCGGTATTGAGGTACATCGCGCTGACCCCCATCAGCCGGGTTGTGGTGGAGAATTGCATCGCATCCACTTCCCCCAGCCGTGCTTCCAGGCCATCCACCCGGCCGCGCAACAGAGCCATTTCCTTTTCCAGCTCCCCCAGCAATCGTTTGACCTCATCGGTCATTTCGGTGACACGATCCAGGCACCCATTCAGCAGAGCAGCCGCTTCATAGCGTGTGATCGGCTGCCCTCCTCGAAAGGTTCCATCGGGATAGCCGGCGATGCAGCCATAGCGTGAAACAAGAGCGCTCAGAGCTTGATAGGCCCAGTCTTCCGGCCGGAGATCGGAAAACTGATTGATCGAGGTGACCTGGGATCTATCTTTCGGTGCGGAATAAAAACGGATGGCATCGAAGTCAAATTCCCGCTCGGCGGTGATGGCCGGTGCCGCCTGAACTGTTGGTGTTGCAAGAACCGAGGATCCGATCGGCAGAAGCAAGGCGAGAGCAAGGGTCCCCGGGAAGGATTTCATGTAGCACTTCAAGGCAAGGATTATTCGAATCTTCCTCAGGGCCTTCGATCCTGCAAGGGCGAGAAGCGCACGACCCGGGATGAGACAGCTGGTCTGGATCTTCCTGGCCCCCGGGGGCTCGGTAGCCATCAAGACGGCGCTGGGGCCGGGTTGCCCTAAACAGGATCCTTCCCGTCTTCGTCCCCGTGGTCGTCGGCAATGCCCCCGTTTCCCCCTCCCTGCGCGGCGCCGACCTGCTGAACGACCCCCTGCTCAATAAGGGCACCGCCTTCAGCCGCGAGGAGCGAAGGGCGTTCGCCCTGGAGGGGTTGCTGCCCTGGCAGGTGGAGACCATCGACCAGCAGGTGGAACGCTGCCACCGGGCCCTCGCCGCCATGGACAGCGACCTGGAGCGCTACGCCTATCTGCAGACGCTGAGGGAGCGCAACCTCACCCTGTTTCACCGGCTGCTGGCGGACCACATCGTGCAGGTGATGCCGATCGTCTACACCCCCACCGTGGGCAAGGCGATCCAGCATTTCAGCCTCACCTACCGGAGTCCGTCGCAGGGGATCTATCTGGCGGCGGAGCAGCAGCACGAGTTCGAGCGGATCCTGCGCCAGGCCTGCTGCGCCCACGGCGCCCCCCCTCCGGAGCTGCTGCTGGTGACCGACGCCCAGGGGATCCTCGGCATCGGCGACCAGGGGGTGGGCGGCATCCACATCTGCCAGGGCAAGCTGGCCGTTTACACGCTCTGCGCCGGCCTGTCGCCCGATCGGGGGCTGCCGGTGATGCTCGATGTGGGCACCGATCGCAGCGATCTGCTTGAGGATCCCACCTATCCGGGGCTGCGGCAGCCCCGGCTTCGGGGAGCTGCCTATGACGCCTGTCTGGAGCGGTTCATCGCCGCGGTGGAGGCGGTGTGCCCCGGAGCCCTGGTGCACTGGGAGGACTTCGGTGCCGCCAACGCCCGTCGGGTGCTGGACACTTTCCGCCAGCGGGTGCCGAGCTTCAACGACGACATCCAGGGCACCAGCGGAGTGGCCACCGCGGCGATCCTGGCGGGCCTCAAGGGCCTGGGCAAACGGCTGGGGGACGACCCGATCGTGATCTTCGGGGCCGGCAGCGCCGGCTGCGGCATCGCCGAGCGCTTGCTGCGGTTGCTGCAGCGTCAGGGGCTCGGGCCGGAGGCGGCCGCGGCGCGGCTGTGGCTGATCGATCGCCAGGGCCTGGTGCATGAGGGCCTGACCGACCTGGCTCCGGCCATGGTTCCGTACCGGAAGTCGGCGGCGCTGCTGGCCGCTGCCGGGCTCGACGCCGGGCTCGACAGCGGTCTTGAAGCCGGGCGCCCCATCGGCCTGCTGGAGGTGGTGGAGGCGATCCGGCCGGGGGTGCTGATCGGCACCTCCACCGTGGCCGGTGCCTTCGACCGGGCGGTGGTGGAGGCCCTCTGCCGCGGGGTGGAGCGCCCGATCGTGTTGCCCCTCTCCAACCCCACCTCCCTGGCGGAGATCACCCCCGCCGATCTGCTCGCCTGGAGTGGCGGGCGGGCCCTGGTGGCCACCGGCAGTCCGTTCGAGCCGGTGCGGGTGGGGGAGCGGGAACGGGTGATCGGCCAGTGCAACAACTGCTTCGTGTTTCCGGGCCTCGGTTTTGCCGCCATGGCCGTGGGGGCAAGGGAGGTGAGTGAGGAGATGATCGACGCTTCGCTCGAGGCCCTGGCCGATCAGATTCCGGCCGCCCGCGATCCGGAGGCCGCCCTGATGCCGCCCCTGTCCCAGGTGCGGCCGGTGTCGGAGGCGGTGGCCGAAGCCGTGGCCCTGGCGGCCGTGGCCGAGGGGCTGGCGCGCCTCGCGAGCACGCCGGAGCAGGCCCGGGCGCGGCTGGAGGCCTGCCGCTGGCAGGCGGAGTATCGGCCGCTGCCCCTGCCGGTGGGTCCCTGAGTCCGTGGGTTTCCGAGTTAAGAGCTGTTTCTGCGGCTCGCGTCCGGCCCTTCAGAGGCCTTAACACCAACCCCATCCTCCCCCGTGCGATGGGCTTCTTCGTCCAGCTCACCGACGCCATCGCTGATCGCCAGTCGCTGCTGGTGACGGGACTGGACCCGAACCCGGAGATGCTGCAGAGCTGGGCGCATCGCCGTGGCATGGGCGGCCGGTCGTTTCTTTCCCAGGCCCGCCACTGGATCAAGGCGGTGATCGAGGCCACCGCGCCCCACGTGTGCGCCTACAAACCCAGCCTCGGCTTCTACCAGGCCCTGGGGCCGGTGGGGCTGGAGCTGCTGCGGGAGGTGCGCGAACTGGTGCCGCTCGACATCCCCCTGATCATTGATGCCAAGCACGGGGATCTCAACAGCGCTTCGGCCCTCGCTTCCTACCTGTTCCGCGACCTCGGGGCCGAGGCGGTGACCCTCTCGCCCCTGGCCGGCCAGGACATCGCCGCCCC